>DTUY01000348.1:26580-45548 GCA_012963885.1 Candidatus Poribacteria bacterium | reverse complement strand
TAATATCAGAACTCGAGATTCTAAGCGCCGTTTGGTCGAGGCCTACCCAGTAAATTTAGGAGTTGATCACTGGCTGTTTGTAGCGCTTCTTCCTCTACTGGTACGCGGTTACAGAGGCTAAAGCGCCAGTAGGCCCATGGTGCTGCGTACTGCGATTGAAGGATATAGCGTGTACGGTCTGAGTTATTGGGTGCCCCACGATGCCAGCACATTGGATCTTGCAGATAAATGTCACCGGCTTTACAAAATATGGAGACGGGGTTGTTGCCTTCAAACTCTGGATTTTCCTGATTGTTGGGGTTTCGACCGGAATAGTGGCTGACCGGTACGTATTGTGTCGGGCCGTGTTCAATCAGTTCAATATCGCTCAAGGCCATCTGCACTGTAAACCACATTACCCGCATTCGAATCCGCGGGTCATACTGTTCAATACTGTCGGGTAAAGGGAAATGCACCTCTCCGTCAACATGCCAGCTGTCAATAGACAACCCCGGCTTGTTACGCAGGACATTCTGTCCACAAAACTTGCAATTGGTTCCGACGATAGCTTCGGCCAAACTGAAGATCGGTTCACGGAGCAGCATGTCCCGAAACATCTGATCCAGTTCAATGGTATTTCTGAGGATAAAGGGTAGATCCTCACCGGTTGTTTGATGTTTCCCCAACTGAACATACCTGACATCTGCAAGATTCGGATTGGTGCTTTCCATCAAATCTGGATCGTCGAGCAGCTGGTCAGTCCTGTCTCGGAGGGTGGAGACTTCTTCCGGATTCAATACGTTTGGAATATACACATAACCATCACGGAAGAACTGCTCGGCAATCTGTGTGGTCTTCTCTGGGCTGAAGGGTTGGCCAGCCATAATTGGGCTACTGGACATGATAATTCTCCTTTATGTATCATAGATCTTGCCAAAAAAACTGCCATCTTGTGTTTGAAATGATATCATTATACCTTTCTAGCGAAACATATCAATACTGAACTCTAAATTTTACATTCAGCCTCACCGGTTGTTTCGAACCCCTTGATCTATTTACAAAAGTCAATATAAAATTGCTGACACAGATCAGCTTACACGGTTAAGGAGGCAATCATGGAAGTGAATCCAACGCAACTGCTCGAAAATGGCTACATTATTTTACCACAGGTTATACCGCCTGAACAGTTAGACCATCTGCGTCACAGCTTTGAAACTCTGGTTGAACGGCAAAAAATTGTCTGGGCAGAAGAACGTAACCCTGAGGATCCACCCGGTGGTGTTTGGGAAACTAGCGCGCAACCGAGAGTTTTTTTCAATGAGGTAGTGGATCAAGCGACCGATGACACGGTACAGTTTTGCCTGCACCAGAATACGCTGGGTGTCAGTCAACAACTTATGTCTGCCACGGACGTTGCCGTTACGCTGATGGCGTTGATGTGTAGTCCGGTTAAAGATCATGGACCAGCCAGTTGGCATCGTGATATTGATCCTGTGCATCAAGCACCCTTGAACGGGATGCAGATGGATATGATAAAAAACGCGCCCGGTTACGTACAATGGAACATCCCACTCTATGACGATAATGTGTTTTGGGTTGTGCCTGGTAGCCACCGTCGTCCCAACACAGCGGAAGAACATCAGCACCTGTTAACCCACTCCCAACAGCCATTTTCAGGCGGCATTCCCGTAGAACTGAAAGCCGGCGATGGTGTGGTCTACACCCATATTATGCTCCACTGGGGTAGCAACTACAGCACCAAACTGCGCCGAACCATTCATCTCGGTTACCGCGCTTTTGGCAGCCCGGTTTATCCAATTGTAAACCATTATTACTGGCAACCCGACTTTGCTAAGAAATTATCCAGTGGGATCGTCGATCAGTTTACTCATTTTTTTCAACTTCATTCCGCCCAGTGTGACTTAGTGGAATCGATCTTTCGGGCGGTAGCAGCCAAAGAGTCGGACCCCTTTCTGGAAGGGATCTACACTTTGCATCCGGGAGAAAAAGGAAGGATGGTTTGCCTGGTGTTCCTTTCCAAATTGGCGGATAAAGTACGGACTTTGAAACAGTCTGAAGTTCAGAAAATGTCAGTTGAGGAACGTGTCAGCGCAATTTCGGAGCACCGACTCAATTTCTATCTGTTTGAAGATTTTGCTCAACGTTTCACGGCAGATGAAGCTAATCTGATCTGGCAACGGTTTTCAATTCTCTATGACCTAATCCAAAAAGAAACCGATCGCGCGGTTTCGGATCTTTCATCCAGAGTTGAACGCTACCAACTGACTAACATGCCAGCCAATTTCGATTTGCCAGACTTTATCCAGAGTTGGGAAAATTGATCGGTACCTGACCGTGCAGATCTACTTCCACAGCACCATGCCGTCACCAATTGAACCAGATAGATAAACCAGAGCCGAGAAACAAAGGGAGACGCCTTTTTATCAATGATGGCTTTCCGAGACATAATCTTGGTTAATTAATTTATCCTAGAGTTGAAATCATGTTGTGCTTGGCATCTCATTTCACCAAATGAATCGGTACATCGGTTTTTGCAGAAAGATACCCAGCAGCCCCCACATACTCCCGACCATGAATTCACCTAGGACTAACCCCAGAAAGAAAGGAGCAGCACGGCGATATGTTCTCAGACCGCTAAAGCGGAGGATAGACCACTTGATCAGGTAACTGATTAAGACTGAAAACCAGAAGAAGTTGACTGCCCAGGTGCCGGAGATGGCATATCCGACTGGATACAGAGGCCACCAAAGAAGACGTAGCCGTACCAGCGTCATCAGGAAAGAGAAGATCAAGCCCCAGATCATTGCCGTGATGGCCGCTGTATCGACTGGTCTGGGATTGTTCAGCCAACTTTGTGTTCGGTTAAAAATGGAACCTGACCACACCTCAATAGCACCAGATTGATAACCGATATGTAGCGCCACCCAAAAAGCTATTAGCGGACTGAGCACAATTGTCAGCATCACGGCGATGGAAAGCCGATGCGAAGGGATGCTTGTGCGTTCAGCCAACTTTAGTCCTTCCAGTTGATGCGGCATTGCATTTCCACGATAGGCACGGTTAAACGAGTAGACGAGTGAAAACAGGCTGAGGTTTCTGGCACCCAAAGTCCGCATACCGAAGATCTTGGGTAATATGACATCCGGGCCCATCGAACGCAGATCATGAATTGGAGGCCCCAACTCGGCCCGAACGCGGGTGATTACCGTTATGGTCATGAAATGGATGATGATGGTGAGAATTGCCACCCAGAACGACATTCCTGCTGCCCACCAAAATCCGATTAGCAGGCACCCCCCAATGATCAACCCAAGCACAGCGAACCGGTAGGAGATCGGTTCCTGACCACGCCAGGCTTTGGCAATGACATAGCCTAGATGACGACGGCCACTCCACAACGTCATCAATAACACACCCAGGCAAACACCAAACGATTGATCAAAGATAAAGGGAAACCCTGCAATCTGTTGAAGTCCCAGAGTGCTGCCGATAACCATCTCAAATTTCCAGAAGATATAAAAGAACCAGAAGGTGAAAGAAAGATCAAGTGGGATAAAATATGCCAATCCAATTACAAACGGGAAAATGACAATCGGTGTCCAACCAATTGCATCCCATGGTTTGGTGGAAAATAACGGACTGAGGTCATAAAATTCGCCCCCGAATCCAGGCAGAGATGGGTATAGAAAATGCAACCCGTTGAAAAAATCCATCCCTCCTGCCAGAATGATTCCTGACCATAACCAGCGATTTTGGAAAAAATGTGGTGAAGTCAGTTGGTAAGGTAATTCGATAATCGGGTAGCTAAGTCGCTCTACTTCGATCCACTGTTTCCGTAAGATGAGGTTGATGCAAAAAGCAGTAGACAGAAGCAGGCCAATGAATCCCGACCAGGAGAGGATCGGCCGCCACCATAATTGAAGATGCCGGGGCAAATACAGACTGGATTCGCCGGTAAAGTAAACAGTCAAACGGTTTTTGTCCGTCAACGCCAACCAGTCAGGCAAATACCGATGAAATAGAACTGCCCACTCATTTTCCTCAGATGCCAGCCAACCGACAGTTGAAATATTGGTAATGATGACCTCGAATAGATCGTGCCCGCAGATGGCTGAAGCAACAGACAACATGGTATACAGCGTCAGCAATTCACCCTGGGTCAGTGCGTAAGACGGCAAAAGCCGTTTGATAGCGTAGTTCAATGTCACCAACAGTGTAATAATAAAGATCACGTTGAAGAAAATCGACATTGTTGTGGGAAAACCCTGATCCCAGCGCAGCGAGGCGAAAACCCAGTAATTGTTGATAGGAACAAGTCCCAATCCAATCCAGATTGCGTGCCATCGGATCTGCCGTGGATTCGGCTGAACAGGTACGGGTTTAATTGACCGATTCATAATCTTTAACAGGCGTAAAAGGTAGAAAAACCATTAAGATTCCACATTTTTTGATAGGTTTTGTCCACTTTTCCTATCGCACATAGGACACTACAATCCATTTTATGCAGCAGACAAAACAACGGTAGGTGAATATATAGCACTGGCAGTTTTCAGAACCCTATGTTATATGGGGCTATGCAGATAAGGCAAGAGATTTCCTTGAGACAACTCTGGGTAAAAAGGATGGGATAACTAAGTCCACTTGAGGCTGTTAGATCTAAATGAATCTATGCCATAAAGTCAGTGACTAGCAATAGCAGCAAAATCCATATGGCGGTTGATCCCTTCAGTTGACCCATCGAGTTTGAAATAACAGGTGGACAGGTTCATGATTGCAAAGTAGCCCCGGGCTTATTCCAAGATCCTATCTGGTGATGCTGATAGGGAGTATGTGCCTCCCTAAGGGAACGAGTTAAGAAAGCGAATTCCACACCCATTATTCTCAGAAAGAACAATTCAAAAAGGGGGAAATCAGGAGTTCGATTGGGACCTTTACAATTTGGTTGTCATTATGAGTTGTCAATAGTCCTTAGACAGTTTGGGATTGCAACTAGCCATTTATTGGTTTCCTCAGTGCGGATGTAGTTTTCGGTGTTGGCACTCTAACGATGATATCCCACTTCATTCCTACTTGCCGCTCTAACCAATCTGGTTGGGTGTGGGTCTTACGTTTTTTCTTGATAGATCCTATTTAAATTTGCGTTACCATTAAGTTAGAGATTATCGGGTTTATCAATTAGTCAGTTGCCTGAACTAGTAGTATGAAGGATTTAATCCTGCAGATGTTTATCAGATCAAGAATGCTGAATCCGCAAATTGATGGTAGAATATCTGCATCATGCAATGCTATTTCTAGGAAGGACCGCGTTTGAAAATTTTGCATACAGCCGATTGGCACATGGGCGACTATCTCGGGCGGGTCGACCGAGGCGAGGAGATTATTCAATCACTTGAGAAGATCGACGGTTATCTGAAAACTTATAGTGTTGATGTTATGATTGTCGCCGGAGATCTCTTCAATTATCGAAATCGGCCAGCCCAAATTCAATCTTCCATTGGTAAAATAAAACGAATTTTTCTGCCGTTTTTACAATCGGGTGGAACAATCATCGCTGTTTCCGGTAATCACGACCACGAGATCTTCATTCAAGCGCTTCGTGACACGCTTGATTTGGCCATCGTTGAACGGGGTAGATTCCATCTGGCACCTGAACCGGAATCAATCTTGGTTGATGGCGTTCAATTCGCTTTGATGCCTTATCCAACGGCTCATGCTTATCTTTGCGGCAAAGCCTTGCACTATAAAACTGTAGCTGAAAAAAATAAGGCTATTCTTGATGGTTTTAAAGCTAAACTGGCTGAGATTCAATCGAGTCTCAATCCGCAACTGCCAAAAGTTCTGGTTGCCCATATTCATGACATTGGTTCATCAGTTCGTGTCGCCTATCGAATGGCCGAAGGTGAGGAGGTGCTGATGGACGTCTCGAATTTTGTCGATGACTGGGATTACGTCGCTTTTGGTCATATTCATAAACCACAGTACATCCGAGCCAGTCATGTCCGCTATTCGGGGTCTGTGGTTCGGCTGGATGCTGGTGAGATGGAGGATGACAAGAGCGTGGTACTGTTTGAAATTGATCCGCACGGGCTCGTGTCGGAGCCGGTTTTGTTGCCGATAGAGTGTGATCCTATTTACCGTATTGAAATTGACGAATCTGATATTAGCAATTTAGCCGCGATTTGCCATCCTTCCAGTAAAGCCTTGGTTCACTACACACTCAATTACAATTCAATAGAACGCAACCACTATCAGATGGCTAAGGAAATTGAGAACATCCTTCCCAGATGGTATGGTCGTGAATTTGTCAACACAAATCAATTAAACCGAGAGAACATGGAAGAAAACCTGCAACGGATCGAAGATATCGCTGAAACTGTCAAAAAATACCTAGGCTCGAACTTGATCAACCATCCGCGGGGCAGGGAAATCCTGCAACTTGTTGATCAATTGCTGGCGGAAGAAGGAATTTAGGATGAATCCAATTCGCATCAAACTCGAAGGCTTCATGAGCTACAGGAATGAGACAGAACTGAATTTCGAGGATAAACCGATATGGGTATTGACCGGCGATAATGGTTCTGGTAAATCAGCTATTTTTGATGCGGTCACCTTCGCCCTTTATGGTAAAACCCAACGAAGTGTCAACAACAGCGATATGATTAACATTCATGCCGACCAATTTCTAATCGAATTTGATTTTAAGTCTGGAAAACGCGTGTATCGTATCCGAAAGACCGTGCCGAGAAAAGGAAGGGCAACCTACCAGGTCGTTGATCTTTATACTCATGAACCAGTACCTGATACCTCCAGCAAAGTTGGATTTGACGCTTGGGTAGCTAACGAAATCGGCATAGATCTGCAGACCTTTACTGCTTCTGTTCTGCTGGGGCAAGGGAATTCCGATTTACTCATCAGGGAAAATCCGGTTGAGCGGCATAAGATGCTAACGCAAATTGTTGATTTGTCCGCCTATCAGCGGTTATTTGAGCTAGCTGACAATAAACGGAAAGCTTCCGAAATTGGCAGACACAAGGTTGAAGGGCAGATGGAAAATTGCTCACTGATCGACCAGAGCGAATTAGATCAACTCTCATCTGAGATTAGCGAACAAACCACTATGATGGAACGGTTGCAGAAGCGCCAGGTTCATCTCTCTACCATAGCGGTTCAGGCCAAACAATGGGCACGTTTGACTCAGCAAAAATCCCAAATCATCCAATCAATGGGTGATGCCAAAGCTGTGATTGATAATGCTGACCAGATTGAAAAGAGTGGAAAAAGATTTGATTATCTTTCTAAGCATTTGCCAAAACTCAGCAAACTGGCAAAAGATCGTCAGAATCTCTCTCAAATTGACAGTCAAGCCCAGAAAAACACCCAGTTGATTGCGCAGGCGACTAAAGAATTAGGTGAATTGCGGCAAACGAAAGATCAGCTGAAAAACAAACGTAGCCAGGTTAAGGATTATTCTAGTCTATTAACAGAAGCGAAAACCTTGTGTGCAGAAGCTGGTCGGTTGTTGGAGCTATTTCGCACGCTGGATGGTAAGTCAGGATGTAACGCATGCGGTCAGCCGTTAACGGCTGATCATTTTGAAACAGAACAGCAAAAACGAGAAAAGGTATTGAATGAGCATCAGCAAAGCGAACGCCAATTACAGGCACAACACAACCAATCGGTATCGTTACGTGCCAAGTTGGAGAAGGATCAGAAGACGGTTGAAGATCGGATTTCAAAGGCCGAAAATAGGTTAAGAGAAACCCAGTCAGGACTCGAATTGCTGGCTAGCAAGAAGGAGATGATAGCGCAGACAGTTACTGATCTTTTGGCAGAAATTCCAGCAGATATGCATCACCTAAATGTTGACGAATTGTCGTTGCTGCAAACCGAATACCAGTCTCTGAAAGGCATGGATCGGAAACTGGAGCAACTTCGACAGGTACAATTGGCACAGCAGAAAAACCAGATTCGTCTGGAACAGATCGTAGCTGATATGGCTGAAATCCCGGATGCAGCCAGAGTAGACGCTGGCCAACTTCAATTGGAGATGCGGCAGATCGAGGGACGTTCAACTGAACTCAGTCGCAAATTGGAATCAATGCGATTGGAGCTAGAAAAGAAAAGACATCAACGTCACCAACATCAGAAGCTACAACAGCAATTGGAAAAAGTTTCTCTACAAGCAGGTCTCTACAAGGATTTATCAACACTTCTGGGGCGGGATAAACTGCAACGTTATTTGCTACGTCAAGCAGAACTCGGAATTGTCGAAAATGCCAATCGAGTGCTGGACCGAATATCTTCTGGCACAATTCGACTCAGCCTTCGGCAAGAGTATCAGGATGCCGATAGTGGACAGGAAAAGGCGCTTGATCTGGTAGCGCATAACAGCAGCCTGGTAGATGAATCGGGTTCGGACGCAAGCAATACGCTAATTCCGGTCTCACTGCTGAGTGGTTCTCAGCGTTTCCGCGTCAGCGTGGCATTAGCTTTGGGAATTGGCCAATACACCAGTAAACATAAAAGAAATCTGGATACTGTCATCATTGATGAAGGATTTGGTTCTCTTGATGAAGCTGGCAGGCGCGAACTGATAGATGAATTGCAGAACCTGACTGGATTGTTAGATCGAATAATTTTGGTTACCCATCAGGAGGAGATCGCTAGAGCCTTTCCTAACGGATACCAGATAAGGCTGGAAAACGGATCCTCAAAAGTTTCATTGATCGAATAACTTACCTTCAAGTTCCCAGCAAAATATTTTCCCTATCTTGTCCCGTTGTTTTGCTGATTCCTCTTGCCTGGTTTCTAACAACTGCAAAATTTTGCCTATAATCTTTCCTCCTTCGACATCCATTGACGACGTTGCTGTATAGAATATGAACCATATTTTAGAATAGCATTGCTTAAATCTTCCTCACCTATGGAGATGAATAGACATGAATACACCTAGTATAAAAAGGGAATTTGTCGGACAACCAACAGGTGAACCTTTAGCCATAGATAGATCAGTGGAGTCTAATATGCTACTCACACTTTCTGGAACTGGAGATAGAGACTATTATTTTACTCAGATTGGTTGCTTCAACTGATTAACGGTGAAACATGAAAAACAGTTATTCCAAAAATTCTCTCAAGTTCGTCAGGATGTCCACGAGATGTTTGACCAGTTTCCCAAATCTGTCACAGAGGTTGCTAGACCGAATGACGGCAATAAACCCGGTAGGGAGAGATCAAGCCGATGGTGGTGGGAACCAATGGAACTGCCAACTATTCTACCAAAGATTGAACAGCAACTGGACGAAAATGGGATTCAATACATCTTGTGGCGGAAATTTTTTCGTAAGTGCAAACAAATTCTCTCTATTCAAAATACGATTGTCAACGCTAATCTCCGATTAGTGGCTTCCGTCGCCAGAAAAGAATATGGTGAAAGCGTAGTACTGTCAGCACATGACCTGCTACTACAAGAAGGTGTCATCGGTATGATCAAAGCTATCGGTAAATTTGATGACTCATATGGCAACCGATTTAGCACCTATGCCACCCCTGGATACGGCAAACTATAAGGCGTGCTATCGAAAATCAGGCTGACCAGGTTCGAGTCCCTGTCTACATTTCGGAAGAACGTAGGAAACTTCAAAAGATTAAGGATAGGCTTCAGCAGAGAACAAATAAATCTATTACCATCGATGAAATTGCTGAGGAGGCCGATACTAGCCTTAGCCGGATCTACGAGGTTCTGGGAAGTCAAATGGCATACGTCTCATTGGAATCCTCCAGTGGTCAAGGTGATAACTCGTTTAGCTATAAAGACACACTGATAGACAAGATGTATATCGACCCATTGCGACAATTGATTGTTCGTGAAAGGAAACACACTGTTCAAGTGGTTGTCGATTCACTTCGTTCTCAGGAAACGGCTGTTGTCAGACTTCGTTACGGTATGGACGACCGGGTTGTGAACATTCCTATGCTGAAATTGGCAGGAAACTGAACTTGAACCGTGAACGGGTACGGGAAATTGCCAACCGAGCCCTGCAAAAGATGCGACGTGATCATAAACTGAATCAACTTTGCCAATTGATCTAACAAAAAATACGACCTTCGACATCACCTGTCGAAAGTGATACTTATAATAAAACAATAAATTAGGAGGTATTACAATGCCAAATTACAACAAAACCATTCTCATGGGTCGTATCACCCACGAACCCGAACTGAAAACCTTGTCATCAGGAACAATTAGTATCTCCACTGGTATGGCAATCAACCGTAACTGGACGGACAAGGAAACTGGTGATAGGCGTGAAGAGGTCTGTTTTGTTGACCTACAGGCTTTTGGCCAAAACGCCCAAATCATTCACCAGTATTTCACCATTGGCACGCCTATCCATGTGGAAGGAAGGCTTCGCTACCGAACTTGGGAAACACCGAATGGTGAGAAGCGATCAAAGCATGATGTTCTGGTTGATACTTTTCAGTTTGTTGAAAGTCTCAATAAAGATCGGCATAATGGAGGTACTCATATTGATGTTGCCACCATTGCCAATGACGAAATACCCTTCTAGGAAATATGTTATTCTTGAATTTCTGCCTGAAAATGAACCACCACAGGTTCTGGTAGGATGTCTGATCATAGAACTATTAAGGAGCAAGCATGAAGATCCAAAATGGATACATGGTTCCGTTTGGCTATGGGAAATACTTCAGATCCGATGCTATCGTTGGCATTGAACCGATTGAACAGGATCGAGGTATCGGTCGGCGGACCAAAGTTTACGTTGAAGGGCTGATGCAGCCGATTGTAGCCTCTCGGACAGGAGGTATCATTCTTCGCGATATTCTGGAGACAGATGAAAACACGACATCAGATTTTATTGCATCCGTACAGCAGACAGAGATGCTGAGAGATATCATGGAAAGCATAGTAGACATTCCACCCATGCTGAGGTCAATCATCAATGATCAAGGAGGTTGGGATCTTTATCGGTTGGAAGAACAGATGAAGGAAATGTTGGATGAAACCCCAGCAAATTGATATAATCGTGATTATATCAACTTCTACTTGGTTCCAAGGTGGAACATTAACAGGTATTAATGAAAGTCGCCGTTATTGATACAGAAACTGCCCGTTGGTCGGATGAAGTTGATCAAGGTTGGCATAATCTGGGGGATTTTGGACTGGCGCTTTTGGTCATAGGTTTGCCAAATGAAGCTTCAGAACTGGATTTCTACATGTTTTCGCCCTATACAGAGATTCCATATTTTCCGTGTGCCGGCGATTTTCTGGACCAGACCGAAGTGCAGAATCGGCTTGATAGTGTCGACAGAATCGTTTCTTTTAACGGTGATCATTTCGATCTTAGAATTTTAGAATCAGCGAAGTTTGATGTCACTAACTGGCAGACAAAGTCCTGCGATTTACTTCAGCTTTTTATTCGGGCAGCTGGGCACCGGATCGGTTTGAACAATCTGACCAAATGCCAGCTCAACCAGTCAAAACTGTTTGAGTCGGGTCAACAGGCAGTGGAATTCTGGCGTGCGGGCCTCGAGTTGCTAAGAGGCTGGTCAGGTAACTACACCAATTTCGATCAGAAACACAGTGACCTGTATTGCCGGTACTCGGCTAATTACCTGTTTGAGACGGTTATTTCTTATTGTAAACAGGACGTGCGTTTAACGTATGGTTTATACCAGCATATTCAGCAACATGAAAGCCTATCCTTTTGGGATCGCAGCCGAAATTTGAAGACAGTCAAAGTGGCCATTTAGGGCGTGCTAGAGGAGCAGAAACATGGAAGCAGACTACAAGGATATTATTGACAATCCTGATGAAGAGCAGGTTGAACGACAATGGAGGATTCTACAGGCTATCCGTCGATCGATAGGGGTTACAAAGCAAGAACTGGTTTGGGAACGGAAAGTCAGCGAACGCACCATTGAGAGAGACATTCAAACCTTATCGCGAATGGGGTTTCCGATTGTGGACGAAATTGACAACCGAGAAAAACGATATCATTTTATGCAACATTATGAATTTCCCTCAATTTCGCTGGATATTTTTGAGTATTTGTCCTTGACCTTGGCCCAGGATATGTTGTCTTTTCTGTCTGGAACACCATATTATAGTGATTTCATTAGGGCCATGCAGAAGATTAGATCCGCTGTCCCACCTGAAAGCCAGCAATACTTAGAAAAGATTCGCAAGTTTATTGTTTTTCAGTCCAGACCGATAAAGGATTTTAAGCGGGTTTCTCCTATGATCCAGATTGCGCAGAAAGCAACTACTGGTCAACAGCGACTGGAGTTAACCTATAAGTCGACACGCAGTGGAGAAGTTACCATCAGGATGGTTGATCCTTACGGCATCTACCAGGCTGAGAATGCCTTGCGTCTTGTCGGTTACTGCCATCTCCGACAGGACTACCGCGAATTTAACTTCGACGGTCGAATGATTGATTTGGTGATGCTGGACGAAACTTTTGAAACTCAGCAAGATTTCAATCTGGCGGAATATATCTCTAGTGGATTTGGTGTGATTAAAGGGGAACCCATTCAAGCCATTATTCGCTTGGATCCTCCCGCTTCTCGCTGGGTGAGGGAACAGGAATGGGATGGTTTGACAAAAACCGTTGAACTTGAAGACGATATCATCGAATTGCACTTTGACACGAATGGTCGGCAAGGGTTGTTTCGCCAGATTCTGGAGTGGGGTGGTTGCGCGGAGGTGATTGCACCACCTGATTTCCGTCAACAAGTTCTGGATGAAATTGCAAAGATGCAATCCAAATATGCAGGATAATGACCTAGCTTAAAGTTAATAATGCTGCTTGAGTTATAGTCCGAATCTATCGGGTTCCAATCCAGTTACCTGCTGAAAATTAGTTTCTACCTTACCTTTATTATCCCTTTCAGATGCGACAAATATTTGCCTGAATATTAATCTCCAATTTAATTTTTTCCAAAAAACATGCCTGAAGTCTGACTGCTGACACGGTCTGTCAACCTTCTGATACATTTTGTTAATGTATGCTTGGTTATATTGCCAACATGAAAAAAGTAAAAAAGCAGTCATCTCCGACACCAGTTGTCGGAGGTGAACTCCATAATTTAGTCAAGATAAAAAAAACGGTTTTACTCAACTAGAATTAGAGGGAAAGATCATGAATTACAACTACAAGGTGCAAAAGGAATTGCACAGCGAATACCAGTTACTCAACAGGGCTCGCTCACGTCGTCAACATTTTGAAAAGCTGATCGATTCGATCCAGGAGCGGATTGCGGAGTTGGAAACATTATATGAAAAATTGGAAACAGATGATCCGGACTTTGCCATCCATGCCGAGGTGGAGAGGGTGCTCTATCATCATAATGCCTCTCCCGAGTGTAGTCAAGATTCAGCAGTTAAAAAAGCCGGATAGTTACATAATCCATCTAACATACTTAGATTAAGGAGGTATCCAATGCCAAACTATAATAAAGCCATTCTCATGGGTCGATTGACGCGGGATCCAGATTTTAGAATCACTCCCTCAGGTCAGCCAAAAGCGAACACTGCCGTCGCTGTCAATCATGACTGGATTGATCAGCAGGCTGGTGAGAAAAGGAGCACCGTATGCTTTATTGATATCGAGGCCACTGGCCGAAACGCCGAAGTCCTCAATGAATGTTTTGAAAAAGGATCACCAATTTATGTGGAGGGACATCTCCGTTACTGGAAATGGAAGAAGGGGAATGGAAATATTCGATCCAAGCACGACCTAATAATTGAATCCCTGCACTTTTCCTAGAACAATCAGCAACAGCCCAAAACCACCGGAATACTATCATAATGATTAAAATCGTAAAACTATCACCATAATAAAACACTGGGGGAAGGGATTAAGATTATGCCTATCAAAATTAAAGGAGCCGAATACAGCACTGTGGCCGAAAGGTTAAATTCCGTTCACGACGATCATGATTACATCTCCATCACTACAGAAATAATGGATGAGACTCAGGAATATGTAACAATTAAGGCGAATGTTAGCATTCATAATGACAACTTTGAACAGGTCTACTCCGGTCACGCGCGAGAGTATTTTGAGTTCCGAAACAGGGATTCGATCAACTTCGCTTTTGCCCTTGAAAATGCTGAAACATCAGCTATCGGTAGGGCTTTGGCCAGTGCGGGTTACGGCGGAAAAAAGTTCGCCTCAGCCGAAGAGATGTCGCGGATCGAGGCCAAAACCAAGGCTCGTGAAAGTCAAATTCCTCATGGCAGTGTTCCACTGCTGCAGGTGGTAGAGGATGCCAGGCAGCAAGCAGATATTTCGGTCGACCAGTTGAAGGAGAAGTCGCAGAGTCTTTTCGGTACGGATGATATTCGTGGCTTATCCGGCGGTCAATTGAAGAAAATTGCTAACGAGATTTCAAATAGAAAGAACTAGGGTAGCCATAGGATAGTTAGGTCTGTTTCACGATACTTTTATTTAGTGTCATCTTTTCGAGAATCAAAATTCCATTCGCTATGCTGTTAACGAAAACAACAAAATCGTCTTTGGACATCGAAATATTCACATTTTTTTTCTTGATGTGGACGTGATTCTCTTGGCAAGTATAGACTGACTGTTGTTTTACTGGTTGATGGTGTTTTCAAAACAATTCTGACCTCTTTTCCCAGTTGAATATGGGGTTTGGAGCAAATATGTGATGATATTGAGTCTCAGTATCATTTTAGTTGGGAATAATTTTAAGATCCGTCTTGACCTATGACTCTTTCAAGTCTTCAGCAGTAACGGGGAGCGATTACAAATCATTTGAAGGTGGGGTCTTTAAAGTGAGTAGCTTTTGACTGGTAGGTGCAACCTTTGGAAGTTGATTGTCACATCCGCTGCAACCGCAGTTGGTTGTTGATTTGCCGAACCATCGGTTTCCCAAAAAAAAGGCCGAACCAGCGACAATCATCAAGGTAATGATTTCTTGGAAACCCATTTTTCCCCTTTGACTAAATCAATAAATTACCGATTTGATAGGTAATTAAGGCAGCGAAGTAGGCCAATATAGTCATGTAACTAAAGGTGAAAATCGGCCATTTCCACGATCCTGTTTCCCGTTTAATTACCGCTAAAGTCGCCGCACATTGGGCACACAAGGCAAAAAACACCATCACTGATAAGGCCACAACTGGTGTGAAGACTTTCTGACTTGGATTATTATCCCAAGTTGCGTTTTTCATCTTTTGACGAAGATTCTCTGATTCTTCGCTTTCTTCGCTGCCGAGATTATAGATGATGCCTAGAGTGGCAACCACTACTTCTCGGGCAGGAAAGGAGGCGATTACCGCTATTCCAACCTTCCAATCCCAACCAAGAGGTTTGACCACTGGCTGAATAAATCTCCCTAAGCGGCCTAAAACTGACTGACGTAGAAATGCGCCGGCTTCGGCTTTACGGTTAGCGTTTAATTGTTCTTCCCGTTGATCCTGCGAAAGAATTTGAGATTGGATTTCGGCGGCTTTTTGATCGTGCTGATCGGATATCGACTGCGGTCTGGGATAATACAGCAACCCCCAGATTAAGACGGTAGTGGCAAAAATTATTGTACCAGCATCGACCAAGAATCGTTTCCCTCGATCAACCATCCGCAAGATGATGGTTTTGAGAGCTGGTATTTTATATGGAGGCATCTCCATTACAAACGGAGGAGTTTCACCTTGGAGAATTGTCTTTTTGAAAAGCCAAGCTACTGGAATTGCAACTACGATGCCGATCATATACATGGCTAGAAGAGTAATTCCTTGAAGGCCAAAGAAACCCAACACCGGTTTGGGCGGGATGAAGGCGGAAATCATGATAGTATAAACCGGTAATCGTGCCGAACAGCTCATCAGCGGGGCAACCAGAATTGTGGTGAACCGATCACGTCGATTTTCAATTACGCGTGTTGCCATTACTCCCGGAATCGCGCAGGCAAAAGACGACAGCATCGGCACGAACGATTTGCCTGATAATCCTACCCAACTCATCAACCGATCCATTAGGAAAGCCGCTCGTGCCATGTAGCCGCAATCCTCCAAGACGGCGATGAATCCAAAAAGGATTACGATCTGAGGTAAAAAGATGGCCACACTACCAACGCCGGCAATAACACCATCCACAATCAGGCTCTGAAGAGCACCTTCCAGTATCAACGAAGACACCAAATCCCCAAGCCAGCCAAAGGATCCATCAATCAAGTCCATCAATGGAGTAGCCCATTTGTAAATGGCTTGGAAAACAACAGCCATCAAGACAAAAAAAGCCACCGTTCCACCAATCGGATGGGTTAGAAACCAATCGATACGATCAGAAACAGTGAGGTCAAGCTTTTCCTGTTTACGGTTGATGCAGATTTTAATGATCTCACCGATTTGTTGATAACGCGTCTCGGGTTCGACTAAAAGGAGGTCGGTACCTTCTTCCGAAATTTTCTGCCGAATCTGATTTAGACGGGAATCAAGAGGATCTCCAATCATTTCAAGCAGACGCTGTTCAACTATACCACCTTTATCAATCAGAAGTCGCAATACTTCAACCCGATGAATAGGTGCAATAAGCTGATCAGAACAATCATCAAAGAAAGCAAGAAGTTGGCGAATGCCATCTTCAACCGGTTCACCAAGTTGCAGGTGAAAGGCAGGGGGGGCTTTTTCAAGACATTGCTTAATAGTTTCCCGCAGTTCATCAATTCCCTCACCTTTGTTGGCGATAACGGGAACCACTTGGCAATCCAGTTCGCGGCTAAGCAGATCAGTATTAATTTTCAGACCATCGGCAACCGCTAGATCGTACATATTCAGAACTAGAATCACTGGCAGACAGCACTCTAAGATCTGGGTCGTTAAGTAAAGATTTCGTTCAAGATTGGAAGCGTCGGCAACTACAATAACCAGATTGGGTGGGTTTGTGCCTTTTTGTTGACCTAAAAGGACATCGGTAGCCACAATTTCATCAGGTGAATTTGCTGCTAGGCTGTAAGTTCCAGGCAGATCTATAAGATCCATGTGGAGATGGCCAAGGTCAAGTATGCCAACTTTCTTTTCAACTGTCACGCCAGGAAAGTTACCAGTTCTTTGCGAGAGTCCGGTTAAAGCGTTGAACAGCGTAGTTTTTCCGGTGTTTGGGTTACCGATAAGTACAGCCGTTGGTTGGAAGGTCACACTTTTGCTCAATGTGAATCAATTTCAATTAGCGCGGCTTCGCTTAAGCGCACGGAAAGGAGATATCCTTTGACTGCTATCTCCATCGGATCGCCCATCGGCGCAAATCGGGCGACTTCAACCTCTGTTCCCCGGACCAGACCCATTTCAAGAATCCGCCGAAGGATCTGTGGATTTTCTCGGCGGTATCCGGTAACTTCGGCCTTTTCACCAACATTTAATTGATCTAATGTCATAGACTTTCCTGAACTATAATCGCACGGCCAAGATCCCACCCTAAGGCAATACGACTGTTTTTGACCAAAATTGTAATTGGCCCGTTGCCAGACCTATTAATAATCTTTATCTCGCTCTGTGGGAAAACCCCGAAATTAGCCAATCGAGACTGAATTTGTTGTCCTCCTTCTATAGAGGCAACTGCCAATTTTTGGCCAACCTGAGCCAAGATTAACGGGAGATGATTACCTCTGGATGAAGTTTGTGGTGCTTTGCAATCTTTTTTTCGTAACTTCCAGAACATCACAATTCCTGTAATAGATATAAATCAATTTTGAATTTGCCACTTCCTCAATTCACACTCTGAAGATAAGCAATAATTTCTGCTTGAACTTCGGTTACTAGATCCAAGCGACCACCGTAACGCTTGACTAAGGCTACCCAATCCGAATCGGTTTGTGACTTAGGATTGGGTAATGTATGACATGACCGGCAGTTTGATCTAAAGAGACGTTCACCGCTGGTCATGTCAATTCCTGCCATTTGCCAGCCACAACCAATAATAGGAGCCAAAGAAATAATGATAATGGCTACAACTCGATTCAAAGATCAACCCCCATCAGAAATCTAACGCGTGCTGGATCTGAATCATCTGTTAGCCCAAAAGCTACTCCTGCTGTATACCACCATCCACCGGAAGCAACGGATACCGTCGGTCCAAAATAACTTCCGGATTTCGTACTTCCATCCTTATAGATGCTGATCCGAGAAGTTGATTCTAGTCCCAGAACCAGTTTTGGATCCAATTCCCACGAGATTCCTGCATCTAACCCAACCTCTTGCTTATAATTCAAATAAGCTTCATACAACGGATTTACAGCAATATTGAGTTTGAACAACGTTTTAGCCAAGATCAATTTGGCTTCCAATTTATTTTTATTCTCAGTAGAGCTGTCAGTCTTTCTTTTGTATTCAAAATAAAGCAGTGGATCAATCGGCAAGATACCTTCTTCCGCTATTCGATATCGGGTTCGAAACTGTACTGCGTCCCACTTTAAAGCGTCCCCTTCTTTCTGTTTAAAGATTTGATAGATTGAAAAGTCCCAACGATCAGTCAATCCGTGTTCGACCTCAATACGATATTCCCAATCATCAGCTTTATCTTTTACTTCGGTTGTCTGGTAAAATTCCAATTCGGTTGCATTCTTCGGCATTGTTACATATTGATAGGCCCAAACATAGTTACGCCGATCTGCATAAGTTGAAAGGCTGGAAACGACAGTTAATGTCATTAACAGAACTGTAAATGTTGCCAACTTCCTGACAGACGACCAGATGTTGCTGCTGGAACTACTCCCATGATTGAAATAGTTAGACAAACTGGTTGAAATTATGCTAGAATCCATCTTTGCCTCGTTTATTAGTTATTGACCATTTAATGAAGGGGGTACAGAGAATAGGCTTACACAGCCTTTTTTCTGGAAACGATTAGGGGGACATGAGAGCCTCACACTCTTATTCCCTCTACTTTTTCGTTTCGCACAAGTTATATTTCATTCCACAGGAT
>DTUY01000348.1:17132-26480 GCA_012963885.1 Candidatus Poribacteria bacterium | reverse complement strand
ACTGCAATAAATCGCTAGTTAAGATTCAGCTTAAAATTATGGAGATTGATAATAGCTATGAAAAAAGAAATGGATAATATAAGGGATCCTGATTCCACTGGAGAAGACCTCAGGCAAATATCCGAGTCTCGCAATCTAGTTGAACAATCTCAAAACGAATCGTTTCGTTCAAAGGAATCCTTGTTTATTGGACGCATCTCTCCGGTGACGGAAAGGGAATCGAGTCAAAGACTGGAGCCACCACAACTGAAGATCAACGTTCGTGAGTGTCAGGATCGCGATCAGGATTGTATTGATCAACTTCGGCAAGAGCATTTACTGGCCAGTGCGCCCAAGTCTCGTTTAACGGATTTGTCTAGAGATGAGATAGTAGCGCGAATGGAGAATTGGTACAGCGAAAAAATTCAATTACTACAGGATGTTCCCGTTTGCCGAACATACATTGCAACGGATGAGAATGATCAACCACTTGGCTACGCAATTGTAGTGGCAGAGGCCAAAGATGATTTTCGATCGGAAAGGCAAGGATTTTTATGTGATTTGGCAGTTGGTGAACAATATTGGGGAAAGGGAGTTGCGCAAGCCTTGATCAAAGCTTGTGAAGATTATATCAAGCGAATGGGGCATCAGTTCATGATGCTGAACGTTAGTGCTTTTAATGATCGTGCTATTGAATTCTATGAGAAGTTGGGTTATGTTGAGGAGTGGCGTATGATGGGAAAGCGTTTAGACTAGAATCTTGCTTTCTCTTGTGAGGACCTGACAAATGATTTCGGTTTCCTAGCTAAATTAAAGTGATGAAAGATTAAGAGATAAGATGATGAAGAAACTCGGATGCAGCACAATTTTGTACGGTGGAGTTAGCTTGGGTGAAGCACTGCAGGGAATTTCAGGAACAGGTTACCAGTCAATTGAACTTTGTGCTCGACCTGGTATGGCACCGCACGTCGAAATAGATAGATCCGCTTCCTCCTACTACACCGAAATCAAGCAAAAAGTTACGGACTACGGTTTGGTAATTGAATCGCTTGCTGGTACTGGCGGCATAGAATTCGGAAGCGACAATTTTGATCGGGTAATTGAAGTTGCCGACCTCTTGGGCGCCCCAGCAATTGCCGTTGGGGCAGGCGGAAAATCAGATGACCAGGAAAGCTGGGGACAATTTATCAATTCTATCAATCGAATCTCATTGCGTACTTCACAAGCGGACATTAAATTGACAATTAAACCTCACGTTGGTAACGCGGTCTATTCGTCCTCAACTATTATTCAATTTATGCAGGAAGTTGACCGAGATTGGGTGGGAATCAATTATGACGCCAGTCATATCTACCGATCTGGTGAAGATCAGGATCCGGTTGAAGTGCTTGACATGGTAAAAGAATACGTCGCAACGTTGCGTATACGCGATAATCAAGACAGCCGCCAAAAACCGATTGGACCGGTCGAAACGCAGATACCCGGCAAGGGTGTGCTGGATCTTCCAGCAATTGCCGCAATAGTGAAAACCATTGATCAAGTTGATGACGTTATAGTTGAAATTGTTGGTACACACGCTGGCACGGATGCACCACTAGATCAAGTCCAGAAAATTGTTGATGAATGTTATGATTACTTGAAACCACTTTTTGATTGACCACTTGTCGGATCTAGGTTTACTGGACCGTATTAAGGTGAGAAAAACATGATCAGGCTAAGAAGTATTCCAATTATCTTTGCTACCTTGCTCTTCATCTTTTGGGGAGTGGCAATGAGCGTTCTATTCAATTGGGCTCTCAATTCAACGGAACTGGAAGGAAATGATTCAAATCTGGTCGTTGCTGAAAACACGGTTGCAGTTCCACTGGAAACTACCGAAAAAATTGATGAGAGAGATCGGGAATTCTTTCACCACCAGGTAGATGGCTTACGAATCTATCGAGACTGGTTATATGACAAGCATTCCGTCGTCTACGTGGTTGAAATGGATCGACAGACGGAAAACCTTGGTTTTAGCGTTGAATTGGCTAATGAACAGGTGATTGGTAGTGAGTCAATCAGCGATATGACACGTCGGCTTAAAGAACGTAAAATAGAGGTGCTGGCGGGTATAAATGGAAGTTTTGGTATCCGTGAGGATGGGATGGGACGTGGAGGGGCACTTTTTAACTTGCATATCCAGGATATGGAACTTGTCAGCGTGCCGGTAAGAAGCGATTGGTGGGGATTTTGTCCAACAACCGATTGGGGAGAAGCGAGTTTTGGTACAACAGCGGATGGTAATTTCCTGATTTCCGCCGTGAATTTGAACGGAATGGTTTCGATCAATGGAGAAGAAATCAGAATTTATGGCGTCAACCAGATACGAAATTACGATTGCGGCGTCGTACTGTTTACACCGAAATTTGGTGAGCGATCGTTGACACGAGGTGGATTGGAGGTCGTGCTCGCCAGAGTAAAGTTACCGATCACCGGAGATTATACAAGTGAATTTACAATTAATAAAATCAACGAAAATGGAAATAGTCGAATACCTCCTGGCGGTCTGGTACTATCGCTGAACTACTACGTGGCTGAGAAATTTAGGTCTATATTGTCCGAAGGAGATGTCGGCGTACTAGAAATCAGGCTTTTACCCAAGAAATGGCGGCAGGCGATCAACGCTATCGGAGGTAACATTCGGTTATTGCGAAACGGTGAGATAGAATCGGAATTGATCGAATTTCAGGAATCTTACAGCAGCTCTGCCCCTGAACAGCGACGTGGTATTCGAGGTGATCCACGTAGCGCACTGGGGTTTAATGATAAGAAACTTTTTCTGGTTACCGTCGATGGCAGACATAATGGATATAGTATTGGGATGGGATTTTACGATTTGGCAGAGACCTTACGTGATCTTGGTGCTACTGAAGCCATTAACTTCGACGGTGGTAGTTCGGCAACACTGTGGGGACTTGGAAAAATCCTGAATCAACCTTCCAGCGGTTACGAACGACGTGTCTTCAATACAGCTTATATCTATGAAAATTGATCAGAACGACCTTTAAGAATCGCAATCGCCTTTATCAGCGTATATCAAAAACGTAGCTGCGCTCAAACAGGTCATCAAGGAACACTTCAACAAACCATTCACCTTCTGTGAAACCTGATAAGGGTCGGTTAATATAGAACCAGGTAATTTGATCTCCGTTCGGTGAATTGAACTCTCGGACTTCTTCTCGGTAAGGGGGGGCATCGCTGTCCTCATCGGGTGAAAACCATCGTATCTTCATTTTATGTCTTCCTTTTACGTTAGCCCAATAAAGCCAGAGGTAGATTTGCTCACTGCTATCATAAAAAAAATTGGTGATACCATCCGGACGATCTTCATTGATAGTGATAGCCAGCGCAGCGTCGATAACAATGGGTTCACCACGTGCTGGATTGACCATTATGCCACCACCTGATCCTTGTTCACTGCAACCGCCAAGAGCATATCCTGCCAGTAGTAAAATCAGTATCCGATACATCTTCTGAGTCATTTTTTCCTCACTGCTGCGATAAAGTAGAATTGACATTTCCAAATCAGCGAAATATGTTATAATCAGACCAGTTGGAGTTGGGAAATGTTACACAGAGAAAACCTTGACGGGCTAAAATCGCAAATTCTAGATACTCGCCGTCTATGGAAGCGAACAATCTTCTGGACCGGTTTGGCTATCGTTACCGTATTTTTCATCGGCCTCTTGTTCGGTGGAGCGCTAATCGATCTGTTCCTGCCGCTCCCAAGCATCATTCGGATTCTACTTCTTGTCGGACTCATCAGTTCTGTTGGCTTTCTTTGCTTTAAGCATATCATCAAACGGCATTTCGCTCCCATGACTCTACGTGATATCGCCCTGAAAGTGGAAGAACGTCATCCGGAGCTTGAGGATCGACTCGTCAGCGCAATTCAGTTCGGTGACCGGCCAACAGATGACCCAATGCAAGCTCACATGATTAATCGCCTTGTCACGGATGCCGTTGAGGAATCAAAATCGATTGACTTCAAAGCCACGGTCGACAAAAGGCAAAAAAACAAACGCGTAGCTGCCGCTTTTCTTGCTTTTTTGATCTGTGGGTTAACGGTAATAACGTTTCCAAACCAAACAGAAACGGCGCTCCGGCGTATTTTTACGCCGTGGAAAAAGACTGATCCAATCCTAACGACAAAGCTGGCAGTGAAACCGGGAAAAGCGAGAATCCTCCGTGGTCAAAGCCTGCCAATTGAAGTCGAAATAACCGGAAAAAAAGCGGATCAAGCAACAATCATCTATACAAGGCTGGATCCCAACCAAACTGATGTGTTAATCGAAAAAAAGATTAAAATGGTCCCTTTTGAAACCCAGGAAAATTATTTTGGATATGAGATTTTTAACGTAGATCACGAGATGAAATATTACATCGTCGTGAACGAAACGGAGTCCGAACATTTTACAGTCAAGGTTTTCGACGTACCAAAAGTTGAAGATATTGAGATTAGCTATAGTTTTCCGGCTTACACCAAAATGAAACCGGTGATTCAGAGAGGTAATGGAGATATTCGCGCGATCGTTGGAACAGAAGCAACTGTTCGGATTACGCCCAATAAACCGATTCAAACTGCTACCATTCAGATTGGAGGCAACGAGCAAAAATCAATGCAGATTGACGAACTGATTACATACCAAGCTGAAATCCTCGAAAACACGAAATACACAGTTGACCTATTTTGCATTGATGGGTTCAAGAACCAAATACCAATTGAGTATGAGATCATTGCCATCCCCGATAAAAAACCAGAAGTTGCTATTAAAAATCCGGGCCGTGATATCAAAGCTACCAAACTGGAAGAGGTCAGTGTAACTGCTGAGGCTACAGATGATTTTGGATTGGCAGAGTTAGATCTGACATACTCAGTTGGGTCGAGTGCGAACCGGCAATTGCCAATTGAAACTTCACTGACTGAAACTGATAAAAATATTTCTAGATCTTACACCTTTTATCTGGAGGAAATAGATATTGAACCTGGTGACGTCATCTCATATTTCGCCGAAGCCACGGATAATAATACCCGTACCGGTCCCGGTAAAGCAACGTCACAAATCTACTTTATTGAGGTTAAACCGTTCAACGAACGATACGAAGAGATGGATTCCCAGGGAGAGTCCCAGGATGAAAACTCACCGGCGGTAAAATTGATGGCCAAGTTAGCGGGAGGTCAAAAGCAGATTATTCGAGAAACATGGAAGCATATCAACTCCCAAACGGATAAAATCAGTGGTGAGTATACCTCTGAAGTAAAAAAGACAGCTAAGAAACAGGAGAAATTAAAGGATCAGGTGCAGCGGGCTGTCGACGAAATTGGTGCTTTTATGCAGGAAGGTTCGGTTGATCCGGAGATTCTCATGTTACTTGAACAGGCAATTGATAAAATGGGAGAAGCTGCTGGCAACTTGGGCCGGATTGAACCGAAACCCGCGCTACCCGCCGAACAGGATGCGCTTGAGTTGGTGGTGAAAGCGATTATGAAACTCCAGAAGGTCTTAACCCAAATGCAATCCAGCGAAAATCAGCAGATAGCTGAAGATCTCGAAGTAGAATTGGAGGATCTCGACAATCAGTTTGCTGAAGATCAGCAGCAGCTTGAGCAAGAAATGCGAGAGCAGACACAGGAACTTCTTGAGGAGGCACGCGAAGTACTTGAACAGCAACAAAATTTAAACCAGCAGGGTCAGCAAATGGGACGTGAAAACCAGCCTTCTCGACGACAGATGCAACAAAATAGCCAACAGCAGCAGCAACTAGCGCAGCAAACACACCAGATGGCACAACAAGCACAGAAAATGGCCAACCAACAATCAGGAGGACCACAGTCAAACCGAAGCCAGAAACGTTTGGAACAAGCGGCTCAATCTATGCGGGGGGCCTCACAATCACAGCGGAAATCTGCCGATAGTCTCGAACGGCAAAAACCACAGGCAAGTACGGCAAAGGGTACACAAGCAACAGAACAACTGGAAGAGGCTATTGATCAGCTTGAGAAGGTGGCTGCGCAATTCACTGATCAAGCGTTAGCCGATGCCACAGAGAAAGTTAGCCAGATGATCAATCAGCAATCACAGGTTAGATCCCAAACAACGGAAGTTAAAGAGGATATGGAACAAAATGGTTCCACCTCCGAGAATCGACAGCAAGTCACTGATCTTTCGAGACAACAGCGCAGCCTTCAACAGGATCTGCAAGGTTTGCAACAGAATTTGACAGATTTGCAGGAAGAACTCAATCGACAAGGCAACTCACAGGCTGAGCGTAACGTTGCCAGCGCCAATCGACGATTGATCGAAGATCAAACAGAACAAGATATGACAGACGCAGAACGTGCATTACGCTGGAGGAATCTTGAGTACGCCGAACGAAATCAGCAGGAAGTCTTGGAGTCTTTGGAACAAACACGAGACCAGTTGCTTCAGGCTCAGTTAAGCATGGCACAGACGGAAGAAGAACGGCTTGAAGCAACGCTTGAGCAACTCGAACGGTGGGAAAATCGGGTAGAAGATACACGGCGGGAATTGGAAGCGATGGATCAACAACCAGCCCAAGCCCAGCAAAAACGTCAGGAGCAACTGTCGGAACAACAAAAGCAAATACGAGAAAATGTCAAACAGAAATCCGTCGCGAGTAAAACAGCAACGGATGGCGAATATGAAGAACTCTGGTTGGGTCTGTTGAAGAGTTTAACACCGAGTCGTGGAGGTAGGAACGTAGCGTTCCCGGATTTCGATCTCGCTTTGACAGACATAAACAAGCTTAAACAGGCGTTGGAAAACCGATTGCTAGAGATCCAACAGGCCAAGAAACTGGCAAGAGTGGCCAAAGAGGATGTCCCACCGGAGTATCGATCAGTAGTTAATCAATACTATGAGAGTTTAGCACAGTAACAATCACTCCGTACTACCATCTACAAACCAGTATGAAAAGTCAACCAGCTTGAGTCTGATTAACGCTGTCATCTCCCGAAACTGGTTGTCATGGAGGCTATCGAGTTCAATCCCACGCACGTATCGATAACTAACCCCAACGCCCATTTGGAGATTGAGAACGGGTATAAATTCAAACTCAACTCCAGGTTCAAAAACTAGAAACTTACTCTCGTCTCCTACAATATACCTTATCTTTCCTTGTCCAATGAGTGCATTAATGGACAAATAGCCGGAACCCAAACTTTTCCTGGCAATATACCTAGCTGTTATACCTCTGTAACTGAAATTAAGATTTTGGGGTTTATCATCAACTCTTGCCATTTCAATGTTACTGATAAGTCGATAGTTAGCAAGCCCAAGTGCTAAGTTTCTGTCAATTTCCCATCCACCGCTAATGCCAAACATAAAACCTGACTCATATTTTATGCGTGTCATCTTCAAGGCTGAACCGATGAAAATTCGATTGGTTGCTTCAGTCATAGGCTTTATCTCGAGCATGTCTGCCGATGATGGCAACACGATAACCAAGAAAAGAAAACAGAATATGAGCTTTTTCATTTTCTACACCTTATTTTAATCGACCTTCCTCCGCTTCTATGATGTCGAACCAAGATGAAATTTCCGGCCTATCTGGGACATGCTTCTGGCGGAGCCGTTCAAAATAAACTCGACTTTCATCGTCGTTTGGTCCGGATTCTGAAATTTGATCATTAAACTTCTCAATTTCTTCGGTGTTTCGTTCAACCTGAATGGTTTTGAGTGACTCGACCACACCCTCATCACTCTCAGAATTCTCCGCCAGTTTTAATAATTGGCCTGCTGAGATACCAAGAAAGTCAAATAACCGTTTATCCAGCGGGCAGTCGTACATGTATTCACCAAGAAGACTTTGAAGTGTCGCATGGGCTTTGTCAATTGTGCGACCGAGCATCATGTAACCGCCAACCTTTTCATAGGGACTTCGCGGGAAATTCTTTGTTAGGTTCATCTAAACAATTTCTCACTTTTTAAAATCAGGTAAGCTTAAAATCGACGTGTTATCATAGCACATGTTAATCTAAAATGAACTGCAATAGATATTGATATAGCGCTTTCAGACCTGCGCTACGTTGTTCCTGTGTCCAAGTTTTGAATGGGGTTCTACTGCCGCAGCACCTTTATAATCTGTTTCATACAGCAAGGTGAAGGAAGGCCCCCACTGAATCTGCCTGAAGCCAGGATTCGGACGTGATACATCTGATCCCATATAATCACGGCGTGGGCAAAAACGCAATCGATTATACAGCATCATATGAAATAGAGCAAGACTTTATAACCGATTGGGTTGCAAACCTGAATGTTCCAGTCTCGAACTGCCAGTTGGGGGGCATTTTTCATGGACTTGAATTGGAGCACTTTTGGATTTGGAGATAGCAAGTCAGGGATTGCTTCTTCAGTCAATCCAACTAATCTCGACCGATCAACTCTAGCTCAGTCACAATGGCTTTGATCTTTCTGTTTGTTGATTACTTTAAGTATTGGCTTGGTATCCTAGTTGGTTCATACTTTGCGCTAGGGTCCCGATTCAGGATTTCTTCTGGTATGCCTCCTTCCCAATTTTCAGGTACTGTTGCTGGACGGCCATGCCATCCTAAAAGTAATGTCCGTCTATGATTACTTTGGTTTCCCCTTGCTGCGTGTAAAACTCGCCCTTCCGCAATGACAAGTGAACCTGCCTTGATTGGAGAGTCAATGGAATCGGGGTGGTCACAGAACATATGCGGATTATCTTCTGGTATATGGTAACCACCTTCAGCATGGGCAGGAACGAGGTGGTCATGTAAGGGAATTCGCTTGAGATGGGTGCCGGGAATGATACGAAAACAACCGTTTTCAATCTTGGTATCAACTAGGTAATAAGAAAGGAAAAGATACTGTGGCCAAGGAGCGCAACTGATAGGGTCATTCCAACCCATCCAATCTTGGTGCCAGTATAGGGGCGGTCCTCCCGGTGGTTTGCTTAAGATGATAAATCCACCATGCGATTTAAAATCACCCAGACCTAACGCTTCAAGTGCGTCCCTTGCTGGTTTCCAATTAATCAGCTGGTCAATCACTGGTTCATCTCTCCCTGACACATGAAGGTCAGAACCTTGGTATTTCCAATGTGGTGGATGTTCAACATCGTCAAGCATTCGGTCCGATTCCTGACGCAGCTCATCCAGGAACTCTTCATTTAAAATATTATCAATAACACAATACCCGTCCTCGATTAACTGATTACGTTTCTTCTTGGCAATGTTTGGCATCATAGTTAGTTTGTCCTTTTTCTATCCGTTTTAATAACAAGAACATACTGAAAGTAGGGATTATATTCAAGTTAAAATTTTCTGAACACGATGCGTGTAAA
>DTUY01000348.1:16649-17032 GCA_012963885.1 Candidatus Poribacteria bacterium | reverse complement strand
TGGACCTTGAACGGCAAGAAAGAAATTGCCTATGTAAACGGCATTAAAATAGGGGAATTCGATAAAGCTAATGCCAACACCATGGCATTGAAGAATCCTTTGGAGATTGGCCGGAGAGTTGGAGGTGGCTTACCCTTTACCGGAACTATTGATGAGGTTGCCGTATTCAATGTTGCTTTAAATGCGGGTTTCATCAAAAGAATTGTGGAAGAAGGCCTCGCAGCTACCACCGCAGTCGAACCAACAGGTAAGCTTTCCACAACTTGGTCAACACTGAAATCCCAACGATAGTTTTTATGCCATTTTTCGCTGGGCCATAGCAGTTGCGAAACTGTTCAAGACCTTAATCGAAAAACAAAAGCCTGTCGGCTAGTGAGAACCAG
>DTUY01000348.1:9870-16555 GCA_012963885.1 Candidatus Poribacteria bacterium | reverse complement strand
GCACTCCACTTTCGTTGCAGAAACCTTAAAATCTGGTAGATTAACAACCACGGCACCAAGTAAACACAACCATATAACCAGCCAAAGAATAGAGTGAAAACAAGTTTAGCGCCGTCAGACCCAAATTCATCCAACAATTCTTGGGAGGGATCTGGTGTTGATTCAATTAAATCGAAAAGATATTCGTAGTAAGAATGAACTCCTGAGTTAAGCAACCCCCAACTGAGAATCAGAACCAAGAGAATTAATAACCACCAAGGCATAATCTTCTCACGTGGTAGCCGGATAGCAAGTAACAAACCAGGTAAGACCAAGAACCCAATCAGGCTCAGCATATAAATCAAATAGTTCATTTGCGCTTCAAATTAAGATTAATGAAAATTTGTTCTGTGAATGGCACAGTCGATTTTCTGACCATGGTTTTTTCATCTTTACTTTGGTTAATGCTTACTACTTGAAAGATTGTGTTTTGTTAATTCTGGTACGATTAAGCTTGTGTGAAATGTTAATCTACATAAAATTTATGTTAGCTCGAAGCTTTTAAGACAACTTATAGAGAGTCTGATTAGATAATGGTTGGAGTGAAAATTCGTTGGATTCAGTCAAAACAGTAACATCTAATCTTACATCAGAACAGGTTTTTCTCGCTAGCATTGGTTATTAAAAATAGATCGAACTGGCAGAAGATTTATTTATGAATGGAGTGCCCATGGACAATGGACTATTAGCCGTTTCAGAAAGACAGATTCGGCCATTATATATTGAAGGTTATACAAATCAACTCAGTTACCAGTCCGGTGACGAGATTGACTTTCATCTTTCTACCAGTGCTTCACAATATTCACTTGAAATTGCACGTGTCGGCGCAGATTACGAAGTCGTTTGGCAAGAAAAAGATCTACCGGGAACTGCATATCCAATCCCAGAAGATGCCTCCTCAAATGGCTGTCACTGGCCTGTTAGTTTTAAACTTCGTGTTCCTGATACATGGCAAAGTGGGTACTATGTGGCTAAGATGCAAGTAGCCGATGGTGGTGGTGTGTTCACACACCGAAACCATCGAACTGCGGAGGGTTCACTGTTTTTTGTGGTAAGACCTGCGCAACCGGGGCGTGATACCAAGATCCTGATCCAATTAGCCACTAATAGCTACAACGCTTACAATAACTGGGGAGGATTCAGCCTGTATGCTTTTCATGGACGCAGTAACTTGCAGGGACACCGTGTTTCGTTCAATCGACCGCTCGGCGGTTTTTTCAGTAATTGGGAGCAGCCTTTTGTAGCTTGGGCGGAACGAAACGGCTATGTGCTTGATTATGCCGTTAACACGGATCTAGAGTTTCATCCTGAAATTTTGCAACATTACAAGTTGGTGCTGAGTGTAGGACATGACGAATATTGGTCTGCAGGAATGCGAGACAACTTGGAAGCTTTCATTGCCAATGGTGGAAACACGGCTTTTTTCAGTGGGAATTCTGTCTGTTGGCAGGTTCGCTGCGAAGAAAAGGGACGGGTATTGACCTGCTGGAAACAGTTGTATAATCAGGACCCCGTATATAAAACAGATGATCTCCGGTTGCTGAGTACCTTGTGGAGCCACCATCTCGTCAATCGGCCGGAGAACCGGTTGACGGGCGTTGGTTTCCTGTATGGTGGCTACCATCTCAGTCATGGTCAGTTTATGGACGGTTCCGGTGAATACCAAGTGCATCGGCCGGGTCACTGGGTTTTTGAAGGTACGGGTCTGAAAAGCGGAGATACTTTCGGTGGGCCAGATACCATTGTAGGTTACGAATGTGACGGTTGTGAGTTTCTGCTTGAAGGCGGGCTGCCGGTTCCAACTCATCAGGATGGTACACCGGAAGGGTTCACCATTTTATCCACTGCCCCTGTGCGGTGGCACCCGGATGACTGTGAATGGTACCAAGGATGGGAACGAGGTCGTACAGGGGCCGCAACGATGGGAATCTACACACGCGGAGGGACAGTTTTTACTGCTGCTACGACTGATTGGTCGCACGGGTTACGGGGTAATGATGCTGTTGTTGAGCGCATCACCTGCAATGTACTCGATCGGCTTTCCGAATGAACTGTTAGTCTATGGGTTATCTGTTCCCGGAATTCGTTAGCTGAGATGAATGACATCATGTTTGACAATCTCTTTGGTATGTTGGTAGGAGGCATACGCCATCAACTCCAGCGTTTCTGGGGAGAGTCTGCCCAAAAGTTCCTGACCATAAACATATCTTTCCCCCTGTTCATCTTGAAAGTATTGCGTTTTGTATCGCAGAAGCAGAAAGCGTCGATCTCTGTCTTTAGGCTTCCAAATCAATACGCCGTGGGTGGTCAGCTCAGAGAGAACAATAACATCTCCTGCCTGCGGCGTAATATTTTTGAGGGCTGGGTGAAGTTTTGGATTTGGGTCTGACAAATCCAAAAAAAACAACCCTTCGGGACGTTGGAATTCACTTTTATGTGAACCTGGAACGACAACCAATCCACCATCGCCGGGATAGACATCTGTAAAGTAAAAAAAGGCTACAATATCATTACAGAAAATGCGCCGATTCTTAACTTCGTAGCGGCGTGTTTGCCAACCTTGTCCTTCTCGTGCACAGTGTAAGGGAGTGATTGATGCCTTTTCATGTGTATCAACGGCTAGAGATCCGCGATTAAGACGTGGTTTGTCATCCGATAGTTCTTTAATAATTGGCCAGGTTACTGGATGCATTGTCAAAGCTTCCAGGGATTTATCGAAGGAAAAATTCCAACCATGCGGTAATTGGTCCGGTGGAATCTTAATGCAGCGTTCAACAGTATCTTGTGCTTCTTTCAATTCTGTGCCACTGAGTACGTTTTTCAAATGCAAGTATCCATTAAGGTCAAATAGGTATCTTTGGGTGGGAGTCATCTGTATCCTTGTTAGTAGACTGTAATGCGTGTTGACAGAAAAATGGGAAGTACTTTCCATATGGACTACTTCCAATAAATGATGTAGGTACTAACCGCGATGGCTGATGGTACAGCGAATATTCACGCACTGTTACTGTGTAACTAAATAGTGATTCATACGATAAGAGGACATGCTCCGATCAAATTTTTATGTTTTACTCCTTTATTTACAACATGCCTATAGTTTAAGGCCGAACCTGCTTGTATAATCTAACCCAATTAATCCATACATTTGATTAGCTGATTTTGTCAATTCGTCTGCAAAAATAAGGCGAGAGGATAAACCTGGCGGCTGATATTCGAAATTGCTTCCTCCATTGGTGCATACCATTCAAAATTGCGATTAACAATGCCTTTGTTGGAATCTCGTTTAGGATCATCATGATCTTGATAGCGGTGCCAATGCCAACCAACCGCACCCGGATGTGATAAGAGCGAAATGGCCCAGTGTTGATAAAAGGCAGCGCGGTCTGCTTGAGTGGGAACTATTCAACCTGCTCCCTCGTCATTTTTCATATTTGTATCATTGCCTTTGACATAGAATTCCGTAATGAGGAAAGGTTTTTCACCGTATTGTACCCATAAATCCATGTTTTTCCAGCTTGGTGTCCAGGCACCATAATAGTTATAAGAAAACACGTCAACGTAGGGGGCCGCACCTCTGACGACTGCCTTGCTTCGTTTGGCACCGCCATGGAAACGTGAACCTAAGAAAAGATGGTTGGGATCATATCTTTTGATTGCTTGGCTGACGAGGCGATAATAGGTGGCTACAACATATTGTTGAAAATCCGTTTCGTCTTGATTCGTGATTACCGGTGTATGTTCAGTATCTTTCCGTGTTACTAGCCACTGATATGTGTGGATGTATCTGGGGTCGTCTCTAGCAAGTGCTAAAAAACGGGCTAACATGCTGCCATAACGCTTATTCTTATAGAATGGCAGCTCATTGTCGGAAAAATGTCCCAAAAGGTATGGGTCTTCTCTCGTTTCTGCCAGTTGTTTGGCATGTTCGTCACAGAATTGCTCAAATTCAGTGTCAAAGACAAAGATAGCCCCATTTTCAGCGTAGTAATCTCGTCGTCTTTTTTGGGCGACATAGTTTTTGGCGTAGGTACTCATGAAGTTCCATCTCCGGGTATATGGGATTGGAGTTTCAGATTGCCGCACCTGCTTCCAATCCGACCAACAGCCGAGCGTGTTTAATCCTGCGCTTTTGTAATTTTTTGTCTCGTGACTAATCCAACCTGTTTTGTGACCAAACGTTGCTTCCATAATTGACGTACTTTGAACAGAATCATTGGGTTTAAAACTGTTGAGACCCATGCTAATAAACAGGAACCCGTTGGGATCAACAAGCCACCATCTGCCTTCGAATTTTTGGGTGCGAAAGAAACCTGTGCCACCCAGATTCCGATCCAGCCAACCGCCGAACTGGCTGGTTTTTGTCCGCTCTATGTTTTTGTTTTTCAAGATTTTTGTTGATCGAGATTTTCCTTTGGAATTAACCTCGATTGGTTCGATTTTGAATCTTGTGTCAGACATAGCCCCACCCCAGATCAACAAAAATAATGCGGCGGAAAACGTGATTTTAATTCTGGGCGAAATGCTGCGGATTCTCATCCTAATATGCCTTTGTAACTGTTGACCAGATCCACTTAGATTATAGATGGTTTGTGAAAGTCATCACAAGGTGGGAAGTATCCACCCAACTCACTTACAATTTAACCTTTAACTTGTTAAAAATAAATGATATCAACCATGCTGGTCCGATTAATAGAAACTGAAGATCTTTGGAAAAAGAAGGGCGTTTACCTTCAATAAAATGTCCAATAAACTGCCCCAACCACGCCGGTACAAAAATCAAAACGGAAATCTTCCATAACGCTGTTTCGAATGTATTCAGCCAAAGCACTCCCAAAACCAATAAAATGCCTACACATGCCATGCCCAAGGTGATTTTTATGGATAAACGAGAATAGAAAATAATGCAGAAGAGAATAAATAATAATGTCCAGTTTAACGGAACACCTAAAATTGAGATTAAATTAAAAGGAGTTGGGATAGTCCATAACAACCCATTAGACTCAGCATAATTAGAGGTACACAAATCCAATGGATCATTTTATTGATTGGATTTTGATGACTTTCTCCGTACTCGTTTAGCCAATCGTGAATCGATCTCATAAAATCTCCTTTGTAAAACAATCAGCAACCTTCTGGAAAAGATGTATCAAATCTTCTCGTTGTTTTTTAGGTGGAAAAACCAGCTTTGTCATATTCGTCTCCAATTAACAAGGGTTTACAATGAAGTTAGCCTGACTGCCGTCAGTGTGATATCTTTATCGGTTGCCCTGCTCCAGCAAAGGACTCCACTATTATTTCTACCCGCGCCCATTTGGGATGTTAGAGACGACCTCTAACACCTAAATTTATCGATTTTAAATTCGCTATTTAGCAATTAAATTAAACCAACAGCCTTTGACGCATTCTATCATGATTGGAACTTAAGGGTAAAGAGACCTGTTATGAAAGTGTTGCTTATAGATTTATATTGTTAAATTATTCATGTCCCATTGGTTCCATAAGTTTATTATTGATTTCTATCCTGTCTTTTGCTACTCTCCGAAGCGCAAGAACATGTGTTCAGTTTTTTCTCTATGGTATCCTTCATTCTGGATTTGAGGGCAAAGTTAAAGAAAATGTAACCCAACGATTAAGGAGAGTACTCAGATGATCTCACAAAGATGCGTTAGAATTTTGCCCTTTCTTCTCGTAGCAGTTCTAAGTATGACAACGCTAATAGTTTGGCCTGGAACATTCGTTGACGATTTTAGCGATAACAAGCCTGATGGATGGAAGAGAGTTGGTGGAACTTGGAAAATCAAAGATGGCGGATATCATGGGGTCGAACCCGGTGGTGTAGAAGGGGCGGTTTTGATTGGCGATCCAAAGTGGGGTCCGGATTATTCCATTGAGGTCAAAGTGTGGAATGCCGAAGGTGCTTGGCTGGCAATTCATGTTCGGTGGATGGATATCGATAACCACTACGATTGGTGGATTGATCTGGCTAACAAGCAAGGAGATCTGTACATAAAGAAGGGAGCCTATGCCCAAAAAACCGTGGACAATATTCCTCTCGATATCAAGAAAGAATTCTCCATCAAGTTGGTGGTGGAAGGGTTTACTTTGAGTGGATACTTCAATGGTAAGCAAATCAACACTTGGCAAGATAAAGAAAAGTCATTCAAAACAGGTGTCATAGGTCTATTTGTCTGGCAAGGAGAGGCTATATTTGATGATATTGTTATTGAAGGAGAAAATGTGCCGGGAAATTTAGCCGTTAATGCCCGAAACAAGCTTACCGACACCTGGGGCAGAATTCGGAGAGGTCTGGCGATGCCCTAGTCTGTATTTCCTGCGTCCTGGCTAGATGGCGACGTCAGCTCTTCTCATGAAGGCACCATAATTTACCCCAGTTTTGAGTGATGCTTCTGTCGCAAACGCCATTTAGTTCTTGTCGAACTCACGTTTTGATAATAGACTGTTGGAACAACTTTTCATGAATCTTCATAATTGTTAAATCGACTAAATCGAAGAGGTGACATAGTGAAAGCGTTATTTTACTCTATAGGCATTACACTGACGATTTTGGGTCTTACAGCGTCTAATGCAGCCAACATCGCGTTACAACTAGATGGGAAAACCTATATTGAGGTTCCCGATAGCGAGA
>DTUY01000348.1:0-9860 GCA_012963885.1 Candidatus Poribacteria bacterium | reverse complement strand
AACATCGCGTTACAACTAGATGGGAAAACCTATATTGAGGTTCCCGATAGCGAGAGTCTTAACCCTAAGAAAGCTCTAACCATAGAAGTATGGATGAAAATGGAGAGCAATGGAGGCGAATGCCTAGCCAAAGATTGGGGTGGGCAGAGAGACTACATTTTTCCGGAATTGATTGATGGAACTAAAATCAGATTCGTCCTCTGGCCTCAAACAAAAATCTTAGACGCACCAGGTTTGGTACTTAAGAAATGGCAGCATCATGCTGGCGTTTGGGATGGCAAGGAAATGCGGATATATGTGGATGGGAAGAAGATCGGTGCATCCCCATATAATGCAAAAGAGCTAAATGATTCTAAAGCGTCGCTATATATAGGTGTAGGAGATAGTGCGCAGTGGACCTGCATTGGCCTCATAGACGAAATCCGTATTTGGGAAGTTGCCCGAACAGAAAAAGAAATTAACGACTTCATGATGAATACACTGATGGGAGATGAGCCTGATTTAAACGCACATTATACTTTTGATAAAAAGAATGCCGATGATAATACGGCAAATAAGAACAATGGCAAGAAAGCTGCTGGTACACCGAAGTATGTCGATGTGACGAAAGAGTTGAACCTGAAACCGCTTTTATCCACGGCCGTCAATGTCCGAAATAAGCTTGCCTCCACTTGGGGCAGAATTCGGAGAGGTCTGGCGAAGCCTTAGTATATTTCCTGCGTCCTGGCTAGATGGTGACGTCAGCTCTTCTCATGGAGGCACCATAATTTACCCCAGTTTTGAGTGATGCTTCTGTCGCAAACGCCATTTAGTTCTTGTCGAACTCACGTTTTGATAATAGACTGTTGGAACAACTTTTCGTGAATCTTCATAATTGTTAAATCGACAACTACTAACTTTGATCAGCCACTAAATTGAAGAGGTGACATCGTGAAATCGTTACTCTACTCTGTAGGCATTACACTGACAGTTTTAGGTCTTACAGCGTCTAATGCAGCTAACATCGCGTTACAACTAGATGGGAAAACCTATATTGAGGTTCCCGATAGCGAGAGTCTTAACCCTAAGAAAGCTCTAACCATAGAAGTATGGATGAAAATGGAGAGCAATGGAGGCGAATGCCTAGCCAAAGATTGGGGTGGGCAGAGAGACTACATTTTTCCGGAATTGATTGATGGAACTAAAATCAGATTCGTCCTCTGGCCTCAAACAAAAATCTTAGACGCACCAGGTTTGGTACTTAAGAAATGGCAGCATCATGCTGGCGTTTGGGATGGCAAGGAAATGCGGATATATGTGGATGGGAAGAAGATCGGTGCATCCCCATATAATGCAAAAGAGCTAAATGATTCTAAAGCGTCGCTATATATAGGTGTAGGAGATAGTGCGCAGTGGACCTGCATTGGCCTCATAGACGAAATCCGTATTTGGGAAGTTGCCCGAACAGAAAAAGAAATTAACGACTTCATGATGAATACACTGATGGGAGATGAGCCTGATTTAAACGCACATTATACTTTTGATAAAAAGAATGCCGATGATAATACGGCAAATAAGAACAATGGCAAGAAAGCTGCTGGTACACCGAAGTATGTCGATGTGACAAAAGAGTTGAATCTGAAACCGCTTTCAGTCGATGCCAAGAACAAATTAACCAGTACTTGGGCACAAATTAAGCAAACCTGGTAATTAACTGCCTGAGTTGCTTGATGTTTTAGTACCCAAATTTAATCAAAGAACTGAGATCTCTGTGACTAACCTATTTTTTGGGGAATGACCTCGTTATAATTATGTTGTATATGCAAGAATTTCAATAATCAATATTTAAGGAGATATAGTAAGCATGGCAAAAGCATTACCACTGGTAGCTTATTCGGATCTTGAAAGTCAGCTAGAGGCTTTAGAAAGAGATGGATATGCTTATTTCCCCTCGGTGATTAACACTGAAGAAATTGCGGAGCTAAGGGCGGTTATGGACCGATTAGAAGCTTTAGAAGAAAGCTTTGATAGACACAGCTTTCCCCAAAATGGCAGTGGTTTTCTCAACAAAATAATTAATAATTCATTTAACCGCGATCCGCTTTTTCTTCAATATCTTGATAAACCGCAATTGATTGATGTCTTGGAAGCTGTTCATGGAAGTGATTGCCATATTATCGGCATGCAGTCGTGGCTAACAGGACCTGGTCGTCCGGACCAAAGACTGCACACTGATTGGCTGCCCATCAGTTTGCCTGAAGATGTGGCCACAAACCCGCGAGTCAAGATTCCAATTTTTATTACCACGGCCCACTGTTACCTGAACGATATGTCTCAGGAGCTAGGGCCGACCAATTTTGTAACAGGCAGTCATCGGTCCGGTCGTTCACCAGGTGACGAAACTGAATGGCAAGGTGGTGAAGAAATGAGTATCCTTTGCAATGCTGGAGACGTGGTGGTTTTTCGCAGTGAAGTCTGGCATCGCGGTACCGCCAATACTAGCGATGAGACCCGCTATTTATTGCAGGTCCATTATGCCCTGCGGATGATCACCCAAAAGTTTCCACCGTATCTCAATCGTTTTCAATTCGATGATTCTATTCTTGCCCAAGCCACCCCCAGACAACGCCGGTTACTTGGTGAACATACAGGTGGTGCCTATGATTAATTGGTGTTCCCTTCTCATCTGTCATACAGGACTCACTCGTCGAGTGGACCTGTTACTTTAGGTTCAAAGAATTTTATAATAGTTTCTAACTTGGATTTTACCTGATGCAGTTTAACTTTTAGATTCTGAAAATAGAATATGGATACTACATTAAGTGATCAACAGATTAATTTCTACCGGAAAAATGGTTTTTTGGTCATCAACCAGCTTTTGTCCGAAAAAGAACTCGCTTCTTGGCGTGAAGCTGTGAACGAAGCTGTCAAGCAACAGATTGATCAGGAAAAAACTCACAATCAGAACCGCAGCGAAAGCTATTATAAATACGTTTTTGTCCAGTGCGTTAATCTTTGGAAAACGAACGAAAAGATTCGACATTTGGCACTTGATCCGCGCTTGGGGAAACTGGCAACAGATTTAGTTGGTGTTAATGGAATGAGGCTGTTTCATGACCATGCATTGATTAAGGAACCATGGGCTAATCCGACCAATTGGCATTTGGACAATCCATCTGATCCTTATTATACTCGTCAGGCAACCATGTTTTGGCTAACGCTTGATGATGCTACAGTTCAAAATGGCTGTTTGTATTTCCTGCCAGGTACACATCAAACCAGTCGCTTTGAGCCTGTAGGTGGTCTAGGTAGAGAGGGGATTGGTCAGATATTTCAAGAATACTCCGAATGGGAACAGATAGAACCATACGTAGCTGAGATGAGAGCAGGATCTTGTGCCTTTATCAACGGTATGGTAGCACACGCCGCGGGGCCAAATATGACCACACAGTCACGCCGTGCCTTTGCCATGCTTTTGATGCCTGAAGGTGAGACATTTAACGGGAATCAAAGCGTCCTGCCCGATGAATATTTCAACAGTTTGCAGGTTGGAGATATTCTTGAGGATAACGAACATCTTCCGTTGCTTTATTCGCGTTCTGAAAAAGCTTAAAAAAATTCAGGAACGAAATTAGCTTCTTTAAAAAAGTCCTGTTTCAAACAGGGCTTTTTCATTTGCTGAAGTTTTTTCCAACTCGTCTTAGTAATCTATATCAAGTGGCTGTTTGCAAAATGAACAAACTCATTTCTGAAATTTCGCGGTCAACCAAACTATAATTCTTGAAATAGAGCCAACGTAATATGGGGATGACCAGAAAAACTTCAGCAGGTAACTGGCGTGCCGTAGCTATTGGACTGGTGCTGATACCTGCAAACTGTTATTGGATCACCCACATTGAACTGGTGCAATATTCCGCGCAACCGACCATAGTTTCACTCATTTTTACTGTGGTATTCAGTGTGTTTGTCCTGTCCTTACTGAACCTATTTCTAAAACGATACTTTCCTCAACTGGCTTTATCTCAAGCTGAACTGTTATTGATCTACTCCATGTTATCTGTTACGTCTGCCATTGCAGGGCACAGCTTTATGGAAATATTAATTCCAATCCTGGGACATGCGTTCTGGTTTGCCACCCCCGAAAATGATTGGAAAAGTCTTTTCTGGAGATATATTCCTGAATGGCTATCTGTTAGTGATAAGAAGGTACTGACCGGATACTATGAAGGCAATTCGACATTATATACCAAACAGCACCTCTTGGGCTGGATAACGCCAGTTTCAAGTTGGTTCGCGTTTGTCCTGGTTTTGCTTCTGGTTATGGTTTGTATCAACATCATTTTTAGGAAACAGTGGACTGAAGAAGAAAAATTGACTTACCCGATTATCCAGCTCCCTTATCAGATGACCAGTGAGAATTTTTTTAAGAGTAGGACATTATGGATCGCCTTTGGAATTACAGCGGGTTTAGATATCGTCAATGGATTACATGTCTTGTTCCCATCCATACCTGCCCTGTTTGAAAAAGCGTATCGTTTTAGATTTGCCGTCAAGCCATGGAGTACCATGGGAACGTTCATACTAGGGATTTATCCATTTGTTGTAGGAATTGGTTTTTTGATTCCTTTAGACTTACTATTTTCATGTTGGTTTTTTTGGGGGATCTGGAAAGCTCAGTTGCTATTTGGAAGTGTAATGGGCTGGAAAACTTCCGCTGGTGTAAGTAGTCCAGTATATCCTTATGTAAACTATCAGGGATTTGGCGCTTACATGGGATTATTCCTGATAATTCTGTTTCAAAATAGAAAACATCTTGGCCGGATCTTCAAAAATCTTATCATCAATGATAAAGATTCTGGTGATTCAAGTGGGCAAGTTTCATATCGAATGCCTGTTTTAGCTCTGATAGGCGGGCTAGTTTTCTTGGTAATTTTTTGTTTAAAAGCCGGTATGTCCTGGTGGATTAGCTTGATCTTTTTTTTATTGTATTTCTTTCTTTCAACTGCTATCTCACGAATGCGGGCTGAGTTGGGTGCGCCCATGCACGACTTGCATTATACCGGACCAGAGCAGATTATGGTCACCGCTGCCGGTACAAGAAAACTGGGTCCAATGAACCTGTCAATGTTCTCGTTTTTCTGGTTTTTTACTCGTACTTTCGACTCTCATCCGATGCCTCACCAACTTGAAGGGTTCAAACTGGCAGAAAGGTCGGGAATAAAAAGCAAATTCTTTTTTACTGCTATACTGATTGCGATGGGGGTAGGTGTGCTATCACAGTTCTGGGCCCTATTATCCATTTCCTATAAACTTGGAGCAGTAAATCAAATGTCTTGGGTTCCAATGATCTATGGTCAGGAACCTTGGGGACATTTGCAAAGATGGTTAGTTAATCCTATACGTTCCAACTACATCGCCATGGGATTCAGTTTATTCGGAATACTGTTTGCTATCGCTCTTATGTTGATGCGGATGAAATTTTTGTGGTGGCCCTTCCATCCAGCCGCCTATGCAGCTGCGTCTGGTAGCTGGGCCATAAATTATATATGGTTCAGTTTGTTCTTTGCTTGGATAGTAAAGCTGCTTTTGCTGAAGTTCGGCGGGGTTCACATATATCGAAAGGCAACCCCATTTTTCTTGGGATTGATATTGGGACAGTTTGTGGTTGGTAGCATATGGCCGATTCTAGGTATCATTTTCCATGTGCCTACGTACGGTATCTGGCCTTAATTTCGATAAATTTCTATATTAATACATATCTGCGATACAGATTGGAGGTGGACTTGATCTTGCTTCAGATTTTACTCTAAAAGAGACGAGGATAGGTTGTCTAAAAAGAAATTAGGATTGAACCGTACTGGTGTTTGGGTTGGTAATTGTACCCAATAGTTGGTACCAAACTTATTTTCAGGCAAATAGTAATCGGTGCTGATGAAGTGTGCACCAGACGTCAGTGCAGCTTCCAGCCGAGTTGTGTCGCCCGTACGAGCTTCTTTTGTATCCGCATCGGCCCTCGTTCGAACCAAGTATCCTTTTAGGACTAAATCTTGGATATACTGCTGGTTTTCAATCGGATCGTTGATCACCCGAAACGCTGCTTCCGGTTGCCCTTCTTCCGCATCGACAAACAGAATTCTACCTTGTAGTGAAGGATGGCTGTCTTTGTAGATGTCGATTTTTTCTTGGCCTGCATCCAGTGCGAAAAAGACTTTTCCACGGGATTCTTTCAGTGTTGGCCACTGGCCAGCAGTAATTGCGGTTTCTAGTGTCTGATAATCTCCCCGGACACGATCAGGCACAATTAACTCTGATATTTCAAAAACGCCCAGAATTTCTTGATCTAGACGATCGAACGCTTGCCTATCAAAGGGTAGCGGTTGTACAAAATTCAGTTGATCGATAACACTCTCTTTAGTATTGATTGTAATCAAGATTGGCGTATGCCTTGGATGTACTTTAGACCATTGGTGGACTTCCTTTAGGGCATCCTTAAACGTCAGGCAGTTACTTCGAAAATCTATATCTTGTACATGTAACACTTTAAAACCCGGATTTTTCATCTTGCCTTCTGCATCATAAGGAGGCCCAGGAGGCAAGTTCATCCCTTTAGCCGCCGTAATCCCATAGGGATTAGCATATCTTCCTCCCTCAGGATCGTAAAATAGATCTAGCTCCAGTTGTCGTAACCCTAAATCTAGTTGCTCAGTTAGGGAAACATGTTCGTAATCTAGCGAATCAGCCGTATCCGGGTCTAGCTGTCTGATAATTTGCATCAATGACGGGTCGATGGTTTCTTTGAAGCTATTATGGCTCCCAATGGCTTGAATCTGATTCATCCGCAAATGCTGATCCAACCAAGCAGTAGCACGATCAGATGCCGTCCTATCTTCCGGTCGAATCCCGCTTCCCTGATTGTTGAGAAATCTGACCGCTAAATCTGGAAAATCAGTGAAAATCCCATCTACATCCGCATCCAGAAAGAATATTCGTAACAGATGATCAAAGTCGCTCACTTGTGGTGGTAGTCGGTCGGCTATTAGGGTGTAGGGATGAACTTCTAAGTTCAATCTGTGGGCATCTTGGACTAACGACGATAGAATTGGCTGCCCGTCCTTTTGAATCCTTTTAACGACGTGTTGCATTGATGGGCCAATTCCATCAGCGTAACCAGCAATTAGTTTTAAACCTGATGACAACATCATTTGTTCATAATCGATCTCTGAATTTGGGTGATTGAAACCGATTAACTGCACCAATTTAAGGTCAGTTTTCAAAACTTTACGCATCCGTCGAGTTTCAAATGGATCAAAACACTGTACGTATACCAGATCGTCTCGCTTGGTATACCCGTACTCGTTCAGTGTCTTGAGAACTACTTGACTGATATCCTTTCCGTGTTGTTGGTGCCATGCGGGCGCTTTGATCTCCACATAGAGGCCGACTGGTTTACCAGTACTATGGTTCAATCCCTGAATCAGCTCAATCTCTTCGCTCAATGTGGGGATTTGAAAAGTCGATTGGTGAGGTGGGAATCGTTTAGGATACACGATAGTATTCTTTTCAATGTCGGATCGCTCGGTGACTTTCAGCCGCTTAATTTCGGCCAGATCGAAGTCGATGGCATAGTATTTTTCATCCGCTCTAGCTCGACTTGGAAAAACCTCAGCTACATTTGTAACCGCTTGAAGATGGATATCGTGCAGAATAATAGGTTGGTCATCTTTGGATAAAACAATGTCTTGTTCGATGTAGTGGGCACCCATCCCATGAGCCAGCGCTTTAGCCGCGAGCGTATGCTCGGGGAGATAACCAGAAGCGCCCCGGTGGGCAATAACAATCTTTGAAGGTTGACCAATCGATACCGAAGTATAAATTAGTAATAACAGAAGAATGGGATAAAAATTGCTATATCTAGTTTTATCCATTTAGATCCTATTTAAAATGGTTGCCTATACTTCTTGGTCAAGGGTCCCATCTCTTACACCGTCAAACGGTTCTTCCCCATCCTCAGTTAGCTGTTGAATTCGCAGTTCCGCATCGTCTAGTTTTTGGCGGCATGATCTGGCAAGACGTATTCCATCTTCAAAAGCCTTGAGTGATTCTTCCAGTGTCAGTTCATCCCCGGATTCTAGAAGACTGACAGTTTCCTCAAGTTGTGCTAGACTCTCTTCAAAATTGACATTTTTATCCATCTTCAATTTCCTTCTTCGATATAATTTGGCTGGTAAGTTCACCTTGTGACAGTTTGATGTAAACTGTATCGCCGACTTTGACAGATGAAGCATTGGTGATTGGTTTATTTTTGGTATCACTGACAATGCTATAACCACGTTCCAGAGTCTCAAGCGGATTTAGTTGGCTTAACTTTGCTGTGTTGACTTGGAGTTTGGTTTCCTTAGTCTGCTTGAGATCTTTAATCAACAACACCTGTTTCTGCTGACAAAGATTTAAAATATCCTTTAATTGGTGTATTTTTTGCTTTATTGTGTTTTGGTTAATTAATTGCATTTGCCCAATCTGCTGTCTAATCAGATTGATGCGGTTGAGTTGCCTTTCGGCTGGAATTTGGTGTTCGAGGACTTGCAATTCTGTTCTGAGGAATTTGACTATTTGTCTAACGTCTTGTAGCAATCGTAATTCTTGATCATAGATTTTTCTCTTAAGTTCATGTTGATCCGGAACAGCGTGCTCCGCGGCGGATGAGGGCGTAGCCGCTCGGTAGTCGGCGACGAGATCTGCCAGTGTGACATCTGTTTCATGGCCGACGGCGGAAATGATTGGAATCCGTGAAGCAAATATCGCTCGGGCAACCGATTCGTCATTAAATGACCACAACTCTTCAATTGATCCCCCACCGCGACCAACAATTAATAGATCGAGGTCCGAACGTTGATTGGCCATTTGGATTGCTGTTACAATCTGGGTGGGAGCTTCGTTACCTTGAACCAGTGTGGGAAAAAGTAAGACCTCTACAACTGGATATCTCTCTGAAAGGACACGAATAATATCTTGAATTGCAGCACCGGTGGCCGAAGTGACAACACCGATCTTCTGTGGGAACGGGAGAATTGGTTTTTTATGTTCTTCATCGAATAGGCCCTCTTTTCCCAGTTTAGCTTTCAGATGCTCTAATTCTAGCTGCATCATGCCAATGCCGGCTGGTTTAAGTTGATCCCCAATCAATTGATAGGTACTGTTTTTGGGGTAAATATCAATTTTGCCGTGGATAAGTACCTCATCACCGTTTTGCGGTTGGCTTTCTAAGTTGATTGCGCGGTTTTTGAAGATAACACAGTTTATAGTGTTGTTTTCTTCTTTGACCTTAAAATACAGATGACCTGAATATGGTCGACTCAAATCTGATATTTCTCCCTTAACCCAAATATCAGATAACGCTGGCTCAAAAGTCAGTATGTCTTTAATATATTGGATAACCTCAGCGACTGTATACGGATGCTGGGGCAGAATTTCCTTAAACAGTTCCATTATGTTCTTTTCAATTGTTTTTACTATTTTAACATTATAGTAGATTTTTTAAAGATTACCAAGAGATTTGTCTTTTTCAGCCCATACCGAGGTGCTAATATGAAATTTACCTGCTGTTGCATAACGTTTTTATTTTGGATCAATATGATTTTTCAGATTGCCGGATGTGCGAATTTACAACAAAGGACAATTTTGGTGGAAGTAGACGCCCTCAGTTGTGGAGTTGCTCCGGGCATCGTTGATGGATATTTCGATACCACGGGAGAAATGTATATCGATGCCAAGTTAGTGAAAATAGGTGAACAATATTATAATACCAGGCAATCGAGAACACTTCGTACCGGCAAAAAATATGCTGAAGCGGTTATTGAACTCGATCAACCCAAGCATATTAC
>DTUY01000347.1 GCA_012963885.1 Candidatus Poribacteria bacterium | reverse complement strand
AACGCCGGTCAACGATGACCCGGTGGTAGACCCGCACCTGATCAAGTATTGGCGGGATATCTACCGCCACGCTTCCGCCATGGACACCACTCAGCGTTAACGTTCCACCCTCTGCAGGATCAATTTTAGGTACAACCATGACAGTGAAAATTGCTTCGATTTCACTATCTGCTATACCATCATTGACTTTAAAAGTAAATTGATCAATCCCAATCTCATTTGTGGAAGGGAACCCCGATTCGGGCGTATAAAAGAATTCTGGCGGAGTGCCCGTCAAGACTCCATGGGTCGGTGCGGTCTCTATTCGAAAGACCAATTGACTTGTATCCGTATCTATATCGTAACCAATTAAATTCACCTGATTATCGGTTGTGCCAGCACCAACTGTCATCTGCACATCTTCACCCACAGGAGGGTCATTAACAGTAACAGTGAGAGACGCGCTAGCAGAAGCCAGCTGAGTATCGGTAGCAGTAACAGTTACAGTGGCTGTTCCAGACTTATCGGAGGCAAAACCCAAGACTAGATCATCTCCGTCAATAGTGGAGGAAAGAAACTGCTGGTTAGCAGGTAAAACCTGCACACTGAAGGTCAGACTATCCCTGACAGGAAACCCATTAAACCTCTGTCCACCACGAAAACTGATATCTGCTAATTTCTGAGCAATATCCAAACTTGTAAGCCTGTAACTCTGGCTCACCACCACTGCATTGGTATCATTAAAGATCTCAACCAACAGATCGTCACCACTGCTAGCAACGACACCCAAGGCCGATAGATCGAAGAATACAAGTTGATAGAAACCATTGGCATTGGCAATACTTTCTGACGAGGAAAGAGCCTTTGTCTGGTTGGTTAACCGAACACGAAAACCGGAAAGTGGCACATCACTGCTATCTAACACACGTCCCATAATTGTTAGCAATTGTGTGTCCTGACTGACGGTGGCATCGACTGACAGAATGTCGCTGTCTAGAAAAAATGGACTCAAATCTATAAGCACATCATCGGCACCTCGACTCACCACCACAGGATCAATTGAACCAACAATGGTCGGTTGGTCATTGACAGAAGTAACGGTAAAAGAGAATTCTTCCGTTACTTCGGCATTTTGCGTATCTGTCGCTGTCACCATCACCATGGCCATCCCACTTCGATCCGGCAATGGACGGAACTTTAATTGGGTTCCAGCCAAGCTATAATTTAATAGAGAGTCTCCTCCGGTGAGTTCGACACTGAAACCCAATTGATCCTGATTAGTCTGAATATCTATATCCGCAAAGATACCAGTCAAGTCAACAACGGTTTCGGCAGCATCCTCAAAAACAATAATGTCACTAATCAAATTGGTAACAAACGGTGGGTCATTAACAGGATTGATCTCCAGTTGAAACCCATGGCTAACTGAAGCAGAGGCCACATCGGTAGCGATTACCATTACCGTGACAGTTCCATTTTGATCCGGCAGGGGCTGGAACTTTAATCGGGTTCCAGACAGACTATAATCTAATAATGAACTGCCCGCAGTGACGCTGACACTGAAACTAAGCTGGTCCTGATTAGTTTGAATATCCACATCAGCAAAGATATCAGTCAAGTCAACAACGGTCTCAACCTCATCCTCAGAGACAATAATACTAGTAATCGGATTGGTAACCGACGGTGAGTCATTAACAGAGCTAACCGCAATTTTCGCCACTACCCTATCATGATTACCATTACCATAAACGACCTGGAAAACAAACGAATCAGAACCATTGAAGTCGCTTTGCGAACTGTACAACATCTGACCGCTAACCGGGTCAAAGTTAGAGATAATCCCACTAGCAGGTTGTGAAACGATAGAATAGCTTGCAACCTGATTGATTATATCAACAGGAGCCAAGTTTATCGTCTTGTCCACATCCTCCGTTGTATCAAATAACTGCATGTTGGTTTCAACGAATTTGTTGGCAACTTCCAAAGATGTTATCGTCTGTGTGTGAACAGCGACAACGACATTTGAAGGATCAAAAACCTGGACCTGGAAAACGTCACCCAAACTGACCAGAACATCATCGAACAAATCTACATACAGAACTTTATAGACACCACTGGCATCGGTGGCACCTTCCTTAACCGCCAAAGACAAATTGGTTTGGTTCTTGACTTGAACCCTAGCATTTACCAGCGGGGTTCCATCGCCTTCAATAATTCTTCCACCAACCACGAAAACCGGATTACCCCTGACTTGAAAGGCTGAGGCTAAAATTAAGGTCATAACCCAAAGAACTGATTTTGACATTCTCAACATTGATTTAACCTGCAAGATCGCGAGAGCAGTTGAAATTTAAGATAGAAACCGATACTCATCCAATTGCTCCAATCTTATTTGAGAATGACCATCCGCCGTGCCGCGGTAAAGGAAGACTTATCCCCTTTAGCCATGATAGAACAGAAGTAGACGCCGCTTGCCACCCGCTCACCTAAGTCAGATTTACCATCCCAATAAGCCGCACGGTCACGGGTTGTGTAAATCCCCGCCTGTTTGAAACCCAGATCAACAACACGCATCAATTTGCCAGAGACATCATAGATGGAAATCTCTACATCTGACTGGTAATTGATTTCAAACGGTATCCAGGTTTCAGGGTTAAACGGATTAGGATAATTAGGCAACAATCGCGAGAAGTCCGGGATTTGGTTGTAGCTGATCTCGGTCGCTTTGAAAGCTTGCAGCAAATCATTGGGATCAACGGCCAAATCGGCAGCGCCAATAAGGCGGTCTTCCCTATCGAAAACTTCAAGCGTGAACTTATCACCCAGATTGACTACCGATCTCTTCAACTGGTTCACCATGGCAAACCTGAAACTGTTATCGGTTAACTCTGCAACAGGATCATCCATATCATCACTTGCAAATTCAGCCAAAACCAAGCCGGTTAAGGAATCAGTCAGTCTAAAAATCATCGGCACTTCTCTCTGCAGTTCAGCCGGCAATTTACCCGCTAGCACAAAAGCCCAGGTAACCGGATTAGGTTTGGAAGAAGGTGCTGCCAACAGGCTACCATTTAAAATTGGTGATGGAGCTGACGCCGCGTCTACCCAAGCCTTACCGATGAAACCGCGACTTTTAGCCACCGTGGTATTAATGATGTAACCTTCACCACCTTGGATGGTGAAGCCATTACCGGTCTCAATAGCCGGCACGTAAGCCTCAAAGCGCTGTGTCGTCTTGTTAAGGCGAATGACCAAGGTAACATCACCGATCTTCTCCGCCAGAGACTCAGCCGTGTAAGCAATCCGTGGCTTGTTAGGCAAAGACATAACATTCAATCCCTGAACAAAGTCAAGAGTGTAAGTGGTTTCCAACCGGCCCAGAACCAAAGCGTCATTCAAATCATCCAACGAGATATTCAGTAAGCCCGCAGCAGCCTCAAAATTGGTTACCCCCTGGCTGTCCGTATTAATGTGAAGTGCATTCAACAAATCCGACAAGGTAACTCCATCCTTTTCGAAGAGGATACCAGCCACAATACTAATATCGATGTTCTTAGCAACGGCATCGAAGTTACCACCACCAGTCAACGCATTCTCCAACTGTGTCAGAGTTACCGATAGTCGCTTGGCAGCAGCTTTTTTAAAGGTAACTCCATTATCATCCGTGTAAGTGTCAAGCGTCTGCTTCAAACTAGCAGAAGTGACGACACTGCTATCAGATGTAACCAAGCTCAGTGATGCTGCCGCCGCTACTAAATCCACACTAGCAACAGGGAAACTGCCCCCTCCCTTAGCCGCAACCACCGCGGCTTTCAGCATAGACGGCGCGTCAAGTGAGAGACCAGCGGCAGCTTCTGCCAGATCAATCTGACCATTGCCATCAGTATCTTGTGCATTGGCCAAGGCAATCTGCAATGTCTGAAGATCAACTGTCTGGTTAAGCAATCCCAGTTGTGTGACAACCTGCGATTTTGTCACACCTGCCGGCAACAAGGAAACCCAACTGGAATCATTGATATTAACAGCAGCTTGTAAAGCTGCCAGGTTAACTGGTGAATTCGAGGTGTCTCTCAGCACGACATCCACCAGATCAACCTGACCACTGCCATCGGCATCCTTGGCATTGGCAACAGCGATGATTAGCGTCTTCACATCTACTGTTTCACCCAGTTCACCCAGCGTAATAACAACATTGGCCGCTGTCACACCTGCTGGAAATGCATATCCGCCACCGCCAGCCCTATTGATAGATGCAGAGAGAACATCCGACGTCAGCCCGGTTATCCCCCGGTTAGATAAGGCAGCAGCTACGTCAGCCAAAGTATCGCCAACTGCTGCATTGGCTAAAGTCAAGATCAACTGATTGAGAGTTGGTACAGTGACTCCCGTTAATCCATCCAGTGGAGACAGGCCGAACTGGGCTATCACCCCCTGAGCGGTAACGGAAGAAGGTAAGGCATAACTCGTGTGGCCGCCAGCCAACTTAATAGCTGTTGACAGAACTTCTGCTGTCAGGTCGCCACTCGCATCACCCTTATAATCATCCAAGGTGGTTATTACATCCCCAGTATCAGATGACCCGATCGAAGCCAGCATCAATTGGTCTGAACTCGGTGGAACGGTAGAACCAGCACTCAATTCCGACAATG
>DTUY01000346.1 GCA_012963885.1 Candidatus Poribacteria bacterium | reverse complement strand
AAGAAACAGGCTGACGCCAAACTGGAATTCTTGAATAAGGCAAAGCTAAAATCCTAAACAGTAGGTAAGGTCTTAGTTTTTTTACTCTCCACTACCTCAACCTAACAAGTCAGTATGTATAATCTATCTCAACAGGAAATTAAGCAATGAAGTACAAATTTTTTCCCCAGTGTTTGATGTTGATTACATTCTTATCCTTCCACATAATTGGCCATACCCGTATTCTCTTCGTATCGGATAGAGATTGGAACTCAGAGATCTATGTCATGGATATCGATGGCAATAATCCTCGTAACCTAACTAACAATCCGAAAACAGATATTAATCCATCTTGGTCTCCTGATAAACAACAGATTGTATTTCAAAGAAGTTCGAATGCTAAAGGAGGTGGTAAGGATAAAAAAGGAGGTGGAAACAATGACATATATGTGATGGATAAAGAGGGTAAGAACCTACGTCAGTTAACCGATCATCCCAGTGATGATCGCCATCCAACATGGTCACCTGATGGCAAACAGATTGCCTTTATCTCCAATCGAGATGGAGGTAAAGCATCGGCAATTTATGTAATGGATACCGTAGGTGATAATTTACGTCGACTAACCAACGATGTTAAATTCACTTGGATCGACTCACCTGACTGGTCACCTGACGGGAAACAAATTGTCTTTACTTCAATAGTTATCGATAAGGATGCAAAGGGGAAAAGCAGTGAAATCTACGTCATAAATGTGGACGGAAAAAACCCACGTCAGGTGGCTAAGAATCCTAAATTAACTTGGACAGAATCACCTAAGTGGTCACCTGATGGCAGACAGTTCGTTTTCACTGGACAGGCAGGAATTAAGGGAGAAAACATATACCTGATAGATGTCAATGGCAAAAACCTACGTCAATTGACCAATAATTTAGATGGTAATAGTGAGCCCGTTTGGTCACCAAATGGCAGACAAATTATCTTTAGTTCCGACCGCACAGGAAACTATGAAGTCTACATGATGGATAGTAATGGGGAAAACCTCCGTAACCTGACCAATCATCCCGCACCCGACTATCAACCCAGTTGGTTTACCCCTTCAATCCTTTCAGTCTCACCTGCTGATAACCTCAGAACCCATGCCTGGGGGCAAGTCAAGAAAACCACCAATCTAGTAGATGATTAAGAAATAGTGATCCTCTGGTTTCTGGGCCAACTAAGAAACCTCAAATTACTAAAAATAAGGTGTAAGAACAAATTTCAAATCCAGTAAAAATGGAGTTGCCCATGCCCGATAAACCGGATCAAATCTTAGTGGAACAGAGCCAAGCTGGGTATTCAGAGGCTTTTGGTTTGTTGGCCAAAAAGTATCAGCGCAAAGTTTATGAGATCGCTTATCGTTTTACCCAAAACGTGGATGAAGCTAGCGATCTGTCGCAGGAGGTTTTCATCAAAGCCTACCGTGCCTTACCAAACTTCGAAAGCTCATCCAAGTTTTATACTTGGCTATACCGAATCGCCTATAATGCTGGTATTGACTACACAAGACGACGAAAGAATCGTCCAGAACATTTGTTTCCGGATGAGTTCCCGAACGATCAGCAGTTACTTCACCCGCGAGTGACTGATGATCAAGTCGTCAGCACAACGGAAGCCAGTGAAATACAAGACCAGATCAAACAGGCCATTGAAAAACTTCCACTCCGACAACGGCAGGTATTTGTGCTTCGATATTATCAGGATTTGCCGCTGCGAGAAATCGGGGATATTCTGGGATTACGAATTGGAACAGTAAAAGCACAACTTTTCAACAGCATTCGAAAATTGCGACAGCTACTGGCCGACTATGTTCAAGCCTAAACCGGTGAAGATCAGCATTCAAAATTAGCATATCAGTTATTGAAAATGGGAAGATTGAGATGAAAAAGATAATGGGGATTTTGCTCCTTTTTGGATTAATCGCCGCGCATAAAAGTGAAGGACAACCAAAAACACAGGTGGCAGATTGGTCATACTACCAGAGCATTATCGACTATAACCTGTTTCGCCCTCTTGGCTGGCGACCGTCGGATACTAGCCCAAAATATGAATTAATCGCCACCAAGATTCTGTCTAAGGGCTCTTCAAAAGCCCTGATTAAAGAGACTCGTTCCAACCAAACCTATTATGTTGGTATTGGTGATCAAATCCAAGGAGCCAAGGTGGAGAATATCGGGGATAATCAGGTCAGCTTGAATAGCGGGGGAAAACCAATTTCGCTATTAGGCGGAGGACTTCAGTTTCTGAATTCAGGTAAGGGGCAACGAGGTAACCGAGGAAGAAGCGGTAGAGGAGAAGAGGCTAAAGAAGGCTCTAGAGGCCGTGGCCAAGGAAAAAGCGATCGGGGCAAACGAAGCCGAGGCAAAAATGGAAAAGGAGGAGGTAAGGAACGCGGCAAACACAGTAGCAGTAAAGGCAGCGTTCAAGCAGAAGCAAAAGGTTGGATTGACTGGGCAGAAAATGCTTCCGATGAAGAACGCCGAGCTGCGTTGGATAGTGACAAATTCAGAAATTTATCACCAGAAGTACAGGAAGCTATAAAAGAGGGAATAGATGACTGATATGGCGGAAGGGGCTAAATGCCTCATTTTTTGGTTTTGTGTATTACGGGGACACAGCAGGGAAAGCAAAGGCCATATCCACAATCCGCACGCTATCATTCTTCATCTGACGGGCATGGAATTACCAGAAATTGACCTACAGATATCAAGGGCATGATTTTCGACTGACAGATGTTCATGAAAATGTCGTGCATGACCGGAAATAGCTGACCAAACACCTAATATCATAAGTAGTAAGGAACCATCAAGGCACACTTGTTTAACGTTGTCCACAGTTTGCAACAGAAGTTGGCCGATTATTACATGTCAGTTTAATTGATAAGGTAAAGGAAAAAGTGAAATGAAAAAGCCAGTGTTGATATTAGTAACTTGTTGTTACTTTCTGGCAACTAATACTGGAGCTGAATACTGGAACCAGTTTCGTGGCCCAAATGGAGATGGCAAATCTCAAGCCCAAAACCTTCCCATCGAATTTTCCGAGAGTAAGAATGTGCGTTGGAAAACGCCAATCCACGACAAAGGTTGGTCTTCACCTGTAGTATGGGGAAACCAGATATGGCTCACTACGGCGCGCGAGGATGGAACGGAACTATTCGCCATTTGCATCAACATGAAAAGCGGCAAAGTTGTTCATGACATCAAGGTTTTCGACGAGGCAAAGCCACAATCAGAATATCCGGGTTTGAATAGCCACGCCTCTCCCACTCCAGTCGTAGAAGAGGGGCGTATCTATGTCCACTTTGGCACTTACGGTACCGCTTGCCTGGACACCCAAACGGGAAAGAAATTGTGGGAGCGTCGTGATTTGAAATGCGACCATCGTGTTCGCCCAGCTTCGTCTCCAATTATTGATGATGATTTACTGTTCTTAGTTTACGACGGGGTTGATGTTCAGTTTATCGTCGCCTTGGAAAAAGAGAGCGGCCAAACCCGTTGGTTAGAGAATCGGAAGGTGAAAAACGACTTGGCTAAAGTTCTCACGGTTGACGGTGTCAAAGATGTTGAAAAGACCTTAAAAGAGAAACCGAACGATAACCGAAAATCCTATGCCACCCCCACCATTATTGAACACAACGGCCAAAAGCAGTTGATTAGTCCGGCGGCTGAAGCCACTTTCTCCTATGATCCCCAAACAGGGAAAGAATTGTGGCGGGTGCGTCATCAGGGTTGGGGTTGGAACGTGGCTTGCCGACCGATTTATGATAACGGTCTGGTCTTTTTGACAACCGGAGTGGCCAAAATTTTATTGGCTGTTGATCCTTCTGGTAGCGGAGATGTAACCAATAGCCATGTTGTTTGGAGTAACCGACGAGGTAGTCCTGAAATACCGTCTCCACTAATTGTAAACGATTTGATATTCTTTACCAATGAAGGTGGTGTGGTGTCTTGCCTAGAAGCCAAAACCGGGAATCAGATATGGAAAGGACGGATTGGCGGCAACCATTGGGCGTCTCCTGTTTACGCCGATGAGAAAATTTATTTCTTTAACCAGGAAGGAGACATCGCGGTGGTTTCCGCCAGTCGAGAGTTTCAGCTGTTGGCTGATAATGTTTTGAATGCCAGTTTTATCGCTTCACCGGCAATAGTGGGCAATGCCATAATTCTACGCTCGACCTCCCATCTTTACCACCTGGCCAATGGTTTCGAGCGAACTGTTCCCAAAGATGAAGCCAAAGTCGTTTCCAAAAAGCAAAGGAAAGAAAATGGGAAAGGAGAGGGTAAGGAACGCGGCAAACACAGTAGCAGTAAAGGCAGCGTTCAAGCAGAAGCAAAAGGTTGGATTGACTGGGCAGAAAATGCTTCCGATGAAGAACGCCGAGCTGCGTTGGATAGTGACAAATTTAGAAATCTATCACCAGAAGTACAGAAAGCTATAAAAGAGGGAATAGATGACTGATATGGCGGATAGGGGCTAAGCTGTATTTAAGTTAAAACTTACTGTACAAGCAGACAAAACTAGGAGGAAGTATGACTAACACATCATCTGATGCAGAAACCTCTTTTCAGCAAGCTGTGGAAGCATTAAGTCCCTCAACCCTAAATCTCGCAATAAAATCGCATTATACTT
>DTUY01000345.1:2877-4651 GCA_012963885.1 Candidatus Poribacteria bacterium | reverse complement strand
ATGAAAAAAATCTGCAACAACATCGTGACTTAATAGACAAAAGGAATTTTTGGGCAGCTGCTATTGTCCCTGTCGTATGGTTTTATGTCTCTATCTATGGATTACGGTGGCGCTAATCTAATTGGATCAGGGAGGAGTGAGAGTGAGTGGACTATTAGACTGTAAATTCTTCGCCTAAATAGATTCATCAGCAAAACACACACGTTCCAACAACACAGTATCATCCACCACATAATCAACCACGCTCACCCATTCACCAATAACAATCGATATAGGGGGTTTCTTCAAGGTAACAACGGTATGGTTTCGATCTGGGTTGTTGGCGGATTCGATTTCTTCCCATTGGTTGCCATCTTCCCATTCCAGACGGGTTTGGTGCAGATTCCCAGTTCTAGCAACGATGTGAAAATCCAGCTCAATGGTCTTGTTCCTAACCGAAACAACGCGACCACGACCCAATAACGAGGTCACGTCAAGCTGGAGACAGTATCGGTCAGGTGAAAGCAATTTGATGGCATCGATCCGGTAGTAGTTGTGGCTCCGTCCTCTAGGGTTAATCCAGACCCGATCTCCAAGCTCTACTTGCCGAAATCCCTGCACTTCGATGGTGCACTCCGAGCAGTTTAGTGTGACGATTGTCGATTGCTGACGCGCGTTAGGGAAAGTGTAATTTTTTCCTGGTATATTTTAATGAACTGCAGCCAGATGCCGAAAATTTGCCATCAACACTGATTGTCAGGTTACCTCGAAGCTCGGTTCCATCTGAAAAATGCGTACGATCCGTCAGATCGGCATCCGGCGACCAGTAGAACTGGACAACTTTTCCTCGCTGAGTAATCAGTTCAACACCACTGCCGGATGCTTCATTGTCAATAGATTTGACGTTTCGCAGTGTACCTTCACCTACTCTCGGTTCAAAAACTAGATCCACGTACGTGTCTTGATCTTTTTGCATGTTTTTCCAGAGCAGTGTCCGGTAAGCATAGTTCGAGGTTTCGGGGTTTCCCATTACTGCGGTCGATCTGGCGGTTAGAGTTTCCGTGGTAGGGTTGGTGCGAAGTTGGTACACATCAAGATGGACATCTGCTTGCCGAGAAAACTGCCAGCATCCTTTCCAAGAAGCAGGTTGGCAGTCTACCATCAGTACATCATCCATACAAGCTAGAGCTGCATGGTCAGGGTAGGCTAAATTATCGATTTCGCCTCGTTTCCCCTTTGGATCAGCTACCGTTCCTGAACGGGGTGTTTGCTGAACTCCATCGATAACAAAGTCTCCTTCAAGTCCACGACAAACGCGCCAGTGTTCGATACCACCACTGATGCGTATCAAATCAATCAAGGCAACACCATCGCCATCGGTTTCTACTAGAGCGATTAGCCGTTTGAAGGTAATACCGGGTTTGTACCAATGCTGCGCCCGTTGATCCCAATTCCAACGCTCTGCTCTGACCTCAACAGCTTGCAAACCACCGACAAAAAATGTTCGCACCAGATGTCCTCGTCCGGAAATCTGCTTCGAAAAGTGTGGAGTTGCTGAAGATTTAGCATCTTGACTGATTGGACTAGATATAACCCCCCAAGCGGAATTGTGAGTGCCCCAGTCCCCTTCCCAATATTTCACACTAGCCCAAGATTGTGGATACCCGAGGTCAGTTAGAAATGGTTGGTCGAAAGCATAAAATTGAACGTCCAGTAGATCTTGGTGCCGATGTCCCGTAGCGTCTCCATAAATGATGCCCACTGCTGCTCGTTCCGGTATTTCGTTTGTACGCAA
>DTUY01000345.1:0-2777 GCA_012963885.1 Candidatus Poribacteria bacterium | reverse complement strand
ACCCGCCAGTTGCTTCCATCGGTGTACCGTCGGGGAAAAAATTGTTGTACGGAAAAACGCTAAGTTTGGCCAGGCCTTTGTTATAAAGCCAGCCCATGACTTTCCTGCGCATCTAATCGTTCTAAACAACGCAACAACACCAATACCCCTTCACTAACACGTGGTAGGTTGCTAACTGCAGCACCATCTAAACAGCATTGAAGAAGGCAAGCTAACATTTCTTCGATCAACTGTACGACATCTACCGAATTCCGAATTTGTAGGCCTAACACCTGTGCTCGATTCACTAGTTCTTGGTCTGACTTTAGAAATGGCCAGATGGTATCGTAGGCTAATGCTAACGTCTCTCCGATTCCCGAAATATCAATGCTGTAACATAAACTTCCCTTGCGGTACAAAGCCGCAATTGGATCCGGATCAGAAGCCCAATCAGGCTGTCCCCAATCCCACGACTTCTCCACCTCATTTGATGGTCCATATCGGAACTGTGGAACAGCGGCTAAATAGATCTCCTCAACAGCGTAGCGCAACAACATCAGACCCAGTTGGCGAGCAATAGCAACGTCGAATCCCGACAAGCGTAATCGATTGGTCAACATGTGGATCGGCGAGATGTAGAGATTAGCCAGATCACGGTGAGATGAAGCCGCGAACAGAAAAATATGGCCTGACGTGTCAAAGTAACCGAATCCATCGTCGACATAATCCCCCCTGGAAAAGTCTCCCACTGTTAAATCGTTACTAGGGAAGCGGCTACTACAGGATGGACACTCGGAATGCAGATCCACTGGCAGGTGACTCCGTTTCCAAGGGTAGAATCCGTGAAAACTGAAAATCGCAGTCCCGCAAGATGGACAGCCCTGATGAACGTTGACTTAGTGTGCGCGGGGATATTCTGCTTCAGGCAGTTGTTTCCATAGTGTTGTGTCATCTTGGCCAATCCACCAGCGAAGTTGTTCCTTATTAGGGGTAGAAATGGGTAGATCTTGCAACGTCTAACGCGTTTTGGTCGAATGCCACGGCTGTCCAACTGGCCAGCGTCTCGGCCAGTACACCCCATTATATTCGTGCGGATTCCTAAGTTGATCAAGGTGACATACCTGCACCGACACCTGCTCTGATTGATCCTCCACTTGTACGATGATGGTGCAATCACCACTTTCCATTGGTGATTTGAGATAAGAAAAAAAGGCCTGATCCCGCTCAGACCACCGGTGGTCGATGATCTGGAATTCCCCTGTTTCAAGTTTGGGGCAAGCGCCGTTGGTCTGGACTGGTAAACGGAACTTCCGACCGGTCATAATTACTCTTGGTGACCACGGAATATATTGTACCTTTGTCATTACTCTCTAACTCATAATCCTGCTGACATCCCGTTGGATATTAGCATTAAAATCTATTGGCGTTTGGGTTGTCCATCACTACACCATCTTTCTGCCGCTCAGATGCTTCCTGTTGCACCCGTTGGCTCCACGCCTCGAATTCCGGTGTCATGGCACTGTCATGAAGAGTTGCCCGTGCACTATAGGGAACATAATTCCCCATATGCCACAAAGTGTTTCGATAGAGGGCGAAGTCGCCTGCCTCCAAATACAACGGCACCGCGCCAGGCATACTACGACAATATTCCAGACAGATGTGCTCTCTTTCTTCCACCGTCTTGTCCCCCAAATTTGGCCCGGAGATGGGACGATCCGGAAACCGCTCCGCCTCGCCAAGTAAATCGTGCCGCAAATGGCTGCCCGGCACCACCCAAGTACAGCTATCATTGTACAAGGCGCAGTTGATTTGGTTAAAGAGATTTATGTCCAGCAACCCCTGATTCCATCGTTCCAAGTTCAAGCCACGGATATTGTCGCGCCAATCACGGTGCCAAGCAGTACAGTAAGGCATTTCTGCTGGTTCCAAAAGAATGCCAAGGTGGTCGCGGTTTCCGTGACGGTGCCGCGGCGTCAGCACCTTGGCGATCGCATCCACGAGATCCGGCAATTCAGCGTAGTCGATAAAAGGTTGCTGATCGAGGTCGAAATGTCCCACTGGTTGGAGTCGCTGGACTTGCGAGCCACTCCGCTCTCGGGCAATTTCCCTCGCGGTATCACTGACCCTACGAAGATCGCTGACCAGTGATGGGGGCAGTATTTTGCCAAATACCGCATATCCCAACATGTGAAATTCTTCAATGTGTTGGTCAGAGAGTTGGAATGCCATGTTTCACCCTTTCTGCCATTTCTCAATCAAATAATTATTGCGATTTTATGCTATCTCCATATTTTCGTCAAGTGAGCAAAAGTCCTAAAATGAAATGCCTATTGTTCAACAACGAGGTTTCATCTTAGATCACTTGGTAAGGTTAAATATTACTGGATTCCAGCAATAGGGCTGGTGACTCGCCTCCAGTTCATATCTTTTGAAAATGTTATCCCTTCTTGAATTTAGAAAAAGGAAAATAACATAATCGTGACCAAGACCTTAAATTGCCGTAACATCCAATCAGTATATTTTGTTCAAGTTCTATTGGCAGATGATTGGCTGACTTTGTATGATTATTTGTATCAGCCTGTATGATTATCTACATCGTTTGATCCCTTGTTTAGCATTTAGGCACATTAATGCTTGATAGGAATTATGCCTAAGTATAATCCAATTATTTGCTGGCAATTAATTTTATTGGAACATTTGCCTTCAGGGTTGAATGCTGCTATAGGGGTTTTTCCTATCCATCCCGTTTACCTGACATATTGGCATACATCTTACCCGTATATCGACTCTTTGGTCAA
>DTUY01000344.1 GCA_012963885.1 Candidatus Poribacteria bacterium | reverse complement strand
GAAGATGTTACCAATCTGCTTGATCATCTGGAAACCAGCATGGACGCGGATGGCAACGCTAGCGTGAGAATTGGAAATACAACAATTATGCTCTCCACTGAAAGGGAATGGAAGATCGGATGAAAGTAAGGTTTTCTATTTACCTGTAAACCAACGCCAGTTACCAGCGAGCCTCGGAGTCCCAACTGTGGTGTTCTGTGACTGTCGCGCCTTCCTCTCTATGAAGCCCATAGTGTTGGATGTAGTTCACGTACTCGAGCAGAAAAACTGCTGATGCCGAATAAATCAGCCATATCGGGCTCACGGTGGTGTCACATAGGAAAAGTGCCGTAGCGATAAGTAGCGATAGGACAGTGCGTAGCAGGACTGGATTACGGATGCCAGAGAACTTTCGCGACATTTCTCTGTGTACACTAAGTCACTGGAGAGGAATCGTCACCGCAAAGTGTTTCCAGAATCCTCGACCGCGCGGTGCACTTGCACCATCTTTTTTCATTGCCACGTACCGGTGGTGGTTGCGGTTGTGCTCTTGCGTAAAATGTGGGTAAGCCACCGCCTGCATCATAGCATTTGCGAGCCACCGGCTGGGACTATGCACATAGTGGCCGAGCTTCATGAGCAGGGACGATGACTGAGATACCTGCGCTGAAGCCGCAGGAAACGGCCGCTACCCATGTGGTCCAAACGGGACCATCTGTGGCAGCCAGCATGAACAGTGAGGTCAAGATGGCGAGCTGGAGGGTGACGTGCAGGGCTGGTAGCCATTCAAGATATGCTGGATGCTGTCGACTCAGCCGGGGCTCTTCCTCGCACCGAGAAACACGTCGAACAGCGGGTACAGGATGAGGGTAATGATGATCCCGAGCATGGCCGTCCAACCACCCACGAACATCATGATGAGGACGACCACCGGTAGGATGAAACTGAGCAGGTAGATGTGGGCAGATTCGCAGCGCTTTCCCTCGGTCATAGTACGGAATATTGTGTCAGCAGACGTGAACTCTTGTATCAAATCGAACCAGCGTATACCATTTCGGATTTAGGTTGTTGAAACTAGGCGGCCGTTTAAGCATTCCTGCCAGCGCGATCGCGGATAGCCTCTTTCTTTTCCTGTTTCCTAGGGGATTGCAATAGAGCAATTTGCTCATACGGCAAGCGTTTGATCCTCCCAGCTGGCATGCTAGATTCGCACATCGAAAACCGCGACATCCCTGATTCCGATTTACACTCGTAAGCAAGTTTCGAGAATGAGACTGACTTCCATCTATATTAACTCAAAATTGGTCTAAAATGCAGATCGATTTTCGATCAATATCCAGATGGAAATAGTGGAGGTGGTGCGCATTCTCCATCATCGATAATGAGCTTTTCTAGAGAGTGGGCCTGTCGTTGCCAATTTTTCATTACCCGAAATATTCTTTAGGCCTATTGAGAAAACTTGCGCCTGTTCAAAACTGGCTTATACCGCTCCCAAGCCGATTTGTTCCTGATTGCTGGGATTGGGTAGGCTGCAATGCCACATATTGGAGTAGAGTTCTGTTGGTAGGATGTGCGTAATATGTCCAAAAAGCTGCAAAAAACTGGTTGTTATTTTTCACGAACGTATATCCACACATTGGCTTCATTTTTGGTTTTAAAGGCGGTAATAAATTCCCCATTTTTTCGGACAACCCAAACTTTACCTAACCCATGTAGTTCTTTGCAAACTCGAAAGGTCTGGCGACGTATTGGCATGTTGTTCTCCATATTGCAATTTGGCATTTTGATACTCAGTTAGTAAAACGTAGTCCTGTTACTTTGGTGTCAAGTTTTTCAGTTTTTTATGTCAAATTGTTTTTATGTCAGGAAAAATGTGCTAGACTGGGGTTACCCAAGTCTATTGAAGAAACAGTTTTTCAGTTCATCATCTCGATTCCTGATTGATATAAACACAACCCGACCTAATTTTATCTTGCGGGCCTATTTAGTCAGGTTCTTTTAGAAAAGGAAGTATCAATGAACCGTCCACCAGAATCTTTTGTGTTTGTTCAGGAGGATCGCCTTCTGGAGTTTACAACCACCTGCTTTGAAAAAGCTGGACTTACTCATGACCACGCCGCACTCATCAGTCGCTTACTGGTTAACTCCGACCTCCGTGGCGTTCGTAGTCATGGCACACGGACAGTCAACGGCTATTGCGGAAGTTTTGAAGGTGGTTATGCGAATCCTCAACCTGATGTCCGTATGGTTCATCAAACGCCAACGGCAGTTGTGCTGGATGGCGATGGAACTTTAGGATATCTTCCAATGGTTCGTGCGACAGAACAAGCGATAGCTAAAGCCAAGGAAGTTGGTATTGGAATGGGGTTAGTGCGTAACATCGGGCATTATGGATCCGCTGGACATTATTCGCGGATCTGTATGGAGGCAGGTTGTGTTGGTTTTTCTGTCCAAGGTTATCAAGGGCAAGGTAATGCTGGTGGAAGCGACCCAAAACCACAACTTGGTTACTTCGGTAACCCACCGATTAGTTTTGCTATTCCCTCTGAAAATGAATCACCAGTTGTGCTGGATGCGGCTACTTGTATTATGGCAGATTACCAGCGTGGTGAGGAGTTTGACGCGCTTCTTTCTAAGATACCGGCAGCCTTTTTTAAAAGTGTCGGTTATACTGCGGTTGCCAGTTTGCTTGGTGGCGGATTGACCGGTTTTACGCTTCCTGATGGTGAAGAGGTTCGTAACCGATGGTCAAGTGCGAAATTGGGAGGAATGGTACTTGCTATCCATGTAGATTCCGTTTTACCGCAAGCGACTTTCTATGCGGAAACCGACCGAATGGTACGAGACGTACGAGAAACATATCAGCCGATGCCCGGTACCGACCAAGCTATATTGCCTGGCGGGATAGAAGAAGAACGAATGCGAGAGCATCGTCGTGACGGCATCCGGTACGGAGAGATGGAACAGGAATCAGCACAATCTGTCAGTCAGAGGCTGGGTGTCCCATTGCCGTGGGATTGACCAGTAATCGGTATTGATCAATAGAAATTTTCTCTCCAATTCAAATCTATCATGAAGGAAATAAAATATGGATATAAGTTTTCAAACCTCGGCTGGAGAAGGAAGTTGGAGTTTGGAAGAATGTGCTAGATGGGCTCAGGAACATGACTTTGATTGCATTCGCCTGGCTGATAGCGGTGTGCTGAATTCTGATCGTGTTCTTGAAACGGGGCCGGATGAAGTTAACACAACCTTGGCCAATCACGGCCTCTACTTAGCCTGTATCAGTTCTCACTGCAATTTGCTGGATGACGATGAAGATATCCGCCAAGCAGAACAAACGCGTTTGATTAAGGCACTTAGATCTTCCAGCCTTTTAGAATGCCCAGTGGTCATTACAGGTAGTGGAGCACCGGTAAAAAATGGCCGATTTTATGGTATTTATTCCTCTATGCCGGGAAACCCTGATGATCGCTCCGATGAATTGGTGGAGCGCTTCCGTCAAATGTTTACTCCAGTGGTTGAGGTAGCTGAAGAAGTGAAGGTCAAGATTGCTTTAGATGTGGCTGTACGTATGGGAAATATCGGTTGTAATCCCGAAATGTGGGAGAAGATTCTGGATGCCGTACCATCGGAGTATTTAGGTCTTTCCTGCGATCCTTCCCATTGGTTATGGATGATGATTATGCCGGCTGAAGATGTGATCCGTGACTATGCCGGCAAGTGGTATTATGCGGATGTTAAGGATTGCGAGGTAAGCCCACGTATGCTTTATCGGCAAGGGATCATCGGCAACTGGTGGTGGCAGTATAGGGTGCCAGGTCGCGGACAACTGAATTGGGGAACTGTTATTGGTGCTTTACTAGAATCAGGTTATAATTATGTTCTCTGCGTTGAAAACGAGGATCGAGGTATGCCAGGTTTGGCAGGTACCGCCTATGGATGCGGACATTTACGCCAATTTTTACCACCCAAAGGTGTGGACTATCAAGCACCGACGCATTACTGGAAAACAAGCGGTCGTTGATGTGATCAACGGCATTAAAATATTCGTACCAAGGCTTATGGTCACGGAATAGCTAAATATCAGGAACCGCCGGCAACAGTGACAGCTAGCCCGGTGAGGTAGTCCGATTCTGACGAAGCAAGAAATGCGGCCATATTAGCCACGTCTGATCCTTGAGCGATTCTTTTTAATGGGACTGAGGCGGTCGCTTGCTGAACCAGTTGATCTCGTTTTTCTTTCGGTGAGAGATCTCCAGGTATCACAGCGGACGCGATATGACCAACTCGTTCGGTATCTACCAAACCTGGGCAGATGGCGTTAACGTTGATCTGACGCGGAGCCAGTTCTTTTGCCAGTGACTCGGTGAGGCCAATAACCGCAAACTTGGATGCGCAATAAGCCGCGTAGCGTGCCACACCTCGTTTACCTGCTAGCGAAGAGATGTTGATGATTTTGCCGCCTTGATTCCGATCTATCATGTGACGGGCGACCGCTCGACAACAGAGGAACGTTCCTTTAACATTGACCCGATGTACCATGTCCCAAGCTTCTTCTTCTAGATCTACTAATGGTACGCGATCACTCCCTGCAGCCGCACCCGCGTTATTGACCAGAATATCGATATAGTCGAACTGTTCCAATGCCTGAGTTACCATATTTTCTACTTGCTCTGCGTCCGACACGTCTGCCACAATGGGCGTGGCTTGCTGACCGAGTGCTTCGATCTCCTTCGCCACAGCAGACATTCCTGCCCATGGAGTTGATTCCTCCCCATAAGGACGCATGGCAATGTCGTTGAGGATGACATCCGCGCCTTCTCTGGCTAATCGAGTGGCAATGGCTCGTCCTATTCCATTCCGGCCGCCTGTCCCTGTTACCAGAGCAACCTGCCCGTTGAGATTATACATTTCGTTTGGTTCTCTCTGGTCGTTGAAAGATTTTCATGTTTATTACCGCTTTACTTAGAAATTATTTGAATGCCTGATAGAATGACCTGGCTAATTCAAGATGGTAGTGATAAATCTAAGAAAGTCTATGGAGCTGTTTCTACCGCTCGATCGATGCCTCCGCAAAGGCACGGGATAGAGTTTGGTAAGAAAGTGTTGCGGCGGCTAAAGGATCGTAGTCTTTGCGTTGTTGCACCATCATGCTAACCTCAACTGTGATGAATCCGTCATAGCCGGACTCCTGCATTTCTTTTAAATAAGTGACGTAATCGAAATCTCCTTCTCCAGGAATAAGAAACTCAAAATTAGGATGGCGTCCTCGTTGGTCTTTGACATGGGTATGGATGGAATGAGGTGCCAGAGCAGCAACAGCCTCCTCGATGGTGAAACCAACAACATCGAAATGACTAATATCAAAATTAACCTTAAAATAAGGAGAGTCAACCAAATCCAAACATTCGCGCATTTTATCCGGGGTATCTATAATTGCTCCCACATGCGGTTCCATAGCAATCGTGACGCCACGCAATTTCGCGTAATCAACTAATTCGTTGATCCGCTCGACAAGAAACGACTTTAATTCCTCCCATTGATTTGGGCTGCCGCCGGGGGTTGTATTGACTGCAGGCATAATGCCATCTTCTACCAGGTCCACCGCCAGATCCACTCCCCCTTTTAGACGCCACATATTTTTTTGGTAGTCTTCCTTGTTTGTTGCCAGTAGATTGGAGTGCGCTGCGATAGCAGACAGTGGCAGGTGATGATCTTTTAATAACTTGGCGATTCGTTGACGTTCACTGGAATTGAGCGTACTAAGTTCTGTTGTATAACCGGGAATGACGGTCAACTCGATACCATCAAATCCCAGTTTCGCAATATGACGAATTGCAATTTCAACGGGAACCGTTGGCATCCCCCATGTACTATATCCGAGTTTCATAAGTCCTCTCAAGAGTTGTGTGTATTAAGTCAGCATTAATAATGGGTCGATTTTCTCGCTGTCCTAACTGATTATGTTATAGTCCTAGGCTGTCATTAATTTCTTCTTGGTAGCTATCAACCTGCTCGGTAATAACTTCCTCAAGAGTTACCAGGCGACCAATTTGATGGGATTCCATCATGGAGTAAGAGGCGGCAACAGATCTAGTACCTTGCTCGGCATTCACTTCGACTTGATGCTGACCAAAAATCGCCTCAGCAAAATCCGCGTATTCTATCGCGATAATCTTGCGGTCCGTTTCCGGGAACGGGAACTGGTAGCGCCACAATCGATTCCCGCCAAACAGTCTGGTCGTGATGTCATCCAGCTGAAAATCGGGAACCAAATCTAAGATCTTTTGGTCCTCGATAATCGCTTGACCTTCAAGATGCAAGGTGATGTTTCCTCCACTTCGGTCACTGGGAAGTGTCATTGATCCTCTCGAACCATAAATTTGCCGAGCCCACACGCCTTGGCCATGTCCAGCATGATCTTCGATGTACTGCCCAACAGCACCATTCTTAAAGGTCAATGTTGCGTATGCGGCGTCTTCGGCTGTCGCCTCAAACTCAGCTGGCATCTGCTTCTGCCATTTGCCATAGACGCCGGTGGGGTTCGACGATCCGGCTGTTGGGTTTTTGCGAGTTTTTTCATGAAGCCTGGTTTGGGCATAAACCGTTTCGATATCACCCAACAGATATTCCATCATGTCTGTAAAGTGTACTCCAACGTCAAGAAGTATCCCACTTTCGTTCTTCTGGTGACGCCATACCGAAATTAACATCTGGTTCGAGCCACTAACGGTATGATGTATAAGAAGGCGTGGATCCCCGATGACAGAAGCATCCAGTAAAGTTTTGGCTAAACGATTAATGGGATCGCGACGGTAATTTTCAGCCACGCTTAAAATGGCATCGGACGCTTCTGATGCTCGATGGATCAGGTTGCAGGCACGAACGGTTAGCCCCATCGGTTTTTCCACCATCGTATGCCAACCCCGTTCTAGAGTTTCAATCGCAATTGTGTGATGATATCTTGGGGTTGTGGTGACATCGACGGCTTCAACGCCTAAGGCGGCCAGATCATCCAAATTACTGACAACTGTTGGGGGGGGGGCCAAGCTGTGCAGCAACTTGACCAGCTAGAGATTCAGCATTGGCTTCAACCGGGTCGCAGACACCAACAAGGTCGAAGTGTTCCCATCCTGATTGATGAAGCTCGACCAGCCCATACATGTGACGATGTCCCATGCCTCCACAACCGACAATTGCTAATCGAATTTTTTGCATTGGCTATTCTCCTCTAAGTTTTTTCTGTTTGATGTGGATCCTGATTAACGGCATATGGACCTTGCCAACGTGTTAGCATTAACCCAAGTTCCTACCTGCCTAAAGAAACCGATTTTTTACCGGCGGAATTCGGAAAATCTTGCCAAAAGTTAAATTTTATTTGTTATTGTGGATGTGGCTTCAGAAAAACTCGGTTCCTGACTCATCTGCTGTTTCAGGCCGCAATTTGAGTTAACATTATATCAAGGAAACCGAAATTAAGGAGAAAATTAAGCTATTACGAATTTTTTCGGATTTTTATATCTTGATAGATGTTTAATCAACTATTAGGAAGATAGATTTCTTAAGACAATTTTGATACAATCGGCAAATTACAGTTGATTGATGTTATCTTATCGGATAAAAGAAGAAATTGTGAAAAGGTGAGGTGATTGTGGTCGAACTTACAGGAATATCAACGAAACGATTGAATCAAGTTTACCATTATTTGGAGGAATTGGTGTATACAGGACGTATGCCTGGGGCCTCGATCTTGGTTGCAGTCAATGGCATTCCGGTTGAAGCACGCAGTTTTGGGAACATGCGTTTGCAGACTGGTTCCCTACAGGTTCAGCCGGACACCATTTTTTTGGTTGCCTCTGTGACCAAACCGGTAACAGCGGCGGCGGTTATGTTGCTGGTGGAGAGAGGGAAGCTTTTGCTCGATGATCCCGTTTACTCCATTATTCCCGAATTTGCTAACAGAGGCAAAGAAACAATTACCGTGCGACATTTAATGACACATACTTCCGGCCTTCCCGATATGCTGCCTGAAAACACTCAACTTCGGCAACAACATGCACCACTAAAAGAATTTATCCGGCGGATCTGTGATTTGGAACTTGATTTCCCCTCCGGTACCAATATTCAATATCAAAGCTGCGGTATCGCCATACTCGGTGAGATTGTTGAAAGAATAACAGGATCTTCCCTACCTGAATTCCTGCGAGGCGAAATTTTTTCCCCTCTTGGTATGCACGATACATCTCTTGGCATCGGAGATCTTCAAGCAGATCGGATTGCTCACGTCAATGTTGGTGAAGAAATGCAGAAAGTTGATTGGGGATGGAACAAATCGTATTGGCGGAATTTTGGCGCACCTTGGGGAGGAATGTTTTCAACAGTCAATGATATGTTTTGTTTTTGTCAAACATTTATAAATGGTGGGGAATTTGATGGAATCCGCGTGTTTAGTCCGGTCACGACAAAAGCGATGACCACCGATCAAACAACTTCAATGCCTGAAATTCCTTCGGAGATCAAATCCGGTCGAGTATGGGGGCTCGGTTGGAGACTCCAGCCAACTGCCGATTGGTCGGCATTTGGAGATTTGGTATCATCCGGTTCGTTCGGTCATTATGGTGCAACGGGAACTGTTGTCTGGGCGGATCCTTTCAGGCAGATGGTTTGTATTCTGTTTACCACGCAACCGAGTGCATCAGCGGAAGGTATACTGGGGCGCTGTTCCAACATGGTGGCTGCCTCCGTTATCTAGAATCTGTCGCAAATAGCACCAAACTGTCGGGAGTGAGAATCCTTATGAACTAGGTAGAAAGAGTAATTGCTACAGGTACAAAAGTCACTATGAATGGAAAGGAATTGATATTTGGTGAGACTATCTTCCACCTTCGCGACAGCAACGACATTTTTGATGATTCGGCAGCTCTTCAGGATCGTATGGCAAAGGATGGATATTTGCTGATTCGCGATTTTTATGATCGTCGTACGGTTCTTGAAACACGACGCGAAATCCTTGGTTTCATGGACAACGAATCTATGCTTAAACTGGGAACTTCTATAGAAGATGGTGTAATTGGATCGGATAATAGAGGAATTTCCTTCCCGCATGAAGTGGTTCAACAGTTCCCACGATTTCTTAGCCTCGTTAACTCTCAGCAAATCATGATGCTCTTTGAACGGTTTTTAGGAGGATCAATTTTATCCCTGGATCACAAATGGTTGCGTGCTACGCCTTCAGGACAAAATACCAGTGCCCATTGTGATATCGTGTATATGGGAGCTGGCACCAAAAACCTCTATATCGTTTGGACAGCATTGGGTGATGTTTCGCTTGATATGGGATCATTGGCTGTCTGTTTAGGTTCACACAAACATCAGAAACTCATCAACACCTATGGAGTTTCGGATGCACACCAAGATCTGTTGGAGGGATGGTTTTCAAGAGATGCTTATGAGGTGATGGAAACTTTAGGAATCAAATGGGCTTCTACTGAGTTTGGGGCTGGTGATATCATTATATTTGGTATGTATCTGATGCATGGTTCCCTTGATAATAACTCTGAATTTTATCGTGTTAGCAGTGACAACCGATATCAGTTAGCATCAGAGCCTGTTGATTGGCGGCATATGGGAAGTACACCGGATCAAATCCCGAAAAAAGAGAACAGAATTACCATGCAGGAAGCGCGAATCAAGTGGCAGATCTAAGATGAAAAATCGAATATTTTGCTAAAAGAAACGAGGTGAAAATATGCAGAAAGATCAAAGACCGAATATTGTTCTGATTTTGAATGACGACATGGGATTTTCCGATCTTGGGTGTTATGGTGGAGAAATCAATAGTCCGAATTTGGATAGACTGGCGAGTAATGGTCTACGGTTTACTCAATTCTACAATACAGCTCGGTGCTGCCCGTCTCGGGCTTCCATGCTGACAGGTCTCCACCCACACCAGACTGGCGTAGGACACATGGTGTCGGACGATGGTTTAGAGGGCTACCGAGGGGATTTGAATCACCAATGCGTAACAATTGCTGAGGTCCTTCAGTCATCCGGCTACAGAACTTACATGAGTGGGAAATGGCATGTTAGTCGTCACACCGATCCAGATGGTCCCAAACACAGTTGGCCCTGTCAACGCGGTTTTGATCGGTTTTATGGAATTATTACAGGTGCGGCTAACTACTGGAAACCAAACACATTAACTCGTGATAATGACCCAATTACGCATGATCAATTTCCTGAGGAATATTTTCTGACGGATGCCATTAGCAATGAAGCCGTTAAGTTTATCGGGGACCACGCAGAGAGTACACCGGATCAACCGTTCATCACCTATGTAGCTTATACTGCCCCACATTGGCCTTTACACGCTCATGAAGAAGATATCGCACGATATAAAGATCGTTTCGCTGACGGATGGGATCAACTTCGTCAGGAACGGTTACAGCGTATGAAAGGGATGGGACTTCTGGCGGAATGCTGGTCTTTAAGTGATCGGGATCCATCGCAGCCACCTTGGGATGAGGCGGAACACAAGGAATGGAACCAGCGAAGAATGGAAGTCTATGCAGCACAGATTGAACGGATGGATCGAGGAATTGGTAACGTCATTCAGGCTTTGGAACAGGCAGGGCAACTTGAAAACACGCTGATTCTGTTTCTGGCCGATAATGGAGGTTGTGCCGAGGAGCTCAGACCACCGGCAAAAATAGAGACCAGCTGGCCGGTCTGGGGCGGGCCGACGACACGTGACGGTCGACCTGTTCAAAGAGGAAATGATCCCAACATCATGCCCGGACCAGAAACGACCTATCAGAGTTATGGAGTACCTTGGGCTAATCTTTCTAATACGCCGTTTCGTGAATATAAACACTGGGTTCACGAAGGTGGTATTGCTACCCCGCTGATTGTTCATTGGCCGAATTATATTAAAACGGGTGGTGAATTGCGTCATCAACCGGGACAACTTCCAGATATCATGTCCACCTGTCTTGAAGTGACCGGAACGGAATACCCAAATGATTACAATGGTAGTTCGATTCTGGCAGTGGAAGGTACTAGTTTGGTGCCTATTTTTGACGATCAAGACGATGATAACAAAGTCCTTTACTGGGAACATGAAGGGAATCAGGCTGTACGTCGTGGCAAGTGGAAACTGGTGACCAAGTATCCAGGGTCATGGGAACTCTACAATATGGAAGAAGATCGGACAGAACTCAATGACCTATCGGCAGACCATCCAGACTTGGTAAAGGAACTCAGCCGTCTGTATCAGGATTGGGCTGACCGATGCTACGTTGAACCATGGAATCAAATCCTAGAAACAAGAAAAGGAAAACGGTCAAGAAACTAATGGGGAATCATATGCCTAATAATTCCGAAAACTATTTAGGTTGTGTGCAAGAATGTCTTAATGTACTGATGGAGTACGGCACAGACCGATACGGCCCCAAACACCTCCCCATTCTTGTCAGTATTCTGGATGTTGAATCCCGTAACTGTCCACAGGACCCGGAACCACTGGATGAACAGTGGCGTGTGCAACGACGCGGACGTAGAAATCCGGCAGGTGCAAATATGCTGATGGATATGTCAACGTTAAAAACGATGCGTTTGCTATCGAATCTAACTGGGAATGGTAGTACCGCCGAGTTCGCCCATCAATACATGGATTACTACATGCGTCATCTTGTTGACCAAAAGGGGCTTTTCTGGTGGGGGTGGCATCGCCATTATGACGTATACAAAGATGAAATGGACGGTCATGGAGGCAACGTTCATGAACTTCATGCCATGAATTGTATTGCCTGGGATGCGCTATGGGAAATCAATCCAAAAGCAGTTCAAAAGGAAATTGAAGCTATTTGGCAATGGCATGTAATTGACAAAGAGACCGGTGAGATCGATCGGCATGATAGTGGGAAACAGGGATGCGATTTCAGCATGAGTTCCGGCGCGTTTATCTACGCATTTACGTTTATGCATAGTCATACGGGTGACAAAATCTGGCAAGACCGTGCTAGGCTCTTAGCAACTTATTACTGGAACAGAAGGAATCAAGCAACAGATCTTTTTCCTGACCGACCCAATGCTGGCAGCGACAGGTTTGATGGAAGTCATTTCGTGACTGCTATTGTTGGGTTGCACTGTCATGCACTGCTAAAAAGCTATCAACTGTCTGGCGATCAACTCCTCAGAGATTATGCAATTGCTTACTTGATGGCATACGCTAAGTTTGGGTTCAATCACGAAAGTGGAAAATTCTGGGGGTCACTGAATTTGGATGGTTCTCCTGTCCCTGGCCCCAGAATCAAGGAAGGATATGCGTCTCAGGAACCTCGCGGTCACCTTGATCTGTGGGGCCCCTACATTTGCGGTTACCAATACCCAATTTACGCCGCTCAAGCCTATATCTATGCCTATCATCTAACGAAAGAAGAAGATTTTTTGACTGCTGCTAAACGGTTCGCAGACTGCCTGAAAGGTCATCTGCCAACCCAGGGTTGCTTAGAAGAATCGTGGTATGAGGATTATGCTCTGCAGTATGCAAAACACGGAACTTACGCAGGGAAAAATGGACGATCGATATCCTTTCTAATCCATCTTTATGTGATGACACAAGACGCAGAATACCTTGACTTTGCTAAAGACATGGCAGATGAAGCAATTTCTAAGCTTTACCATCAGGGACTTTTCCGAGGACATCCAGCTAAACCTTATTACGAAGCCACGGATGGTGTTGGGTTTTTACTATATGCCCTGTTACAGTTGAACCAGGTTCTAAAACATCCTCAAGATGTTCTTGCAAAAAAAGAGATCATTCTCAATCAGGGCGAAACCCAAGAGACTATCATTGGCTTGGATAACTGGTAGACTTCAGCCTTATCAATCGGCATCACAGTACAAAACTATTGTTCGGTGAGATCATCATCTAAATCAACGGTGTCAAGTTTGCCTTGCTCCAAGCATACTGCCACAACCAGCATCTCCAAGTCGTCCTGAGTATGATTATAAATCCCATGTGAACCACCAATCCGATTTGGGATAACAGCCCCTTCGTATACCACTTCCGTTTCATCATCCACGGTTATCCGCCCACTTCCGTTTATAACGACATAGGTTTCTTCCATCAGATCGTGTCGATGATAACCAATTGAAACTCCAGCGGGAAGCAGGACATGGGCAAGAAATCCCCAGTTGTTGCGGAAATCCTGTTGATCCCACACCATTCGGATACCACACTCACCTTTCCCCCCGTGGGCAAAAAGATAGGTCATCAGGTTTCGGTTCAACCTGCCAATGGGGAGTCGATCAGCTGATTCCATCGGAGCTTCTACACAATCATCACCAAAATCTCTTGAATCGGCGGGTTGTCCAACTGCAGCGACATTAAAATTAAAAAATCGAGTCTCTTGGTCTGTATGGTTTATATAGCGTGTGATTCTCCTTGGCGCAGAGGTACGGCCGCACCCCCAACAATCCGCGCTGTACGGCCATTGTGCGTAAATTGTGCGGCGTTATCAACTGTCACAAAAATCTCTTCACAATTATTATGGCGGTGATGGCCAATTCCTCCACCGGGCGGGATAATGGCAGCGTGAATAAAACGCCAAGGCGTTTGAAAATCATCATTTTCAAATAGCCTTTTGAATAATATTGAACTGGCACCACCGTGAACATTATCGATCTCTGTCATTTCCTCACGTCGAGCATAAGCAATTCGCACCTTTTTTCTCCTTTAATAAATTAGCCAATACTAAATTATTTTATGGATACCAGACCTAGATCTACCAGACTTTCCGCCGTCGAGAGAATCATCTCTTCATGCGTTTTTGGTGTCCAATTGAAAATTCTTTGGGTTTCAGAGGAATCTATTTTCCTTTCTATATCTAACTCTCCCACAATTGATTTGAGAGTCGGATCAAAAATCGAAAACAGCTTTAACAAGAAATTGGGCATCTGTTTAGTTGTCACGTTATATCCGCTAGACCTAAGAATTTTTGCCATATCTACAAGCCATATATTTGTTGAAGCACATATCAGCCTTCGTCTATTTACTTCAGGGTTGGTGAGCGCTTCAACATGTAAAAAAGCAACATCTCTAACATCTACAGGTAAGAAACCGACCCTCGGTAAAGCTGGATATTGTCTATTAAGAAAAATCCGAATAATCTCAATAGAGGTAGATACTCGCTTACTCAAAAGAGGTCCCAAAACAACATTTGGATTAATGGTACAAAATTCAAACTGTTCGCTTTCATTCAAGGTGTCAACAAAATCCCAAGCCGCTTTTTCGGCTATGGTTTTACTCTTTAAGTAAGCACCAATTGGTTTAGAAACATCTGTCCAGTCGTTTTCATCATAAACTTTGGTGTAATCGTCGTGACCATAGGAAATAGCAGCATTAGAAGACGTCAAAATAAATCTCTTAATTTTTGCTTTTTGAGCAGCTCGAAGAATACGTAGTGTCCCATCTTTGGCAGGGATGATAACATCATTTTCATCTTTGGGTTCAGCTAATGGAAAGGGGGATGCAAGATGTATTATGTAATCACAACCGATTGCAGCTTTACTCCATCCATCGTCTTCTAATAGGTCTGCTTTAACAAATTCCAAACGATCGCTTATATCGTCACCATAATTTTCAGCCGTTGTTTCTATAACCTCATTTTTCTTTGATAGGTCCCTCAGAGTTCCTCTAACCAAATACCCTTTTTGCAGCAGATGTAAGATTACATGACTGCCTATAAAACTAGATGCTCCTGTTACCAGAACTCTATCACTCATATATCATGATTCCTCGCTAATTTTAGATCTGTTTATAGTTGTGTCAGGTATGAAAAAAACCTGTCGGTTTTTAATTTTCATACTTCTTGGTTGTTTTTTTATATTATTAAAAGTTGGAAATTTCAGTAACTTAATTGAAAGAGAAATATTATATTTTAATTTTAAACGAGGACACAAGGAATTGATTATGCTTGATCTCTAGGACAACTTTTCAATTTTTCAAACTAAAGCGTATTTTCCTTCGTCTAACTAAACTGAAACATTGACAACAAAAAAACGCCTCCAAATAATAAGGAGGGATTTCCACAATTATCGTGTCAGGTAAATCAGACACCTCTCAGCTAGCTGGTAGTATCCGTTTTTCCTTCTAGCGTGACAGTGCCTGCAATTTTACTATACCGGCATTCATTTGTATAAAGTAATATTTTAAGAGGGTATTTATTTTGAAACACTACTTGGTATGGTTGTGGGGATTGGCATGTTTACTGACCAATCTGTTAACGTTTGTTATGATTAACAATGACGAAGTTGGGGAATGGCCCAAAAGCGGATATGCCGTTGGCAGTGTTGCCGCTGGTTTGGGCTCCAATGTTTTGGCAATCGTAGAAGAACATGCTGACTGCCTTACGGAGACAGATTGAAGAAAGGAACTAGTAAACAATGCCCTTGAATCAAACTTTTCTGTTCGAAAAAAATGGTCTTTGCATAGCGCAATCTGCCAAACCTGACGGTTTGCAGGAAATTAGCTTAGACCAATTAACACCATTTCAACGAGCTTTGCTGGTGACGGACGGTACGGTGACGCAACTGATCGAAGCATACATACTTGCTCCGGTAGAAGTAATTCAACTTAGCCAACAGAAACAAATCTTGTCTGCTGATCACCTGTGGCTTGACACCTACCAAGGAACTACTGTGGTTGCCCGTAAAGTGATAATCCAAGGCAAGGGGCGCGAGTCGTCTGTGTTTTATACTTATGCTGAGTCACTGATTGTACACAATCGACTACCAAAGATTATCCTGAAAGGACTAGAAGCTGGTGAAGAAGGGCTAGGACAACTCTTACGTCGCAGTGGTTTGGAGACTCGTCGGGATCTATTATGGTATGGCTTGGAGTACACGTCAAGTTTACCAGATACTATCAAGCATATGGAAGGCAAGCCGTTTTTGAGCCGAACCTACCGCGTGATTGCCCAAGGGAAACCAATCATGTTGATCAACGAACGATTCCCACTTACTGAGTCGTCATAAAGATAAAAACCTTAATTATTTTTAGATTTGCTTTGTTAGGCTTGGATATGCACACTAAATTCCTTCTTCGGCAATGCTTCTATCTACTTCAACAAATTCAATTGGTGCACCATTGTCTTCAATGAATGCCACAATTACTCCGCGACTTGGGCTGTTTGGTTTGATTATGACCTTTTTACTTTTAATTGCTTCTTGGATGCTGTTGACTTCAAAGGCAACATGAGGAACTGTTTTTACTAATTCCGGATACGGTGCATCCTCTTCATATCTTGTCCACTCAACTCCGTATGGACTTTTCCCATAGCCACTGACATACATTTTTAAATGCTTAAGATGCCTTTCATCTTTTAGCTTGTTCCTGGTTGGTATCCCTAAATGATGATATTTCAAAGTTATACTCCTGGTGCGTTTACTAATGACTAACATAATATTAACCAACAACCGCTGTAGGACCAAGGTTGGAACAACCGAAGATCCAAAGCGATAACCTTGAAAAATACCCATGATCATGACTGATAGCAGATGATACAGCCGAATTATCAGGGGCTGCCTGTCAAATCATGTATCAAATGTTCAGCTTTCTAATAATTCTGTTGTGTTTCTGAAACGCTGTCTGTTTTGCTTTTTTGATCACTTCTTCAAAGTTTGTTGAGCAACTTCAGCAATCGTTCCCATGCCTGCCGATTTGCTGCTTGTTCAACCTCATTGG
>DTUY01000343.1 GCA_012963885.1 Candidatus Poribacteria bacterium | reverse complement strand
ACTGGCTTCCCCCTTTGTTCCACCTCCTCCAAGGTGTGAACTTTATTATCCACCCCCCGTTGGCCCTTCAGCAGGCTCCAGTTGTGGCTGCCCGGTATGACGTAGAGACAACCATTGCCCTCGTTCACCTTCACTAATGGCATCCACAGACTGACCACATGGAGATGTTGGGTCGCCTGACCATAGTATTGACTATCTTGATGCCAGGGAAAAACGGTTCCTTCATTTCGTGGCAGCTTCAGTCTGATGACGTAACTGCCGGTCCAGGCAATTTCGGGACCGAGCAGCGATTCTAAGCTGTCCAGGATGGCTGGATGTCGGATTAGGTGGAACAGCTCCGGACAATCGAAGGCTCGTGCCAGGTCCCACAAACTGGCCCCCAACTCAGCTTGCTGATTGATTAGGGCCAGGCGGCGCTCAAACGGCTCATCTTCATACAGGCAGGATATCTTGCCCGCCTGGTAGAGCTGGCCAGCATACCTGTCCACCAGCACCATGATTAAGGCGCGGACAGAGACTAAGTCTGGCAGCTTGATGGCCTGCCGCCGGAGCAGATAGCCCTGGTCCTGATATGAGTCCACTTCTGACGGGGTTAGATGTGCCATTGATCCTCTGCCAAGATTAGGGCATGAACAACCCACCACTGACATGGAGTGTTTGCCCGGTAACATATTGTGCCGCCTCCGAGGCAAAAAAGCTGACGGCGTGGGCAATATCTTCAGGTGTCCCTTTGCGACCGATCAGAATTGGAATGCCTAACCAGTTCATGGGCTGATCTTGCTGAATCTGTATTGGTGTTGTTCTATCTTCCGCTAACTCTCGGCTGGTGGGGCCGGGGCAGATGCTATTGGCGGTGACGTAAGGGGCACCTTCATGAGCTATCCCTTTGGTTAAGGCAATTAAGGCCGCCTTAGCTGCGCCGTAGGTGGCAAAGGCTCCACCTCCGCGTCCATATACGGCGATATTTGACGAAATGGAAACAAAACGTCCAAACTGCCTCTCCATCATGCCTGGCAACAGCTGACGGGCAAGTACCAGCGTAGCCCGCGCATTGACGTTCATCACCCGTTCCCATTCCTCATCGGGTGTATCAACAATCTTGTGCGGCTGGCCGATGCCGGCATTACTCACTAAAATATCCACCAGGCCGAATACTTCTTCAGCCTGGTGAACCAGAGCTGCACACTGAGCGGTGTCACCAACATCGGCAGCAATAACCGCGGCACGTCCGCCTGCAGCCTCGATTTTGCCCTTTATCCTCTTGGATTCTTGCTCACTGGTGTTGTAATTGATGACGACATCCGCTCCGGCTTGAGCTAGCACCAGCGAAATGGTGGCGCCGATACCGCGACCACCGCCCGTAATCAGCGCCACCCGGCCGGAAAGATCGATTTGTCCCGCCTGCATATCTTCTACTTGTGCCGCTGATCTCTGATTGTCTTGCATGATCTCACTCCTTAGTTTAGGACCGACATTGAATAATGTATGGGGCTCCAAGTTGTTAATCCCCCCATGCGATTTGCCTTATCATCTCCTCGTCTACTTCCACACCTAATCCCGGCCCGTCCGGTACTAAAATATGTCCCTTTACTACCTCAATCGGCGTCTTTAACACTGGCGTTTGATCGCGAAGTGGATGGCTGTCCTCGCCGTAGTACTCCTGCGGATAAACGCAACTCTGACATACCGCCCAAAGATGTAGATGTGCCACCGTCATTAGTGCCGGGTCGGTATTGTGGCAGGTTATCGGCCGATTGTAGGCTTCTGCCAGGGCGGCGATCTTCATCCCCTGCGTATAACCCCCGCAGGAAGTGATATTGGGTTGTAGAATATCCAGATTCCCTCTGGTAATCAGGTCGCGAAACTGCCATAGGTTGTATTCCTGTTCCCCGGCCGCGATCGGAACTTCCAGCGCCGCTTGAAGTTGATTGTATCCATCCAAATCCCAGGGAGCAATCGGCTCCTCAAAGTGTGAGACTTGAAGTTCCCCTAAGACCTGTCCCACTCTCATGGCGCCGGGCATCATATAGGCTTGATTCACATCGGACCAAAATCTTGAGTTGATCGTAGTTGCCACACTGATCCCGTAAGGCTTTTACCGTTTCAATCGTCCCATCCTTGCCTTGATCGAATGACCAGGCTGTAGCGGTATGGAGTTTGACCCAGCTATATCCCTGCTCCATCCGGGCCAGCACTTTTTCCACATCCTGCTGCGGCGACAGGTGACGCTGCAGCAGACTGGAATAGACTGGAACCCGATCACGGAATTTCCCGCCTAACAGGTTCCAGATGGGCGTCCCCAGCGCCTTACCTTTAATGTCGAAGCAAGCAATGTCCAGAGCACTGATGGCTGCCATATAGGCGCCGGTGTTTCCGATTCGATATCCTGTGCGAAACAGTTGTTGCCACAGGGCGTCGGTGTGGAACGGATTATGCCCGACTACCTGCAGCCCCAATGCCTCTGCCATCTGGGCAGTGAGTCGTCCACCGTGAAAGGCGGCTTCACCCCAGCCGGCGATGCCTTCGTCTGTATCCACCTTCAGGTAGACGAACCGATCATGAAGAAGAAAAACTTCCACCTGGGTGATTTTCATATCGGTTTCCTTTCGTCCCGATGAGGTTGGATTCTCAAACCGGACGGACACATTTTTTAGACTGTCGGGGCGTCTGGCCAAGAGGGTTCAATTCATCCGGAATCGGTCCATCGAGCAGTGGATCTTTCGTATCCACCCGCCACTGCTTCAGCGTATTCCAGGGACGCACTTTCATGGCGGCATAATCCGGATGAGCCCCCACGTCGTGATGGTCGTATGGGTCCTGGTTTCGGATCGCCCATAATCCAGTCATATACTAGGCCTGAGGCATATTTTGATGTGTTGTTGTGTCGTATTGATCAAGATCACCTCGGTATTCCAGGCCAAGAAGCTTACGGGATTGACGGACATTACAGGTTGCTTCTGCCTCGATAGTACCAACAGTATGCAGAATATCGAAACCAATATCCTGATTTTCTACGCTCAGTCGGCAAGCCTCAGCCAGATCATGCCGACAGACCCAGCTAATATCCCGATGAGTCCCCCCTTTTCCCAACTTGTTACGAGATTTGCCGATTCCTAATCTGCTATCAATAATCGAGCATGGCCTCAACACGATAATGGGCAGTCTGAATGCATCGTGGTACTGACGACACATCTCTTCCTGAAGACGCTTGGTGACAGCGTAGAGGCTCCCATCGGGTCTTCTTACGTCCGCGTTAAAGAATACCCCGTCAGGATGCACTACCTGACATGAACCAACGTGTACTACACGCCTAAGATTGCGCTGCCGAGACGATTCCAACACATTCCGCAGGCCTTTCAGATTGACCAAATAGGGCAAATCATCATCAACACCGTAAGCATCAGGTGCTTGAGAAGCATAGACTGCGGCATGAATGACAGCGTCTATTCCTTCAATGGCGTGATCGACAAACCCAAAATCTGATATATCGCCATATACTTTCTCTCCTTCATTCCATTCACCATCCAAGTCGTTTCCATAATCCCATGCTTCGGAGGACAGATCAAGCGCTCGAACCTCGTGTAGACCAATCAGGTTGGACAGAATTGCCCGTCCTAGCCATCCTGCGGCTCCAAATACAGCTATTTTCATGATTTCCTCACTTTCATTTATTTTTTGATATCATGTTCTTGCCCGGTTCGCCCAGCCATCACCATATTTCTTATTGGCAGGCCCCCTTTTGATCCGCATCACCAAGCATCCAGACATCTTTGCCAAGTTGAGCAGAATTACCCTCACCAATTACCATTGAAGCTTCACTGTATCTGTGTTTTCAGCTTCTAGTAGCATTTCATGGGTTACTGGAAATGAAAATATTGATTGGAAAACCAGACCGGTTAGCACAACAAATAAGCTGATATGTTTGCCAAAGAGAATTCCATTAAGTTAAAGACCCCATTGGAGGTGTCAAGGCATCTGATATGATGATACCTGAAGGATGGGCAAAAAAGGATGGGCAAAAAAAGCCCGCTATATTTCAAACGAGCATGAAGAAGACTCCTAATCTATTATATTGGCCAGGTTAGACTATGTCAACGACAAAACCAGATCGGTCAGTTTTAGCCGTTCCCTTTGCAAATAATCCAACAATACACATCTTAACTTTTCTAGACAAGGGTAAAAACGTTGCACTTACACCTAAAATTCAGGCACTATTATAAGTGCTAATCGCCACGATAGTTCTGAGAACGATGAAACCAATTTGTACGACTTCTAGTACTGTGTCTAGAGCATTCTGGATAATATCTGATAATTATTTTGCTAGAATGAATACCCTAGCCCTTAACCATTTTCTTGGCAATAGCATAATGAAGACAAGACAATGAATTACCAACACCAAGAAAGATGGCAAGCCGAATTTGACCACCAAAATGTAGTGGTGATTCTCAGCTAAATTATGTCAACAGCTAGCAGGTGCTTGCAGCAGTTTCAGCAGGACGGATATACCATTCTAAAAGGTCTGATCGACCTTAGTATAGTTGATGTTTGGAAAGAAACTTTCCACCAATTGATCCAGCAGATTGAACCCATTCGCCGCCCACCACAAAACGGTCTGGGTGGGCAAATCGTATTGGACAATTTGGTCGAACACGCA
>DTUY01000342.1 GCA_012963885.1 Candidatus Poribacteria bacterium | reverse complement strand
CAGTGATTTGAATCCTTCACCTTGAATTTCAGAATGATGAATAAAGACATCTTCATTGTCATCAGTAGTGATAAACCCGAAGCCTTTGGCATCATTAAACCATTTAACACTACCTGTTTTTGTTTCCATAACTTCTACTTTTTCCTTATTAATTAAATAGCCAGGCTTAGATTTACTAAGCTGGCACTTTCTAAAGCATTATGCTCATTTACTACTAAAATAAATCAACTGCCTTATTAAGGATATCAGAAGGAAGGTTGAGTTTACCAAGAAATTTTTATAAGATCTATTTGCCAACAGAAACAAATGCCTGAATTCCTATAGTATTCTGTACTCATACTTCACCTAAAAAAACCTGTATTTAAATTATAACTTAAATGCAACTGCTCGATTGTGAATAGTTTGAAGATCTTGCACAGGAACAAGCATACTCTCTTCTGCAGATGAAATGACAGCAAGTCTTTTTTTATTGTAAATTATAGTTTTAACAGGAGTGAAAAGTGACAGTTGAAGAAGTAGTAGATAGTGTGTATTCAAAGTTTGCTGCAGGAGACGTGGAAGGTATGAAAGAGTTAATGGTCGACGATTTTGTTGGAACCATCAACGGTGATTAGCCTTAATCGTTTCCCAGTTAGTCGAGAGCTTATCTCTAGGCTCTATGGCTAATGCTGAAGCTAAGCCTTGTGTCATAATTAGTTGAATTTGCTTCACCATTAGGTCCTCGCTCAAAATAGCCACCTCGTCCAAGGAGCCGTGCATAATATGTTGGCAGGAAAAAACAAGAACGCGTGCATACTCAGATGTTGGAGGAGTTAGAACAACAATCTAACAAGTCTACTTATCCTGGCTACACTCAACGTGGTCAACTTGGTGGGTATATAACACGGGGAGACGCTTACAAGAAACAAGGCAAGTTAGTGGATTGATGAGCCGATAAAATCTATCTGTACCTTAAAAAAATGGGCAGTACGAGAGATTACCCAGTCAAGTTGTATTAAGTTAAAAATTAAGTACAAGGCTGAAGTAAATCCGAATTCCTTATGGTATGCTGATTAACTTTTGGTTAATACTTACTGTTAGACATGGAGTTCAGCTATGAAGCAATCGCAATCGGATATGCAATACCTCTTTAAGCTAAGAAGAGTTGGGAGGTCGAAATAATGACTGGTATTTCTAGTAGGAGGCGGTTGGCATGGAAGATATGGAAAGGCACTTTCGCGAACTTGACGAATTAGGCTATACGATATTAGAAGATTTCCTTACCTCCAAGCAGGTTGAGGAAGCTATTTTGGCCCTTGAAGAGATTTATGAGTGTGAGAAGGACGTGGTTTCTCTTCACGAACCCAATACGAAGAGGACTTTTAACCTTACAAGCCGTGCGGAGATATTTCGGCAGATCATTCAACTGCCTAGGCTCGTAGCGTGTATGGAATACCTTCTAGGATCCGATTATATACTTTCTGATATGGGGGGGCGTTCGCCGATGCGGGGCGTTTCTTCTCAGGGGCTTCATAGGGATGGAGGGATATTTATTCCCAATCCCCCATACAACGTGCATGCTATTTTACCCCTCGCCGCTCAGTCGATGTTCGCGCTGTCCGAGTTCACTCCTGACAACGGTGCCACGCGTTTTGTGCCTGGATCGCACATCAGGGATATTGACCTAGGAGCCGTCCGCCCCGGGGAGGAACGTCTCTTTATCTGCTCGCCTGGTACAGTGCTTATCTACGATAATCGGCTTATCCACGGTGGTGGGCCCAATACCATCGATGAGATCCGTTATTCCATTCAAGGGTTCTGCTGCCGTAAGTACATCAAGCCATTTTGTGATCACACCCGGTCAATTCCTCGGGATCTCATTGAGTCTGCTTCACCTCTGCTTCGTCGGTTGTGGGGCTTCGAGTATCAATCCGCTTGGGAGGAATCCCCACGGGACTTCAAGGTCATGGAAGCGTCTGGAGCGAAACCGGTCTTTGACTTCAACCATGGGATAGGTCGCCAGTAGCACAAATCAAGGCTGCAGGAAACCCCAATACTAGAAACTCTTAATTGCTCCCCAGGTGAGGGCAAGTTTAACATTTGGATGGACAGCCTTGGGAATTTCAATCCAATCTCCTTTGGACGCCTCTTCCGGATTAAATTTGTCATCCATTGTTAGCAAGAGCTGATCCAGTAAAGTGCCGGCTTCCCGGCCCTTGGACCAGAACACATGTTTTCCTGTTTTCTTAACCTTAAAGAAGCTATGTGGATCAGTGTGAGCCTTATTGGAATCCCAAAACCAGATGTTCAAAGGATGTCCAGCCATATTGGCAGAATCTCCTGCGGCTGAGTATATCCTTACTGCTGGCTCGCCTAATGCGTCTTCAGCAGGGCTTGGGGCTGCTTTTTCCAACCCAATATGAATCCTTGCTTGAATCAGGACAAAAGATTCGAATCCATAAATACCAATCTCCCGTCTTGGGGATTTCAATTTCATGCACTGTTTTGGCGCCTCTCGCATGATCGGTTGATTTCCCCTCCGATGCACCCTTATCCTTGACGATTGTCACCCCTTTTTCCATCTTTCCGGCGTTTGCTTCGAGGATAACGGCATCCTTGGGCAAGTCGATCTTGGCGGGGTGCGCCGCAGATGTAACCATCAAGAGCCCCCAAACAAACCATAACGTTGAAAATTTCACTGATAAGAGCAGGAACTGAGTCCTCCCTTTCATAATTTTGACACCTAAAAAATCACATCCTATTTAGGGGCATTGTACCCAAAATCAGAGGATGTCAGAAAACTTACCCCATATTTTTAAATTCCACTTGTACCAGGGACCAGATAGATCTAGAGATCAATACTATTTCCTCACTGGTTGTCTGTTCGTGTCGTAGGGCTTCTATTGGATGTAATTTAGCTGCTTTCCACACTGGATATGCACCGAAAAGACACCAATCAGGGCAGCTACAATAAACGCTAACACTGTATAAGTTAGAGATATAATCGTTCGTCAACCCCAGAGTGAGAGTATCATTCGCGCACCAAAAATTCCAACTTAAATACAGGTAACTTCATTCGGCTGTTTGTCATCGTTGAGATTGTTTTGAATTCCCGCAACCAATTTCTAATCCCACTGTTAGAGGTAGTTCTTGGTCCGAACATGTCCCAGTTGATCTGGATGAACCTTCCCATCCAAATTGGTGGTATATTTGTTCCGCCTTTGGGTCTGATGACTGGATTTAATCTCAACACCGTGTACCGTGGCGGGTCGAGTGGTCGTAACCAGCCATTCTAGCAGATCCTTTTCCATTACCCTAACTAGGTCAATCGAGTTGGGCTCAAAATAAAGATTGTTCATCTCCCACGGATCGGCATCCAGATCGTAGAGTTCGCCGAAGCCTTCCGTCTCCGGGAACATAGCGCGAGGATAAATGACCAGACGATATTGCCCTTTGTGGATACTCTTGCTCCAAGCAAACTCGGTTACCGCAATCTCTCGAACAGCCTGTTCCTGCCCCTGCAGCAGATGAGAGATGTTTTTACCATCTGAGGTTTCCAGTGGCTCAATGTCTGCCAACTGGCAAAGTGAGATCGAGACATCGACCGACTCGACCAATTGTTGCGAAGCGTGCCCCGATTGAAAGTGGTCAGGCCACGACCAGATCATGGGAATTCGCGTAATGGCATCGGCACAGATCCCTGGTGCTTTCTCCATGATATCATGTTCCGCTGCATAGTCACCGTGATCTGAGGTATAGATGACGATCGTATTTTGACAGAGCCCGCTTCGCTCCAAAAAACCGATCATTTGTCCAACTGCATGATCAACCTGGCTAACGGCTCCTAAATAACCGTGAAGTTTGCGCAATCGTCCCGCCTCAAAGGTCTTGGGCTCAATTAGTGTCCAGTCACCCTTGCGCCAGCGTTCCACCGTCTGCCGGAAGGGTGGGGGCTTTGAGGGTCATGTCGTAGTCGGTATTGGGTGGCAAAACCAATTCCTGATCCTTATACCAGGACCAGAAAGGCTCACTTGGCGATGTACATTGATGCGGTCGGGGTAGACTGGCAAAGGCAAGAAACGGTTGATCCGCCTCTTGCGCCGATTCGATGAAGCGGATCGTCTCCTGTGCAATCCAACCTTCCTGGGATTCTTCAAATGTCAGAGGTGAGGGACGTCCCTCCATCGACTGTCGGCCGCGGTCACCAAAGTCCGGCATCTGCCTATGGTCTTCCAAGTGAAGTTTGTTTCGACTTCGGAGAAAAGAGGTATACTTGGCTGAACAACCACCGACACTACAGTCACAGGTTTCATGGAAATTATCGACGGCATCCTCGATCCAGTATTCTGGACAGTGGATCTTGCCAACTGCACTGGTCATGTAACCGTATTGGCGAAAGTGGGAAAAGAGATTGGGCAAACCGTTCGGATTGGGGCCACTGAGACCGTAGTACCCATGGTTGTGACAGTACTGCCCCGACAAAAAAGAAACGCGACTCGGGGTACAGATCGGGTTTTGGGTGATGGCATTCTCAAATCGGACACCTTTGGTGGCTAACTGATCTAGATGTGGTGTCTTGACGTTTGAGTGACCTTTGTGTCCCAAAATCTTGGCGTTGTGTTGGTCGGAGATAATAAAGAGAATATTGGGTTTTGATGACATGTGGAAACCTTTCTCGAGT
>DTUY01000341.1:38127-45741 GCA_012963885.1 Candidatus Poribacteria bacterium | reverse complement strand
GCTGCTGAAGGCCTGACTGCTAAATTGGCTCCCCTGGTCGGTGTTGAAGATATCGAGGGTACCATGCCGTGAGATAGCCTGATCAACCGCCTTGATGCAGAAAGAGCCATGGTGTTGGACAACTGCCAGCAGAGAATCTTGCGACTATACCAATCCACTACAACGGTCAGGTAGACAAAGCCTCTGGCCATGGGAATGTAGGTGATATCCATGGCCCAGACCTGATTGGGACGATTAATCTCCAGCCCTGTCAGCAGATAAGGGTAGATTTTGTGGCCGGGATGTTTCTGGCTGCTATTGGGTTTCCGGTAAAGAGCTTCGATCCCCATCTTTTTCATCAGGGTGGAGACATGCTTTCGGCCAACCTTCCCTCCATCCAATCTGAGAAGATCTCTCAGCATCCGTGCCCCGACAAAGGGGAGCTCGGTAGTAGTTTATCGATCTTCTTCATCAGGCGCAGAGCCCGCTCTGAGACGGGTCGTGATTGGTAGTAGAGGCTGCTACGGCTCAATTGGAGCACCTCGGCTTAATAGGTCAGTGGCAAAGGATGTTGGCGGTCAATCATCTTTTTGCGCTCCACAGGCCCGCTTTGCTGAGCTCTCCTTCTAAAAAATCATTTTCTAATGTCAGCTGTCCAATCTTGGCATGAAAGGTCTTGACATCCACTGGAGGATCACTGAGTTGAGCAGAATTCTCCAACACCCCTGTGGCCCAATTCAACAACTGGTTCTTCCACTGGGTGATCTGGTTGGGATGTAGATCAAACTGTTGTGCCAACTCGGCCAAGGTCCGCTCTTCTTTAGCTGCCTCCAGTCAACTTTAGCCTTGAAGGCGGGCAAGTGGTTTCTACCTGGTCTTCTGCTCAGGCTTTATCTCCTGTATCTCGGGTGATAATACCCGGTTGTTGAGCCGAATTTCCACTTATCAGCCTGTCCAGTTTTTCAGGGCCACCTCTTTTCGAACGAGGAAAAATAAACGTTCCCTAAAGTTAAACTCTCACTAGAACCGTTTTAAATTATGGTTTATTAATTGCTTAACCTGAATGTGAATATTAGGGTATTGTAAAATTAATAGGAGATATTATGATAAATAATGTAGTATATGAAGATTATTTGTGGTCAAAATCACTTATGTTTATTGATATGTAGGGTTAACCAATTTATGGAAAAGGTTGCTGTATTCGTTGATGTTCAAAATATTTATTATACTGTTAGACAATGCTACAATTGCCATTTCAACTACAATGCTTTTTGGGCAGAAGCAACGTCAGGCAGAGAAATTGTGAAGGCGATTGCCTATGCTATTGATAAAGGCGATGAGAAGCAAAGACAATTCCAGAATATACTTAAAGGCATTGGCTTCGAAGTAAAACTAAAACCGTTTATCCAAAGAAATGACGGTTCCTCCAAGGGAGATTGGGATGTTGGGATTACACTGGATATAATGGAATATGCGGAGCACTCAAATGTGGTTGTGTTGGCATCCGGAGATGGTGATTTTGATTTGTTACTAAATAAAATAAGAACCAATTTTGGTGTTTCAGCTGAAGTTTATGGTGTAACTGGACTTACTGCTATGTCATTAATGAGTTCAGCCTCAAAATTTGTACCAATTGAAGACAATTTGCTATTAAAAACTAAGCAGTGATCTAATAGCAATTACAAATTATACATCTCCATCTAGTTAAGTCATTAACTCAGATGAATATTTTGACAGAAAAGTAATTATGGAATATCGCAGATTTGGAAAAACAGATATGCAATTAAGCGTTATGGGACTTGGAGGACTACTTGCCCACTATGAGGGTGTTTGTGGTCACCCGCCATCCGAAGAGAAAGGCAAAATTTACCTGCGGGCAGCTGAATTAGGGATAAATCTGTTCGATACAGGATATGGCGACGAAGCTCACGTTCCTGACGAACTAAAGGGAACAGACACTAATTACCATTTTTCGCTAAAAGTTGGTGCGCCGAGGCCTGATGATCTGGAAGATTTAGTTGACAAACAGTTAAAACTCCTCTGTCGAGATACGATTGACATTCTTCGGGTGCATTATTACGCTTATAAAAGTGACAGCCAACTTGCCAATCGAATTGCGAACCTGAAACAGGCAGGTAAAGTACGATCGCTTTGTATGATTCGCCACACTCTAGCTGATCAGGAAACTTATGCTAAACATGGCCCCGAACCAGATTCTGATGCAGATTTGGTTATTTACAATTACGTCTGTCGGTGGCAGGAAACTGGTCTTGAACGATCCGCCAAAGTAGGACAAGGTGTCTTAATTATGAAAGCGTTGGGCGGCCAATGGATAAGTTGGTTTGACAAAACACGAACAGATTGGCAAAAGACTACCCCAGACGGAATTATTAGATTATCACCACGCGGAGAAGGGATACGCTCAGAACTGGGCTTGATTTATCCCATAGTAGCGGGACCTTGGCACGAACTTTCAGAACCAGGAGAAACGATCGCACCAACAAGTAGGGCTTTAAGTTGGGTGTTGAAAAACAAGGCAGTGAGTAGTGTGCTAGTTGCAGTTGCCAGTGTTAATGAATTAGAGGAAACTCTTGCTACAAAATAAGAGCATAATTTTCTATCAACTGTGTGATATTATCAAATTGCAATGTATCACTAAATTAATAACAACATAACAGCGAAAGAAGAGAAAGCGTGAAAGCATTTGGATTAACGATTAATTTGCGAGAAGATCCGCAGATAATCGAGAAATATAAAGAATATCACCGAAACGTTTGGCCTGAAGTGGAACAAGCTTTGAAAACAGTTGGGGTTACTTCAATGAAAATTTTCCTGCTTGGTAGAAGACTGTTTATGTATATGGAGACCATGGATAATTTTGTTGTCGATCGGGACTTTGCCATGTACTTGGAACAGCATCCAAAGTGTGCAGAATGGGATGCACTCATGCGGACGTATCAGGAGAAACCCCTTGAAGCCAGAGAAGATGAGTGGTGGGCAATGATGGAGCAAGTTTACGAACTAAAGTAATGATATGAGGTACTATGCCGACAGAGCTAGAAGACTATCTGTTTGATCTACGCGGTTACTTGGTACTTGAAAAGGCAGTCAGTACAGATCATGTGCATCAACTCAATACCGATCTTGATCCATATGTTTCGATGAAATTGGGGGGATGGTGCCAAAATGTCCATCGTCTAAAAGAACATGAAATCCATAATATCATTGAAATTGGTGAATCATTTGAACGGTTAATAGATCATCCATCGTGGTTAGGTTATATCAACCGATATGCTGGTAGCGATGGCCTTTTTATTGACGAGGCATTTGTCAACGTGCGTGGTGAAGGTGGGGAAACGCGTTTGCATTCTGGTGCGCACAAACGCCGGGTTCGAACACAATTTCGATTTCATAACAATGAATTCCGTTGCGGTCAGATTGTGCTACTACTAGCTTTAACAGATATTGCCTCAGGCGATGGTGGCACTATGGTTATTCCAGGTAGCCACAAATCGAATCTGGTTCATCCTGCCTTCAATGATGATAGTAGTCAAATCGGATCTGCGGAGGGTATTGAAGGTGCAATCGAAGTCCACATGAAAGCTGGCGATGCCTTGTTGTTTGTTGATTGCATCGCCCATGGATCAGCAAAACGACGAAATGATGGTGATCGCCGCGTAGTCATCTACCGATACGGACCACATTGGGGACATAGCCGATATGGTTACGAACCGTCAGCCGCATTACTAAAAAGGCTAACACAGGAACGTCGTAAAATTATCCAACCGTTAGCCCCAAGACGCAATTCCAGTCATTCAATTTATCAATTCAATTGAATGGAGCCTTTAAAATATGTCAAACCAAGCCAATAGTAAACCGAACATCGTCCTGATTCTTGCAGATGACCTGGGTTACCGAGATCTTGGTTGCTATGGTAGCGCTGCAATCCAAACCCCCAACTTAGATCAATTGGCAAGTGAAGGCATTCGTTTTACTCAGAGCTATTCCGGTTGCCCAGTTTGTGCCCCCTCCAGAAGCGTTTTGATGACGGGCAATCATGCTGGACATACCTCTGTTCGTGGTAACAGTGGTGGTATTCCGTTACAGAGTAGCGATGTCACTTTAGCAACCTTACTAAACTCAGCTGGTTATACTTGTGGTGGATTCGGCAAGTGGGGGCTAGGCGATGTTGATACACCAGGTACACCAGAACGACATGGGTTTGACACTTTTTTCGGTTATTATCACCAGGTACATGCGCATACTTATTATCCGTCCTATCTGTGGAGGAATAGTGAAAAGGTCGAGTTACCCGGTAACAATGACGGTGATGAAGGCAAAACCTATTCACACTACCGTATTTTCGAGGAAACCTGTAATTTTATCCGTAAAAACAGTAACCGACCATTCTTCTGTTACGCACCCTGGACACTTCCGCATGGACGATATGTCATTCCACAGGATGATCCCGTTTGGCAGATCTATCAAGACAAACCATGGTCCAGTTCGGCCAAGGTCGCGGCAGCTATGATTTCGCTTTTCGATCGTCATGTTGGTCAGCTCCTTCAATTGCTGCAATCATTAGATCTGGACGATAATACTGTCATCATGGTGAGTTCGGATCATGGCGCTGGTTTTCGGTTTGAAGGAGAACTTGACTCCTGTCAACCACTTCGAGGTCACAAGCGAACCATGTATGAAGGTGGTATCCGCGTGCCCACTATAGTACGCTGGAACAGTCAGATTCCAAAAGAGCAGGTCAGCAATCATCCATGGTATTTCCCTGACATCATGCCGACACTACTTGACTTAGCCGATCTGCCTGTTCCGAAAGACATCGATGGTGTTTCAATTGCACCAACGCTGAAAAACCGAGGCGAACAAAAACAACACCATCATCTATACTGGGCTTTACCCTTGTATGATTTTGGTAAACGGCAGTTCAGGCCAGATGGTCTGATGGAAGCTGTGCGAAAAGACAATTGGAAAGCTGTCCGCCCACTCACTGATGCACCGATTGAATTATACGATTTATCAAATGACATCAGCGAAGAAAATAATCTGGCAGATCAACGGCCAAACATCGTTGAGCAAATGATGTCGCTTTTACGTCAGGCTAGAACGGCGGGACACCCGCAGATTGAACCCGAAATGCCGGAAGGCAAACGGTACCGATAAACGGAGAAATTATATGTCAACTCATAAAATTGCAGAACCAGTCATTTTTAGCAAAGATCTTGGTCAACCACTTGATCTTAACTCCATCAATTTCACTCAGAAAAACGCTGATGGCAAACCTGTTATACCCATGACAACTGAGCAGAAATATGTTTTTGACGCCAAAGGTTGGGTAATGATTCCCAGTGTGCTAACAGAATCAGAAGTTAGTGAAATGCGTGATTTCTGCTACCAGCTGAAACAGGATCCCAACTCCATCCCTGCTCCCGAACGTTCAACCTATGGAGGACCATTACAAGCTTTGATGGATCATCCGGTTGTGGTAGGTATGGCTAACGATTTTTTGGCCTCTCCGTATCTTACCAGTCAGGAATGCTACGGTTTTCGCATGGAAATGAGTTTTCTGGCTTTGCGTTCGGCCGAAGACAAGGAACCAACAAAATTCTCACCACATAACGGCAACGCCATGTGGCGTATGCCAGGCGATTGCCACGAATACCACTGCATGCCCGGAAAAGCTTACAGTGGACTTACCCGTGTAGTATGGGAACTGGAAAGTGTGGAAGAAGGCGATGGTGGAACTCTTTTTATTACGGGCAGTCACAAATCTGCTTTTACTGCACCAGAGTCAGCCTATAAACACGGCTCCTCATTGTGGGAGACCTATTCCTGTCCAGCTGGATCGGTCATTATTTTCACTGAAGCAACCACGCATAGTGGTCAACCTTGGATCAATCCGGACCGAGACCGGGTGGCGATTTTCAACGCCTATAACTCAATCGATCGGCGGTGGACAAGATCCAAGCCCCATCCTGACTATCTGGCTTCCATGCCGCCTAAACGTCAAAGTTTGTTTCGAGACGCGTATGTCAAAGGCAATGTAACGGGAAAGCCTTTCACCATGTAGGTTATAAACACGAGTTTTCACCAATGGAAAGCATGAATTAATCTATCAAGGCAAAAAGCTCGTTTTCGATCACAGCACCTTAATGCCGAATAAACCTTTTAGATCCATAGGAGAATAAAAGGGAATCATGCGGAGTTGGAACAGAAATTTTTGTTTATTGGCCTTTGCCGTTTTCAGCGTAGGTATGTTCTTTGGTATCTACTTTGCCCTGTTTTTCAACTTTATCGAAAATCGGTTTGCAATTGAAGCACATGAACTCGGTTACATGGAAGCATTACGAGAGGTACCCGGATTTCTTAATGCGCTTTTTATCGCAACTATGATTTATTTTGCGCCACCAACCATTGGTGGAATATCGCTGATCGTGATGGGGGTGGGCATGGCCGCTTACTCCCAAATAAGCGGATTTGGAGGACTACTATTCTTCTCCCTTGTTTGGAGTGTCGGATTTCATGCCTGGGTTCCATTGCGTAGCCTGATGACGATTGTCTATTCGGAAAGCGATGAAAAGGGAGAACCAATTGGCCAGCTAAGAAGCGTGGAGAGTTGCGCTATGTTAGGCGCAGCCACTCTGTGTATGTTCGGTGTGGAGTTGCTGGAATTTGAAGGGATTTTTCTAATTGGCGGTGGGGTTACCACTATAGGAGGTGTTGTTCTGATGTTTTCCTCGCGTCAGCTACGAGTCAAAGACGAAAACCGGTTTATTATACGAAAACGTTATTGGCTTTTCTATTTGTTGTCATTTTTACAGGGATGCCGTAAGCAGATCTTCATCACTTTCGCAATTTTTGCACTTGTTAAAGTGTATGGAACTAATAGAGACACGATCATTAAGCTGATACTGATTAATCAGATTGTCATCTTTGTTTTCTCTCCAATCATGGGGAGACTGGTGGACAAACTTGGCGAGCGTGTGATGTTGAGTGCAAGTTATCTCGGGCTAGTCTTGGTTTTCATTGGATATGCAATACTGAAAAATGTCAATTATCTATATGTTCTTTACTGCATTGACAATTTCCTATTTGTTGGTGGTATCGCCTTAACGACTTATTTAAACAAGATTACAATTCCAAAGGATCTCAAACCAACACTTGCTATGGGTGTGACCATGAATCATATCGCAGCTGTAACGTCACCCTTGATCGGTGGCTTGATATGGATGAAGTTCGGTTACCAGATTATCTTCATTAGTGGTGCTTTATTCGCCTTGATTTCCCTAGTTTTCACTCAGTGGCTTAGAGTACAACCTATGGTTTTCGAAACGAAGCCAGAATTCGCTGATTAGGAAAGGAAATCAGGATACTCAATCAGCGTCATCAAACGGGAACTCCAACTTGAGGCGTCAGTTCGAGATGGGGTCGAATCTAAACGTGTAAATTCATTTTTGTTGAAGATAACTCAAGGAACACATAACCTTAGTCGTCTTAGCTGTTTGATTGCAATCATCTTGACGAGCTACTATTCCATTCAACTTCGACATAATTTTCTACCAAATATCGGAATGCGTTCAACAGGTGGTTCAGATTGCATCTGAAATCTTGGTGTATGGT
>DTUY01000341.1:0-38027 GCA_012963885.1 Candidatus Poribacteria bacterium | reverse complement strand
ATCGGAATGCGTTCAACAGGTGGTTCAGATTGCATCTGAAATCTTGGTGTATGGTTTCGTACTGAGTATATGCTTGGTTCAGCAGCTTTTGCATAGAATCTCTAACCTCTCCAATCCGCTGGCCTTGGGTTTTCACAAATTGGGACGTTGTCTGTTTAAATGTATCAAATTCGGTTTCCAACGTTTTATTAAAATCGTCTACCGCAGTTTCCTGACTTGTGACCTTCTCAAAATGATATCCTTGAATTGCTAACCTCACGGCTTTAGCAAACATATGAGGATAACGCTTAAGCACCCGTAATAAAAACTTGAAATACGTTAAGCCTTGACGGCGGGAAAATAGTTGGTATCTGACTGATTTTACAAACGCTCTAAGTTCTGCGCGGCTTATTTTCTTGGGCTTTCGTCGACGTTTGATATGTAGTAGTAAATTTAAATTTTCAAACATCGTCAGACATCGATTGAAGTAGCTCCGTAAACTTGGCTGGTAAAGCTCTCTTAAAACCCTTTTATACTCACTAATTAGCGTGTCGCGACCAAGTTCCGGGACGAAGTTCAGTTCAGTACTAACATTGTTTCCAGCTGATTCGTGCAATAATCTTCCCTCAGATTCAAGTCGGTGGTAAAGATTCGTGTTCTTTAAAGCTGTTAGCAAACCTGCCATTGACCTTGGAATTCCCGCTTCCTGAATAAAATCTATGTGTGGCTGAAACTCTTTGTCTCCATCAAGTCCAATGATAAATCCCGCCGTTACCTCTATCCCGTGTTCCTGAATTGTTCTCACTGCACGGAGTAAATAGTCTCTGGTACTTTCAGTCTTACTGGTATTCTGTTTTTTCGACGTTTTTACCAGTGGCTCCTCATTCGGGGTCTCAATTCCTAGAAAGGTCATATTGAATCCGGCTGCAGCCATAGCTTCCAGCATATTCGGTATTTCTATGATGTTTACACTGGCTTCAGTATAAAGACCAAAAGGGTAATCCCTTTCTTCTTGCCATTCAGCAATAGCCGGTAAAAGACGCATGGCATCACGTTTATTACCGATGAAATTATCGTCGACCAAAAACATTGATCCACTCCAACCAAGATCGTATAGCAGATTGAACTCGGCTAAAACCTGTTCTGTCGTCTTAGTGCGAGGAACCCTTCCGAACAATTTGGTAATATCACAAAATTCACAGTCGAAGGGACATCCTCGTGAAAATTGCAAGGCCATTGATCCATAAACACTCAGATCAATGAGATCATAACGAGGTAACGGTGTCTGGGTGACGTCAGGTTTGGTTATGGCTCGGTACATAGGTTTGGCAATACCGGCCTTGAGATCTTCCAAAAAATCAGGAAAAATCTCCTCAACTTCATCAAGGAGAAAATGGTCAACCCACCCCTCATAGCACTGACAATGTCTTCATGATAGGAAGTGGGATGAGGGCCACCAGCGATGACTGGGACTTCAGCTTGGTTACATTGCGTTATTACCTCAAATAAGGAGTCTTTTTGGACAACCATAGTAGAGGTAAAAACAAAATCTGCCCAGTCTAAATCTGCCTTGGTAAAGGATGTGACATTCATATCAACGACTTTCAGTTGGTAATCTTCGGGAAACATCCCTGCCACCGCCAGCAACCCAAGTGGTGGCGTAGCGGACCTTTTCCCGACAAATTCTAAGGCGAAATTATATCCCCAGTATGAAGGAGGAAATTTTGGATATACCAACAAAGCATTGGACATATCGGACTTACCTCTCAACCTATTTAAACCTAAAACCCAAGACTGACAATGAAACATGGATGGATTAAAATTTCAGGTCCGCCGACCTGACTGACTCTAAATAGTACAGTTTTTGATTTGTAGGATATCTACTTCCATCAGAAGACTGTTGTACTTACGAATCAAATAAGAACCAATACTGATAAAACGACTGTCAAGTTTTTAATTATATCATATATTTAAGTACACATCTGCACAAAATTGTTATCAATCAAGAACATTAGGGATAATTAATAATTTTATGATATTGAAATGATACCAAAATTTACGTTGGAGTCAACTTTTTTTACTTAAATGATTTGAATAGAAATATAAATCTTAAACTCGGTTTGATTGATACTGTTGGGACAGATCGAAGGAGTCTTACAGGCCAGTTACTCACTTCTCCCAGATTGGCCAATCGCTTTCCTGCAACTGCATCCAGAGTTGATCAAATTCACTACTCCCATCATCTTCCCATTCATCCAGTCTAATACCGTTAGCATATGACTCATCCACTCCCTGTTTCATCAGACGTTCTGCCTGTTGTAGGTTTCGGTAATAGTGTTTGACATCTCCTGGTAAAGTCACCACAGAGATATGGCGAGGCAGTTTCAACGCGGTTGTTTGCATATAGCGTTTAATCGCTTCTTCGTCTAATTCGATGCCTAATCCGGGATTTTCCGGCACCTTTACGAATCCACGCTGAACCTGATGTCCTGTGACGATTAGATCATCTTCGTAAGCATGACTAGCTGTCACCCCCGGCAGAGTGGCCGTTGGCATGACAGCGCCAAGATGACAAGCAAATGCTGTGGTAATACCAGTCCCCACATACTGTAGCAGGATCGGCGTGTTAGCAGCAGCAAAAACCCAACCTGCAGCCAAGGCGCTTCTAATATTTTCATGGCTACAGAGCGCACCATCGAAATCTCCTTGCCGCAGTCCGGTCCAGGGACCTGAAGGTTGGCGAGAAGCAGGTTCACTTAGTACACCAACACCATGCAAATAAAAAGGGATACGAACCTCCTGATGAAGCCGACGCCATCCCTCAATATCATAAGCGAAAATCGGTTCTTCGACACCTTTCACAACCGGAATCTTTTCTAATTCCCGTAGGATAGGCAGTGCCTTCTCTACATTGATTAGGGAACCATTAAAATCATATTCTACTCGAAAATCTGGCGGTGCGACCTCTTGAATAACGTGCGATTGCTCGATGACATCGTAAAATGCTCTGGCTTTGCACTTTAGACCGCGATATCCACGTTCTGCCGCTACCTGAACTTCGGCGGCAGTATCTTCAGGCGACATGCACGGCATCCACCAACCCATGGCCACCCAGTGGCGTACCTGCTGTCCCATCAATTTCCAAGCGGGCAAACCCAAATATTTTCCCATTAGATCATAACAGGCCATATCAAGATTAAATCGCCCAGATCCCATTACATGATCAAAGGGATTAGTACCAAGATACGGATCCAATAAATTTGAATCTAAAGGGGGACCAACATTCTCACCAATACCAATCAGTCCAGTATCCGTGTGAAATTTATAAACGGTTACTTGTTCTGTCATGTTGAAGTGGTAATATTGTTTTCGAATCCGGTCTTCATAGGGAACACGTAAAGCGATTGGTTCAATCTCGATAATTTTCATGAGTCTGTCTCCTAATTACTTTTTTCTGATGACAAGTTCCACATCCGTCAAAGTGATGTCACCAGCTAACTGGGGATGGCGTTCTCCCAATACCACCTTGACTTTGTGTTTCCCAACTTCAATTTCCGTTGGCTGCATGACAAAGCATAGCCAGACAGCACTACTAACATCAGAGATCTTATGGGATTGGCTCAGGTTACAATATCGAACTTCAGCATTCTGCAGTTTGACTCCATCCCACCACACATCAACTATATCTCCTTGGACCCATTCGCTGAGACGTAGGCGAAGTCCCAACTCTGTTAAATAATCAAGCACCGGTTCATCTGCAATATCCAACGTAATTATGGGGCCGGTATCAGTTAGAGGTTTCTTTAATGGCACGGGGACTTCACCATAGATACGATCAATGCGGTAAGCACCACGCCACGCTCCTTCTCTTTGGATGAATCGATGGGTAGCAGCGTAGATCTTATTGGTATTGCGTAGCGTCTTCATAGATCCAATTTGTGAAAGCAGTTCACGACGCGAATCACGGTTAGCATGCCAGTTAAAGACGTAGATCCCTTTCGCTCCAGCTTTGTAGTATCTGCTCGTAATAGCGCACGTACGCATGTTCCGTTTGGTTTCTTGATCTTCAGGTCCAACGAACAGATCAGGTAGCCCACTATCAAGTCCTGGATATACATCAATACCTTGATCACAGCACATATTAACAAAACTATTAACCTCTATGGAGGGATCAGTTGCCGCACCACCAGATGGAATCAGAATATCCACTAGATCTTCATCAATCCATGTTGCTATATCGTAGCCGATGCGATGACACATCTCTAGACTTCCAGCCACTCGTGCGGCAAGATAGAAAGGTCTGCCCCGTTCTTCCGCAAGCGTATTGGTCATATGTCGAACGGCGCGTTGCAGATCAGTGAGCAGATATCGCAGTCTATAAGCTTCATCTTCAGGAAGATGAAAAGCATGTCGTTGCCAGTCCAATTCCACTCCGTCCCAATCGTATAAACGGCAAACTTCCTGAATATGAGCAAATCGGTGTTGCCGAACTTCCGGAATAGCCATATTCCACGAAAGGTTGAACCACTCGGACGTCTGATCTCCCAAAAGCCATTCTGGATGCTCAATCCGCAGACGGGTTAGTTCGGTATGATGTAATTGTTTGAGATCGCTGATCTGAGCGCCATTGAAGTGGTTATCATTCATGCGAATCGAAGCATAGACATGAAATCCTAGTTGATGACCTTTTTCAATTAAAGCTTTTTGTGGATCCTCACCTCGTTCGAGCATCCGACGAATATTTTCGGTGAAGATATAACTTTGGGCATTCTCATAACATCTCTCATGAACATCACCGAGAGTCTCCAACACGTGGCTAGGCCACCGAGCAGAATGTTCACCAACACACCAAAATAGCGCACCAACCTGAGTATCTTCTAATGGTGCATAAACCTTGTTCAGGAGATCATCCATTGATTGCGGTACCTTGGAATAGCCGTGTGGGGCGCCATCCCAATTGTAGATAATTCTATAGTCAGGCGGTCTTGGCATCTCTGAACTCCTTTGGTGCTATACTTTTTGTTACAAACTCATGGTTAGTTTTTATCAGGATTTTTTTAAATTCTCAGGGTTTAGTTCTTCCAGTTCCGGCACGACAAATTTCCCATTCTTTTGCACTAAACGGTTATCAAAGTAAATCTCACCTCCGCCAAACTCAGGTGTTTGAACCATCACCATATCCCAGTGAATGGTAGATCGAACCCCGTTATCAGCCTCTTCATATGCTTGTCCTGGTGTAAAGTGAAAAGAGCCGGAAATCTTTTCATCAAACAAAATATCTAACATTGGTTTATGAATGTATGGATTAAGCCCCAAAGAGAATTCACCGATATACCGTGCACCCTCATCCGAATCCAAGATCTGGTGTAATTTCTGGGTGTTATTAGAAGAAGCATCGACAATTTTTCCGTTTTCGAAACGCAGACAAATATCAGTAAATGTTGTTCCCTGGTAGATCGTGGGCGTATTGAAATGGATAACACCATTGACAGACTGACGGACCGGAGCAGTAAAACATTCTCCATCTGGAATGTTGCATTCTCCAGTGCATGGTATCACCGGAATATCCTTGATACTGAATTCAAGGTCAGTTTCAGGGCTAACAATTCGTACTTTATCTGTAGATTCCATCAAAGACTTAAGGGGCTGAATGGCAATTTCTAATCGGTTGTAATCGAAGGTACAAACATCAAAGAAAAAATCCTCAAAAGCTTCAGTGCTCATTTCAGCTTGCTGAGCCATAGCAGAGGAGGGCCAGCGCAGTACAACCCACTTGGTTCTGGGTACCCGGATATCAAAATGAACTGGTGTTAGCCAGTGTTTCTGATACAGTTGCATGGCTTTAGTCGGTACATCAGATAATTCGGTGATGTTGTGACTGCCGCGGACACCGATATAAGCTTGCACCTGTTCCATTCGATAAGCTTCATAATGGCCTATCAATTTCAAGCCTTCTTCATCGGCTTGGCAAAGGAGTTCGCGTTGAATCCGGTTCTGCTTTAACTCAACCAGTGGAATTCCTCCTGCCTTCCGAACTGCTCGAATCAAAACAATCACCATCTCAGTTGGAATATCAAAGCCCTCAATGAGAACAAACTCACCCACTTCGATTTTAGTGGAGTGGCAGGTTAGAATTTCTGCTAATCTATTCATTCTTGGATCGTGCATCTTAGTCTCCATTAATAATCCCTTACAAATCCCCAATTCCTGACGCATAAAAAGCTATGAAAATTTTATCAGCACGTTAATTTTTCGAGGGCGTTAAATCAAAACACAACAACTGATCCTTGCTACGGATATATAGAAATCCATTTGATAGAACTGGCGCAGCCCACAAAGGATATTTAAGCCCATGTTGTCTAGACAACTGCACCGATGATAGTACATCTAATTTTTTGGGGTTGACACGGATCAACATCAAACGGCCAAATTCCCCCAGACTAATTAGATGTTCATTAACGTAAAGCAAGGAGGTTCTTTCATTAATTGGATCCGACCACATAACCCGACCCGTTTGCAATTCAATACATCGCAGACTTGATCCTTGAGTATGCCGCCCACTACAGCCATAAAGATAGCCTTGATGATGAATTGCCGTGTTCCAATGCAGCATCATTGTTTTTTTTCGACGAGATAATGAATCATGCCAGATAATTTTATACCCTCTTGGATGAACTTGAAGAGCTGAACTTCCTACGCCATAGGCTTCACTAATGAATACAGTGTCTCCTGCAACAACAGGATTTGATGCGTTGACCGACTCAAGTTTTCTATCGCGCCAAGGATACTGAAAATCGATTTGGCCTGTCAGAGGATTAAATCCTACTAAACCACCTCTGGCAAACATAAAGCACCATCTTCTCCGGTCAATTGTTGTCAGAATTGGACTGGCATAACTGGCAAGCTCATCCGTGATTTGATAAACTACCTCACCTGACATTTTATCAAAAGCGACAATACCGGAACCATTTCCTGTAATGTCGCCCTGCGCTTGGTAAACATCTCTTGCCTTGGTGGGCAGTGCCCCGCCAACCTGCGCAATGAGTAACCGATCTTCAATGATAGGGGTCGAACCCATCCCAAAAAAATTAGGGACAACATTAAATCGAGAGCTTGTGTCAATTTTCCACCGTAGCGTTCCATCTAGAACATTCAGGCAGTGTAATATACCTTTAGCCCCATAGATGTAGACACGATCGTCATCAACAACAGGGCAGGTGCGCGGACCATTGTTGTAACCATAAATATCCTTGTAATCAGTTGGGTATTCAAATTGCCAGAGGGGCTCTTTATTCTCGCTTCTCATGCAACTTAATCGTGCGAAATTCTGATGTCGATCGAATATAAACAATCGTCCGCGAGAAATGGTGGGGGCTCCATAACTTTCACCGATTTTTGTTCGCCAGACAAGAGGAGGGCCAGAGGCAGACCAAGGATCAAGACGGAAATTCTCTGGCGATTTTCCGTCACTAGTTGGTCCTAGAAAACCAGGCCAATCACTTCCGGTTTTACGTTTACGTAGATCCGGTATTTGACTATTCGTTTCAACGTATGTTTTAGAAACGAATAAAATGAATAAAAAGGCAGCGCAAAGTATCCGTTTAAATAAATCAAACATTCAAATATTTTTGGACCCTTTTATCTTTACTGACACGCCAAATAATCGAGTCAAGATAATAATGTTGTAAGGCAAAGCCACTAATCACCGATGCAGTCATCTGTTGACCTAGTTTTAGCTTTTTCGGATCAGAGATACCTGCCAACATACCAACTGTATGAAAAACAGCTTTGTCCAACCCTAACCCAGTTACTTTCTTCAACCAATTAATCCATGGTCCCCTGTAACATAAGAAAGTGAAAATCATACCAGTGATAATGTAAGTTGTTAAATTCTTGAATAGGATTCTAGGCACTTTGTATTCTGGATTTAAGCTCTGTTGGTACTTACTTTGGGCGTAGGTATAGACGATGCAATGATATTGAACGTTGTGCCCAACGGTAACAATCGGCGTAATAAAGGCAGCAAAAATCGGATCGGAGAAAGCAACAAAATGGAGTGGGACAATTAGCAGCATATAAAGCAATTTACTGGCATTTAGCTGTTCCCCTATTAGAAAAAGCTTTAGTTGATAAGATAAGTAAATCACCAAAACAAATAAATACAATAACCCCGCGAACGGATAGAGGATACTGCTAATAGATAATGAACCTATAATAGGTCGATGCAAACCCAAGTTGGGATGGCCACGGAGTCCAGGATAAAATGAGCTAGTTATAAACATGACCAAAGGCATGTACATAGTCAAGTTGAAAAACCAATAGTCTAACCGATGAGTTCCGTAGTCGTTTGCTTTCCGTTTGTAGAGGGAGAAGAATCCCCAATGTTGCCTGACAACATGGTAATAAGCCCATAGTCTAAAGAAGGTGAAAAATCCAATAGCACCGATGGTCATAGTTTCCTTTTTGATATAGAAACCGTGTTTTGCTGTGCCATAGGCAAGAAAATATGGAAACGATATAGCGATCGGCCCGATCAGAAACAAACCAAACGATCCTAATAATTGGGAGCGTCGATTTTTCCATTCGTCAATATCAAACAAAGTCCGACTAAGTGTCGCCCAAATATGGGGGGCATCCAGAAAAATTGCCCAACTTGTGACAACCAGTAACTGGATAGTAAACGATATTTCAAGGTCACCTACACGCAGGCTACCAAAAGATCCTTTTCGAGTATCCGAAAAGTGATGTGATGCATACCAGATAATCCCCACATACAGCCAGCCGATCAGAGCAGATCCAATATAAAATATCAAATCCCGTTTCTGATCAAGTATCCATTCAAAATCCAAACGGCGTTTCATCTTTTTTGGTTCGTATTTCATGGCGATTTAGGCTACTTCTGTGTAAACATGGAGATGTCGTAATCACTGGATAATCCGTTGGAAAATGTGTTCGAAGTTGAATCCAGTAGCGTGATTGAGAAACAGATTATTATCAGAAAAACCGGCATGATAAAGTGGATTGGATCCGTTTCCTTGAGGGTACGCATTGGCAGCATTATCCAGCAGCATAACTTCAAAATGGTTGTTACCTAGAAGCATCCGACGTCTAGTGATTCTTGCATCAGCATGTTATGTAGATCAACTCAAAGACCAAATCTCAGCTGCTGTACCACCCAATATTCTTTTCTTATCATCATCATTTAAGAAAGGAAGACCTTCTCGAATGAGACCGAGTTCCTGTTCCAAGGTCGGCCAATTATATCTTGTTCGATGATGAGCAGGAAAGCCTGTTCCCCAAACAGTATGCTCAACTCCAAAGGCCGAAAGTAATCTTTCAATGAATGGATGCACGTCGTAGTGCGGAAATGGTTCTGCTGAACGACCAGCTACATCCGATAGCTTTATATAAACATTGGGATAATCAGCTAAATCAACAATTGGCTGAAAAATCGTTCCATCATCTTGGATGTCGGGATAACCCAGGTGATCGATGATTAACTTCAGATGCGGATATTTTTGGGCAATCACTTTAATCTGACCTGCAAACTCAGGTCGTGTGTGAAATTGAATAATAGCAGATAAATCGGCAATATTTTTCCACATAGGCTCGTTTGATGGCTTAAGCAAGATTTTCTGATTTGGATAATACATTGGATGAAATCGAAATCCGATTAAACCCCGCTCTTCAACCCAATACCGAACTTGTTCAGCATTATTCGGATCTTCCGGATCGATTAATCCATGTCCAACAAATCGATCGGGAAACCGGGTAACTGAATCAGCGATATAACCATTATCCCACGTGGACCAGCTAGTCTGTACCAATACGCACCAATTCACGCCGTGCTCATTCATCTCAGCAAGAAGTTGATCTGCCGTTGCTGGCTGATCAGGATAGCTATTCCAATTTGGCGAAGTCGGTCCCACTGGATATTTGGGTGGATCTATCTCCCATACATGTACGTGTGTGTCGACAATCATGTAGGATTACCTTCAATCATTAGGAGTGCAGGCTATTTTATGATTTCCGTTTCGGTGGAGTGGCAGATACACCTTCTAATCCTCCGCTAACTCTTAGCACCTCACCCGTAATCCAAGAAGCCTGAGGGCTACATAGAAAGGTAACGCCCTGCGCAATATCAGTTGGTTCACCCCATCGCCCTAATGGAATAGTGTTTCGGATGCGCTCAATCATCTGGTCTTCGCTAATATTCAAACTTTCACATCGTTGTGACATCACAGTCTTGTTAAATTCGGTATAAACAGGTCCTGGACTCACAGCATTCACCCGTACACTGTAAGCCGCCAATTCCAAAGCTAGTGTCTTGGTTAGGCTAATGACGCCTGCTTTAGCTACATTATATGCAGCAACCAATGCGGCGGGACTTTGCCCGTTGATTGACGCGATATTGACGATGCTTCCAGATTCCTGATGTTCCATTATCCTGCCAGCAGCACGACAACAATAAAATGTCCCTGTCAAGGTAACGTCTAATACACGCGCCCATTCAGAATCTTCAAGTTCAACAATAGGGTTAACGTTCTGACCAATACCAGCATTGTTAACCAGAATATCCAACCGCTTGTAATTATCGACAACACGATTAAAAAATGTTGTTACACCTTTGCTATCAGTAACATCAAGATAGATCCCATCTACGCTCAAACCTCTTTCTTGTAGACGACCCGCTTCGATCTCGGCCTTCTCAATTTGCAAATCAGCTATAATCACTGTTGCACCATTGATGGCAAGTTGTCCGACAATTCCTAGCCCCAATCCCTGAGCAGCTCCAGTAACAACTGCCGTCAGTCCATCAAGATAATATGTTGTATTTTCTCTATCACTCATAAATTTTCTCTCCAACGCACATAGGCAGTTTACGACTAAGACAATTTATAGAAAAATCGGTCTTATTAGCGTTCATTTAGCATTTGCAGAAAAACACACGGCCTTGAAAGACGCTGCACGTTCCTCTAGGGGACTCTCAATTGCTATGCGTTCGATGCTAGATCCCAACTGTACTCCGTGGCAATCTGTGCAATCAAGCATGTATTGTGCGTCTTCAGGGCTGACTAGAGCTGCACCGTGTGCCAGCCGAATTGCGTCTGGACAAAGCTGCTTGGCAATTTCATAGTGTGCTTGGCTACGCATTGCCATTTCTTCAAGCGATCGTCCTTCTGCATACCCAGTTGTTCCTCCTCGTGTAATCCCCGCGTGAAATATGAAGATATCTGGTACAGCCGCTTCTAGCAACTGCTCAGTGTCTTTTTTGTTAAAAGCGTAACCGATAGTCAACATGTCTAGGTCCTGTGCCATTTTGAGCATGTCGATTTCATGCTGGTAGCCGAGACCAGTATTTTCCAACGTCTGACGAAACTCACCATCGAACCATGACACCGTTGGAAAATTATGCACTCCCGAAAACCCAATCCGCTTGCAGTCTTCAATCAAGAGTCGCATATCACGCAAGACATCTACACCGTTCAGCCCAGCAATAACAGGCACTTGTTTAACCTGCGGTAATATCTCCTGTCGTCCTATCCGATAGACTATCTCATTGGCATCGGCCATCGGTAGCATTCCTGCGAGTGAACCGTATCCCTGCATCCGAAAGTAACCCGTGTTATAGACGCCGATGATATCCACACCGCCCCGCTCAATAAATTTAGCCGCGATACCATTTCCAGCTCCCGTCATAACCAGTGGTCTGGTTTGCTCAATTTCTGTCCATAAACGAGAGAGAAATTCTTGGCGGGAATACCGTTTAGCCATCTCATTCGCCTCCTGCTATTCCATTAAACTGACTTGGCACGTTTCAAAGCAACCTAGTTTTTAAAACAAATACTAGAGCTCAAAGTTTATTCCTGTCGTTTTTTTCAATCAAGGATATCAATAACTCAGAGGCCTCTGTTGCAAATGCAGCATCTTCAATATGCGTGTCGCGATCTATGACCCGAAAGTTACTGGTTAAATTTGCCTTCAACTCAGCCATGAATGCCGCGTCTGCTTCTGGATCGTAGAAGCCCATACCTTCAACCGCATAGCTATCATACCCGCCAATTGGATTCATGAAAATTGCTTCATTTTGGGTATGCTTCAGCCGGCGTGCCACTTCTCTTCCAACTTCAGCCATTTCCACTGCATTCAAACGGACGTCGGTAATCTGAGGGCTATGGGGAATTAATGTCCGGTTTCTATACTTCTCAGGTACTGTTTTCGGTTCGTTGAAGACCAGCACTTCGATGGCGCCGGGGCAAATAACTTGTGGGATTCCTAGCTTGCCCGCGGTTGTTAGCCGCTCAGTACCTCCAGCTAGTAAGGCATCGTGCATCTCGTTCGACACTTCAATGGTTGCATAATCGAGCACAGCACCCACAATACCTTCCTTCATCATCTGTTCCATGGCGCGGCCGCCTGAACCAACTGCGTGAAATACAATGGTTTCATAACCTGCAGCTTCTAAAACCTCAACGGCTTTCATGGCCCCTTTGGTTGTTATCCCAACTGTAGTCACAGCTACCAACGGCCTGTCCCCTTGTTCAAGTTCCACATCTACACTTGCCATGCCGCATATAGACGCTGCGGCGTTTGCCAGTATCTTTCGCATGACCGGATTGAGACCGAGAATGTCAGTTACCGAGAACATCATGGTAATGTCTTTGATGTCTACCCAATGTGCAACATTTCCGGAGGCCATTGTGGATACCATTACCTTAGGAAAACCGTATGGTAGAGCACGCATAACTTTAGTAGCTAGTGTGGTACCCTGAGTGCCTCCCATTGCTATAATACCACTCACTTTATCTTGGGTAACTAGATCAGTTACAAGATGGGTTGCACCATCAGCCATAATTGGTGCCGCAACTTCCCGTGTAGGGTTTTCAAGTAGCTTTTCCAAAGAAGTACCACCGGCTTGAGCTACCTGCTGGCGAGTGATGTCGGCCTCAGTCGTCGGTGTGCCTACCACTCCTGTATCAATGACAAGCGCTGTATCACCTAACTTTTCGATTTGTTGACGCAAATACTCCGCTTCAGTTCCCTTGGTATCCAGTGTTGCTAATACAGCGATGATCTTCCCATTCATGATTAGGCCTCCCAATTTCAGCGGAAAACACGATAATTTCTAGATAGTTATAACCAGAATAAACCTACATGGTTACCCATGCCGAGTCATTGTTACAAGACTCAACCGCCTTGTAAATAAATTGCATGCCTCTCAGACCATCGTAAACCGTTGGAAAGCCGTATTCCTCCGTCTTCATCGGATCGCCATCAATGTGTCGCCGAATGGCCTCAGCGACACCAACGTAAATAGTGGCGAAGCCTTCTAGGTAACCTTCTGGATGCCCTGGTGGAATTCGTGTGCTGTCCGCTGCCGATTCAGAGAGATAACCCTGCGCACGAGTCAGCGTTTGTCTGGGCTCACCGTAACGATAAAGCTCAAGATAATTTGGATTTTCATGCGCCCATTTAATCGCTCCCTTTTCGGCATAGATCCGGAGCGTTAACCCATTCTCTTCTCCGGTAGCAACTTGACTAATGCTTAAGATACCTTTACCACCACCTTTGAGGCGGAGGAGCGCATTGACATCTTCATCAAGTTGCCTATCAGGTAAAAACGTGCTCTTATCTGCGCAGATTTCCGCGACCGGATCTCCTGTAACGTACTCTAACAGGTTAATACAATGTGTGCCGACATCTCCTAAAGTACCACCAATACCTGATTGTTTGGGATCAACTCGCCAAGCGGCTTGCTTCTGACCGAGTTTCTCATGTGGAACCATTAGAAAATCTTGAAGATACTCAACTAACACTTTACGAATCTTCCCCATTTCGCCTGAATGGAACAGTTGACGTGCATGCCTGACAAGTGGGTGTCCCGTGTAGTTGTGAGTGAGCGCGAACACAAGTCCTGATTCCCCTACTAGTTTAACCATAGCTTCGGCTTCATTGAGGCTGTATGCCATGGGTTTATCGCAGACAATATGAAACCCCACTTCCAGAAAGGCTTTGGCGATAGCGAAATGGGAAACATTCGGCGTCACAATGCTAACAAAGTCAATCCGCTCATCTTCAGGAAGTTTAGCCTCAGTAATAGCCATTTCCTGATATGTATCGTAGCAGCGATCTGGATCAAGATACAGCTGTTGGCCAGTAATACGAGTATTTTCAGGTGTTTTTGAGAAACAGCCAGCAACAAGCTCAATTTGTTGATCAAGCGTGGCAACAATGCGGTGTACGCCACCGATAAAGGCTCCTTGTCCTCCTCCAACCATGCCCATGCGCAATTTACGTTTCCAAGATTCCATTGTTATCCCTCCTCAGTATACAAATTATCCGGTTTTCTTTTCTAACCCCGTTAAGTACTATTTGGGATTGATTAACTCAAGCCAAGAATCTGACGGTTCTGCTCCTCATTTGTTTCACCACCCGCAAAGTCATCGAAAGCTACGCTTGCAGTCTCAATAATATGTTTAGCAATAAAAGGTGCGCCTTCGGCTGCACCTTGCTCGGGACTTTTAATACAACATTCCCATTCTAAGACTGCCCAACTGGTATAATCCGCTTCTGCCAGTAAAGTGAACACGCTGGTAAAATCGACTTGACCGTCTCCAAGGGACCGAAACCTTGCTGCTCGCCCAGACCAAGGTTGATAGCCTCCATAGACACCAACACGACCGGTCGGCCGAAACTCTGCGTCCTTGACATGAAACCCTTTAATACGTTCACCATATAACCTGATGAAATCCAAGTAATCGAGTTGTTGTAACAGAAAGTGGCTGGGATCATAATTCAGACATGCTGCGGGATGATCATCCGTATAATCAAGGAACATTTCATAGGTGGCTCCATCGTAAACATCTGATCCAGGGTGAAGTTCATACCCTAATACTTTACCTTGTTCATTGGCTAAATCTAGGATGGGACGCCAGCATTTAGCGAGTTCTCTGAAAGCTTCTTCGATGATTCCTTCTGGTCTTTGTGGCCACGGATAAACCATCTGCCAAGCAAAACCACCGGACAACACGGGAATGACTTCTGTGCCCATATTGACCGAGGCACGGATGGTTTTCTTTAACTCCTCCGTTGCCCATTCAGTTCTGGCATTCCCCTTCAAGCCCGGAGGGTGAAAAGCTTCAAACATGATCTCGTAGGCTGGATGGACAGCCAAGACTTGTCCCGCTAAGTATCCTGCCAACTCGGTTGGCTCAAGTCCCATTTCTTGAAGCAGGCCTTTAAAATCATCACAATAGGTTTTGGATGCTGCGGCTTGGTCAAGGTCAATGACACGCTCATCCCAAGCCGGAATCTGAGCGCCTTTATACCCTAAGTCTGCAACCCATTTTCCTATATTTTTCATGTTGTTGTACGGTTCCTCATCGCGCATAAACTGGGCGAGAAAGATGGCTGGCCCCTTCATTTTTGGCATGGTTTCCCCCTTTAATAATTATATTAATTGTGCTCTAATTGAACAAGTGTCCTTAATTAATTTAAACTCTAAAACGAGCCAACTTGTGGTTTAAGCCTCGGGCTTAGTCGCCTGGCTCAAATCCGAAGGCAACGAATATAGATCCAAGTCCCCAATCAACTAATCTACTTGATAATATCATATAAATCGCCAAAATAGTAAACTGCTAATGATTTAGGATATGTGTCCAAAAGAGGAAGTAACACTTAATAATAATGGGGGAAATTTGCTAGCCATGCTACAATTGCGTCAAATCTTAAGATCAAGCTCTATTTTGCTTGTCTTCATTCCTCAAAGATAGAGGATTTCCAACTTTGATTAAGGCAATTACTTTTGATTTTTGGCAAACGATATATATTGACAGTCAAGAATTAAATATAAAACGAGATGAACTACGAGCATTTAAAATCTGGAAATATCTTACTGAAATTGGACATAATCTTAGACTGGTAGATGTTGAGCAATCGGTCCAAATCGCAAATGACTTTGGCCTGTCACTTTGGTATGAAGGGCTTGTTATTTCCATTGATGATTGTATTTCTGAGGTAGGTAAAGTTCTTGGAATTGCATTCAATGGAGAAAAAACCCGTACAATCACTGAAATAATGGGAATGGCAACATTGGAAACGGCACCCACACTTGCGCCTTTCATTCAAACTGAATTGCCTGGACTGGCCGAAAAATATCGATTGGGAATCGTATCAGATACAGGATTGACATCTGCCAGATTTTTACGTCGGTTACTTTCACGAGATAAGATTATTTCACACTTCACAGCACTTGGCTTTTCAGACGAAATGGGATACTCAAAACCCGAACCAACCATATTTCACCTTACACTACAACAGCTAGGAGTTGCCTCTTCTGAATCGGTACATATCGGAGATTTGGTGCAGACAGATATTCGCGGTGCCAAAAGTGCCGGGATGAGGACAATCCAATATGCTAATGGAGCGCAAAAACAATATAACAATGAATTTAAGACAGGTAACCAGAACTTGGTAGCAGATGCAATTATAGATAATTTCCGCAACATAAAAGCGGTAATTGATAATTGGTAAATTGAAATTTAACCGATCTTACTTGGCAAGTTGAAGACCAAAGCCCCTTCGCAAAATCGACGATTTCTGAAATACCAAAACAGGATAATTACAATTCCGCAACCACCTCCATTTCTAAACGATGTTCTGGCTTTTGTTGTTTGGTTGATAAAAGTCGATAGTTTAAACGGAGAAGTAAATCAGTCACTTTGCGTACTTTGTAATCCGCCGTGGCACGAATTTCGTGGCTAATTCCTTCATAGAAATTGTATCTAGCAAATGGAAATCCTCCTTCACTTTTCCCATTTGCCAAGCGATAATTGATGTTGAGCCTTCCTCTGTTGATGATTGAATAACTTAGACGATTTTCCATAGAAATTGTTCGTGTTCGTGTTTCCGGTTGATCATCAAGTTCTTCGAAATCGGTCGTATTTTGATAGATCCCAGTTATGCCCATTCGTATTGATCTACTGATTTCGTAGCGAAGATTTATCTCACTATTATGTTCTGCTTGATTCAGGTCTGAGATGTCACCAAGACCACTAATCTCTGAGAATTTTTCATGCTCCTTCCTTCGTTCGAAACGGGTACTGATAGAGAATCTCACCGTGGGATTAACAGTACAACGGAGATCCCAATCACTGTTGTTTCGTTTCCGTTCACGATTATTAATTCGCTTATTCAGAATTTGATTGGTTGTGTGACCAAGATCAACATTGAGTTTCGGTGATGGTGAAAAACCAACTTGAAGCCTTTGATTCATTCGGCCAAAGATAGTACGAGCAGTTTGCAGATTCTGCAACAAGTACAGGGATACTAAGTCCGCATCTTCTTGTTCTTCAGTAAGGTTGATTCGAGCAAAGGCATTAATCGCCTTTAGGAAACGACGACCAAAGTTTAGCTGTTGATCACGCATTGTTCTCCATTGTCGCGGTCGAAATCTAATCTGTATTTTGGCGTCAATGGCAGAAACGGGTTTATCATTGGTATTCTGAATATATTTGATATAGTTTCCTTTTTCATAATCTTCACGATAATGCAGGTCATCGATTTTGACATAGTGGCCTTCTCCAGGACGAATCTCCCGACCAGTATAGGGATTGATGTTAGTATAGATTTCACGTCGCTCGGTGGCCAGTTTTTTGTCTAATTCGTAGCTGATCTGCAGATCGATAGCACGATTCAATGGGGACATTCGCATCTCAATATCAGCTAATTGTGTGGTTGAATTGGGTAATCTCCCACGGGCTGCCTTGAATTCACGGCGGGAAATGTTGCTCGATAAGTTAGCCCACTTTCGAGGTTGAGAAAAGACCCCGATGGTCCATGTCTTGGCCTGTGTACTCGATTTCCAGTCTGTAAAGCCGAGTGTTTCCCCGTCAATTTCCAGCAGTTCATCTTTTTCATGCGATTCTTCCCAACTATATTTGGCATTTACAGTAACCCATTTGAATTCTGCGAGACTGATGAAAGCATTAGAAATATGTCGTTTTCGGTTTAAATTTAAGCCATCACTGAGATCTAGATCTATCGCCTCGAATTGCTCAATTGAACTACTTAGTGTCGACTCATGAACTCGTTGCGATAGGTTCCATTGATTTCTTTCTTTTCGAAATTGCCTTTGGCTTCCAATTTCCGTGGTATTGATCTGGGCGTTATTCCGTAAATTCGGCAGTTTCGGTGGGTCGAGATAAAAACCATAGTTGATAAAGGCCGCATCCTGTTCGGCATAAGAAGATCCATTGCTAACAACCGACGAATCAATATTACGTGTTCTCCCTATTCCAGAACTAAACTGAATCCATTTTAAGGGTTGAAGCTGTATATCGATGTCTACTAACCTTTCATCCCCAACTGGAGCAGTGGTGGCGTCCATCAAATACTGGTTATCGAATTCTTGGTCAGCATACAATTCCTCATACTGGAACTGATTCCGATTTTCGCTTGAGGCTCCAACAGGTACAAAACCCGCATCGGTTAATCGTAAATCCAGGTTGACATCAAGTTTTTCAGTTGAAGCATTGCCTACTAGTTTCCAAGACTTTCCCAAGATCTTTCGATCCGTTTGAGAAAACGTATTTTGATCTGTTGCGCTCAGTGCAAATTGTCCACTAATCAACATATAATCAACAGGTGAGATTTGCGCTTCAATTCCCCAGACTGTATGCCGTTGCGGAGCGATGAGTGATTTTTTATTCTCACCAACATTCAAAATATTCCGTCGAAGATTCGCCATATCCTGATCAGTCAACATTGCGTATGTATTTTCCGGATCGTTAAGATCTGATTCAACTGCGTAAGAAAATCCGAACTTTGCCTGATCTCCTAAGAAATCAAGTGATCCACTTACACCTTGAAGAGTTCTTTGATAAATAAGATCTTCTTGAATATACTCGAAATCAACACGAACTACATCGTTGCTGGTAATCAAGTGTTTGCTGGTAAACTCAATAATCGGATCCCCATAGTCCCGAATAAAATAGTCGTTATTTTCACCGCGCCGCATGCGCTTACCGTTCAGCCAAACAATCTCACTCCCAGCTTTGACAACCACATATCGACCATCGACATCAATACGATATTCGCTTCTTCCTTCTTCACCTCTTATGGTTTTGCTATCTGATTGACCTTTCGGAATCGCGCTGGGTATAAGTCGAAATGTTCCCCAATCAAAGCTACCTTCAACTGATACACCCTCAAGCGCCATTGGAAACTGAATGTCCGAATTGTCGAGTGATCCGACGAAATCACCAAACGTCGCGTTTACATTCGGGCTAGTGATTCTGATGAGTTTTTGATCGATGTCCTGGATATTTTCTGTTGTTCCTTCTGGTTGGATCGGCAGATCTTGATCAGAAAGCATGGCAATGACGCTCACGTTCTTAGACACTTCACCATTCACGCTAATCCGTAGTTCCTGATTCTGTGTCAGAGAACGACCACTCCCGACAGAAATACCAAATGTTTGAGATCCTACTACTTGCAGAGTTGGTTGTTCATCATCTCCTAATATTGGCACCTTATCTTTGGCATCCTGGGTTTGATTCGATTCTTCAATCTTGTCTTGTTGGGGAAAAAGATTTCGTTTATAGATTCTCTTGATGGCGAATGGAAACGACTGGTAGCGAACGTTGACTTTTTGATGAATAAGTCGCTGATTTAAAAAAGTGATCGTTCCCGCGTTATAGTCAATTTTGTAATCGATATTAGCGATGAGTTGTAAGTCACTAACGGTAATGGTTTCTGATTGGAGAAATACAGGTGAGAACCGCAGAAAAATTGGATTGGCTAAATCCTGAATTTCAAACGTTTCATTCTTCTCAAGGAGAGATATTTTTTGAGGCAAGCCAGAATCATTTTCCTGTGCTCTGACAGGTTGGATTAACAAAAAAAAAGTATCGACAAACAATTAACGCTCTTGATGAAACCCGCAAGATTAAGCGTCTGACGCTTGCACATTATAATTCTTTCCATATCTTACAATCTTGCCGAATACATAAATTTTTGTATTTTCTTTGGTGTGGATTTCAATTGATGCTTGAAAAAGATCATTTGAAATAACGAAACACGGAGCATTAACGAAACTTTCATGTCTTGTATCGATTAATTTAAGTTCCTCCAGATTTTCTGCCCAACGTTGTTTCTTTTCTCGAAACTTCTTTTGTGCGTAGAGGATACGGTGCAACAGGTCACGAGCAGGGATATCAATTGGTGGCTGATATTGATCCGCACTATAATCCGGCGTTGAAAACTGCACGTCCCCCATCGCTCTGGGATATGCACGTTGATTTATTTCTACGGTGACCACACCTAGTTATCTTCTGGCATATTCGGCACTTTCTCATATGTGTTACCGACGACAATCCCATGTAGCCACTCAACACGCGAGAAATTAATTCTCCATTGATCCCCATGGTTTGGCAGACAAAATCGGTTAGCACATTCAGCCAGATCCATCCATGGCAACGCGACTTCGACCGACCATCCCGAATCTGTATCGCTTGGATCGTTCAACGCACCATTAATATGAACGGCCGTTTTCATACCCTCAATTCTCCAATCGTGCAGAGCTGGCCGCCGAAACGGTAGGGCGTTACCAACCGCAAATCCCAAACAGTATTAAGCGCGCTAATTTCGATTTCATAATACTAGTGATTATCACTGTCAGAATCAACGAAAACCTCAAAGTCATTATCATGAAAAATGATTGAGTCCCGTTCGGTAAGTGTTCCCCCATACGTGTGTTTCCTCTAGATCAACACCAATATAAAAATACTCTTCATCCCAAAGCATTTTCGCACGCGCCCGAAACCGTGGATGCGGTTTTAAATCCCCTTCAATGTCGACGAAATTATCAGTCCATAGCGCATAAATCCACGGGGTTTTATCAATCTTCCCTTTCATGCCTACAGGCTGCTTGGTTTTGTAGCAGATATAATCTTTAGGTTAATGATATTTCATTTTAAGTTCTTTGTTAGTTAGAAGTTGTCTGCTTAGTATAGATCGCTTGAAAAACCTTGATATCACTTGTTCCCGAATCACTAACAAATATCTTTCCGTTTCTGGAGATAGCAATACCAGTTGGATCTACCAACTGCTGTTGCCCAAATGTGAGTATCAACTGGTTATTCTTTCCCTCAACACCTTGGTTTGCAACAACTTTAACACTGTGACTCCCACGATCAGTTATGTAAACGTAGTCTGATTGATCTAATGCTACGTGTGAAGGTTCTTGAAAATGTGCCGACCAGATGACAATCAAGTTTCCACTGAAATCGTACTTCTTCAACCGGCGATTTCCAGCGTCCACGATGTAGATATTCCCTTTCTTATCGATGGCAATAGCTGTTGGATTCTGGAATTGATCATTCCCACTACCATAGCTTCCTCTTTCAAAGAGTTTTTCTATACTATTGCTGAACTTTACAAAGCGATGATTGCCACGATCAACAACTAATACCTCTCCAACTCTGTCAACCACAATACCATATGGTTGATCAAATGTAACTAATGAATCGGTGATTATTTGAAAGGCTCTATCAATCAAATTACAAAACTGGATACGATCGTTACCGGTATCAGCTATGTACAGCGTTGAATTTCGCACAAAACTGACGGCTAGTCCCATGGGATTATCAAATTCACCGGACTGCCATCCACGATGTCCAATTTCCGAGATAAAATTCCCACTGAAATCGATAATCTGAATGCGATGATTACCTGCATCAGCTACGTACAAGAGTTCTTCAAAATCCAAAGCCAATCCGTGGGGATTCAGGAAATCCCCTGCACCCTGCCCTCTTTGACCAAGCGTACTAACGTAATTAACGCTGAGAAGGGATCTAAGATTGGGACCTGAAACTGAGGAAATGATCTTGGGCGAAACGATTTTGGTGGGAGAAACAGACGTACAGGCAGAGAAACAGACAAGTAAATACAAAAGTACCATCTGTCGATTGATGTGCCAAAGCATCTTTAATGTTTTCTTATCCCTTTTCAACACGGAACTTGAAAACGAATGTGGTTTCGGTTTGATCGTACTCGCTATAAATTTTAGGAACAATTACACGTAAACTTGATGACTTGATACTTCGTGTGGGGAAATAGAGAAAGAACTTCGACTGACTCTTAGGCATAATATTTGTCCTTTCAATATCTGTGGTAGGTAAAGGCGCTGGGTCACCTTGAATACGGAGAGTTTTGTTCCATCGAAATACTTCCGAAGGAAACTCCGGTGGTAATTTCGGCTTGAAATTCCTACCCAATCGAGCTGTATGCATTGATTTATCAAGTGGCTTTGTTTCTCTACCTGTTCCATCTAGCATCCAACAATCTTTTTGCCTGAAAGATATAAAATGATCAGTACCATTATAAATTAAGACGGCAAATGCGTCCACGGCCTTTACATCACTCAATGGCAATGACATCGCAGTGATTCCATTCTTAATGTAAACAATTGTATTGGTCTGTGGTAGAATAGTAGCTTCCGGGTCGAACACTGGTATAATCTTAACGGCTTCAAACATAGAACAACTTGAACCGGCCAATAAAATCAATATACTGAAAAGAAAAATAATTTCTTGAACTAAGCTTTTCATAATCGTAAATTCCTAAAATTTTAATCTTGAAAAATAAGCATCGCCGATCCAACGAGTCCCGCCTGATTACCGAGTTGCGCTTTCACGACTCGCATTGAATCAGCGTTTGTGTCCATTGCACGCTTCTTGATTTCTGAACGAATTGGTTCAAAGAGGAGTTTTTCTCCCGCATCAGCAATTCCTCCTCCAATAATTGCCATCTCTGGATTGAGAATGTGTGCTAATGATGTTAAAGCAACACCAATGCATCTTCCCGTTTCTTCGAAGATGTCAATGGCGACTTCATCACCTTTTTTTGCTGCATCTGATATCATCTTGGGTGTCAAATCATTCAAATTGTCTGCAAGAGATGAGTGTTTACCTTCTACAATAATTTTGCTACGCGTGCGTTCGACGATATAATGGCGTCCAACATAGGCTTCCAAACAGCCATAGTTTCCGCAGCCACAGAGCCTACCGCTACTTTGAATGATAGTATGCCCCAATTCAGCTCCTGCATTACGGCTACCATGAAAGATCCGCCCATCAATAACAATTCCACCTCCAACACCGGTACCCAGTGTCAAACAAACTAAGTTCTTGGTTCCCACTCCAGCACCATGACAAAGTTCACCAAACGCCATCGCATTACCATCATTCTCCAGTACAATCGGAAACGCTGATATCTTGCAATTAGTTGAATCATGAGCCAAATCCGCTTTTACTAAATCAGCAAGTGGGATATCATACCAACCAGCAAAATTCGGAGAGAAATGAACAACACCTTCCTTAGGCTCTATAAGGCCTGCTGAACCAATGCCAATTCCAACAATATCTTTTAGATCAACGCTGAAACTCTTACCTTGATCAACAAGTTGACGTATCGCTTGGCCGATTCGAGACACAATTGCTTTTTCACCGGAGTGTGCATTTGTCGGAGTTGTTATAAAGTGGATGATCTCGCCTGATTCAGAAACGAGGCCGGTTTTTATATTTGTTCCGCCAAGGTCAACGCCAATACTAAATCTCATTAATAATCCAATTTATTTACAGATGACCAAGATAGTAATTGGCTGATTAAGGTGGGGATCTCAGTACGTGGAGCGTAACAATCTACAAATGCGTCTAATGTCGTTGCGTGTTGATTGCCCTTAGGTCCCCGTTCAACTAACGTTAAGTCCCCAAGGGGGAAGATGGTCGATAACGAATCCGTCATATCTCCATCAGTTAATACACTTACTTGCAGTAAGTTCATTTGTTTGTGCGAATCCATTTCAATGGCAATTTGTGCCATATGTGCTAGTGAAGTCTCGGCTTTTAAATGATTTATCCCAGAAGAAATAACGATCAAAGGTGTTTTCGCAGCGATGGCATGCTGAATCGTAATTAAGAGTGAATCAAGGTGCTCAATTTGAAGTTCGTCTAGGCGACTAATTGCCATAAGCACAACCTGACTTCCCGAAATAGTTCCTTCCCCACTACAAATTAATATATCATCTACCAACGGCAAAGGAATCTTTTCAAATCGATCCTGGAAAATTTGTTTTAGCCGCGGTAACGCCGGCATAGAGTAATAATGACCACAATGCTGACACAGATAGTCATTCCGTGCAAGTGTCTGTATAAACTCAAATTCACTGCAATCTTCACACTTTTTCCATAAAGAGATCGAAGTGTTTTGAGTGTTTTTTGTCTTAACCATAGACAATTTCCTTAATTTGCGAAACGATTAAAAGACATAAATTCGATTGGTATTTCTGGTTTACCTTTGACAACTAAATCTGCAATTATCTCCCCATATACACTTGAAAACTTGAATCCTTCACCACTAAATGCCCCCCCCAAAATTACACGAGAGAATTTGGGATGTCGATCCACAATAGGCAATTTGTCCGGCGTATGCGTGTACATACAGATCTTCTGTGAAAGAAGTGGACCGTTCGCTTCTGGAATAAACTTATCAAGTGCCGCTCGCGAACTCTGCTCATCATCCTTGTTAGGGATTCGATCAATTCGGTCTGGGTGTGTTGGATCGCCGTGGCTGTGAAGTGCCAATTTAAAACCAGGATTATCCGGCATCATGGGAAAACCGTAGTACGCGCCTTCAGCAGTGTTAATCTGCCATATAGGGCACTTGCCGAAATTAAACAGTTCAGGTACTTTAGGCCAAACCCAGTTGAGTGCTAATCGGGTGACTGTCAGATTAACACCTAGCCCCTGAACAATTTCACCCGTCCAGGCACCACTTGTGAACACAACCTGATCCGCAACATATGTTCTTTGAGTCGTCCGAACTATAACGCTTGAGCTGGTTTCTTCCCAATTCGTCACCGCTTCACGAGCATGAATCTCTGCACCATGCCACAGAGCTTGGAGCACATGCGAAGAAATTGCCAACTCTGGACGAAGTAACCCACCATTTGGTTCCCAGCAGCCCGTATAATTTTGGGGCAAGATGAACTGTGGAAACTTTTCCTTCAACTGACCATGGCTCAATACTTCATGTGAAATCTTCCCTTTTAAGTGATTCCAATTTTCATCTGGACTCATGTTTAGGAAACCGGTCATTAGCAGGAGCGCTTGATCAGATTCATACTCAAGCAAACGCCACAACTCAAAAGATCTATAAATTAACGGCTCGAAATGTCCGCCAACGTAAACTGAGATTTTTGTTTGACGCGAGAAACCATGCGAACTACCCTGTGCGTGAGGTATATCAAATTTTTCAATCCCTAACACCCTCACTCCACGCTTGATCAAATGATAACAGACTGCTGACCCCACCGCACCAACACCAATAACTATTACATCATATTTTTCCATAAGAAACTATTATCTCTTACGAAGTTATATTTTTCGTCATTGTGACCACTGTTCCATTTTGGCTAAAATCGACACTGTCCATGCAGGCTTCCATCAGAAATAGTCCTCGTCCACTTGAGTTAAACAGATTTTCTGGATTTAATGGATCTTCGGTTGTTCGGGCATCAAAACCTTCACCTTCATCTTGGACAATAACAACCAACTCTTCAGGATACATAATGAAGTCAAAATAAGCACGCTTTTGGGATTCCTCCCGATTGCCATGTTTAATTGCGTTTGTACCTGCTTCTATGACGGCTAGATTGACCTGATCGGTTGTATCTCCGTCAAATCCCATTTGTTGAAGAATTTCGGTGATTACAGCATCCAGAAGGTAAACAAAATCCATTGAACTTGGTATTTCAAGTTTAATTATCTGGCTGTTTTTCTCTGCCATGTTCTCCTCTATCAATCTCAAGATTTTCTGGATTTAATGGCAACAATTGTAATGTCATCTTTTTGTTGACCGGTCCCACAGAAAGATGACAAATCCTCTCGGATCTTTCTGCAGAGTTCATCTGCGGGCAAATTGTTATTCTCTTTAAAAACTCGTTTGAGTCGTTCTTCACCGTAAAATTCACCATCTGCCTCAAATTCGGCCTCTGTAAGACCGTCGGTATAGAAGAGAATTTTATTTCCCGATTCAATCTCAATCGTTTCCGTTTCGAACTCGGCAAATCCGAAACAGCCCAGTATCATGCCGCCTGTCTGCAATTCTTCTATCTTTTCCCCTCTCAGCAACAGGGGATAACAATGTCCTGCATTAGAGTAGGTAAATGTCATGGAGTTCGGATCTAAAATTCCATACACCATGGTGACAAAAAAGTCTGGGGTAGTATCGATGACTAGCAGATCATTGACACGCTTTAAAACAGAACTGGGAGACATGTCTTCTCGGCAAACGAGGCGCAGTGATGTACGAATCATAACCATCAGTAGCGCTGCTGGAATTCCTTTACCTCGCACATCCGCAATTACAATACCAAGCCGATCATCTTCAAGAGGAACAAAATCGTAAAAATCACCAGAAATTAACATAGAACTTTCTAGCAATCCAGAGATATCAAATCCTGCCAGCTCAGGCTCCGATTGAGGAAGCAAATGCTGTTGAATTGCCGATGCGGCACGTAGATGTTCAGCGAACTGTTCAACACCATCTTCAGTAAACCAATCTCCCAAGGCACCAACCAGTGGATTTATATATTTTGTCTTTCGGGTATGAGCAAGAATCGACTCAATTCGTAACTTGAGTTCTTCAAGCTCAAATGGTTTGGTAATATAATCATCCGCCCCCGCACTAAGTCCTTCGATTCGCTCATGTGTTTGAGCGCGTGCTGTGAGCATAATGACCGGAATATCCCTCATCTCAGGGGTTTGTTTAAGATGTTTGATAACTTCAAACCCATCCATCTCAGGCATCATCAAATCGAGAAGAATGAGATCTGGCATATGAACCTTTGCTTGCTCCAGCGCCTCAATTCCGTTCGAGGCAGTGATAACTTCAAATCCATCCGAGGTCAGCGTCATTTCAACTAGCTGGAGAATATCGATCTCATCATCTACAGCTAAAATTTTCTCGGCCATTACACTGTTGCTCCATAACCCATTTCCACCAGTGGCAAGACAAATTGAAAATTACTACCACGTCCTCCTTCACCGTCGTCAACCCAAATCCGACCGCCATGCACTTCAACAATACTTTTCGCTATAGATAGTCCAAGTCCTGTTCCTCCCTGCTGTCGCGTATGGATATCATCATGCTGATAAAATTTTTCGAAAACTTTTTGACGATTCTCAATTGGAACTCCAAAACCGTCGTCAATAACCTCGACATGAATAATTTTACCATCACTTTTTAACTTCACAACAACACGCCCTTTTTCAGGTGTAAATTTAATGGCGTTTCCCATGAGGTTAATTAGTACCTGTCCAATTCTCTCCCCATCTCCGTAGGTTAATGGCAATGAATCGGGAGCAATCAAGCTAAATTGAAGCGATTTTTCATCCGCTTGCGGTTTAATTTCATCAAACCGTTGCTTGATAATTTCCAAAACGGAGGTTGGTTCTCTCTTCATCTCTATGCGACCAGCCTCAATACGTGAAATATCAAGCAGATCATTAATGAGTGCCGCAAGTCGTTTTGACTGTCGATACACACGCATTAGGCTATCACGCTGTTTCTCATTAATTGTCCCAGCTTTCCCATCTAGAATAAAGGAGACAAAACCAATAATTGAGGTTAGAGGTGTTCTTAACTCGTGAGAAACCAAAGAAATAAAGTCGGATTTCATTTGATCTATTTCTTTGTCACGCGTAATATCTTGAAATAGGTAAACAGTACCCAAAACATCACCAACTTCGTCAAGAAAAGCAGTGGCAATCACTCGTAATATCGTCTTACCATCCTTCTTATGGGTTATGGTTACTTCGGAAGTCGCAACCTGGTTGTTAGCAATCAAGTCTTTATTTTCTCTGAAAATCTTCGTTAGCTGGTCGTCCTCAATGATTTGGGTTAACTCTTTTTCTGAACTTCTCGCATCAATGTCTAAAATATATTCTGCTGCCGGATTGATGTGCAATATATGATTTTCACTATCTACTAGGATCAACCCTTCAGCGAGGCCATTTACAACAGCGGTCATCTTTTTCTCTTCTGCCATCAATTTTCCAACAGCACTCTTAAGATTTTGTCTCATGGCATTGAATTCTGCCGCTAGGATTCCAACCTCATCATTGGTTGTAATTGGTATTTCCTGGTCGAATTCACCATGACCTATGGCACGAGCAGCAACTGCAACCCGCATAATTGGGGTAACAATCCTCTGAGAAAAAATTAAGGCTATCGGAATAATTACAATACATATTACCAGTGTGAACATTAATATTTGTTTGGTTAGTATTGTAATCCCACTAAAGGCAATGGAAGCCGGCAGAGAAACTAAAACTGTCCATTTTTCAAAATTCCGGCCCCCCAGAGCATCTGGTAATAGACGGCTGCCCTCCCACGTTCGTGTACGAGCCCAGCCGTAAACTTTTTTTTCTCCCTTTATTCTTTCATTAGTTTCCAGATCGCTAATTTGTTCAGTTTCTTCTTCCATTTCATAACCATAATACTCATCGTTTCCCTTAGCCGCATTAATGGCTTTCATAGCAGCATGACTCATTTCAATGTCATCTCCAAAATTATAGTTACTCTCACGAGACGCGGAGACCACCTTGCCAGTTTTATCAATAATCGCTACTTGAATGTCACTTTCAACTTCATCCTCGGGACCAATTTTCTCAACAAGAACCGATAATTCTGGCAAGGTTATTTTCGCCTGTAATATACCAACAATCTGACTCTTTGAATCTCGAATGGGCAAGGCGATAGAAAGGAAATGAAGATGGTTTTCCTGATCATACTGGACATCCCCAATCCGATCATATCCATAACTATTGTTATAAGCCTCAGCCCACCAATCATCGGAAATATTTTGCAGGTACAAACTTGAATTAGAGGCCTGAATTACCTGTCGATGCAGATTTGTGATAATAATTTCACTGCTGGGCCCAGCATAACCTTCAAGTTGCCTAATGTCATCCTTTAGTTCATTATTGATTTGGAGCAAAACAACCGTTAATGGCAGTTCTGACGAGTTGCTACCATTTGCCTGTGAAACAGCAGAAGCAATAGACTCTATATAGGACTCGATACTGCTTAGGCGGGCCAAAAGGGATCTATCTGCTTGGACAAGTTTTTCCTTCGCAATTTGCCCAAGATTTTCACCAATTGTATTTTCAAGAGCACTAACACCATAGTAATAAGCAAGAAGAGAAACAATAATTAACGGTATAAGTGAGATGAGGAGAAAGAGGAACACAAACTGTCCGCGTAGCCCCGCTTTCGCACGCAAACGTTGAAAGATCATGATCAGTTAAACGCTTTTATAGCTGTATCCTCGTCACTGTAAACTTCTAAAACCGAGTCAAGTCGCGTCACTTTCAGCACGTTCATTACCGACTTCTGAGGATTCAATAAAACCATCTTGCCATCAGTCTTCCTCAATTTTTGTAGAGTCGCGACAATCGCGCTTAACGCGGAACTATCAAGAAGGGGAACTTCCGTTAAGTCTAAAATCAATTTCGTGCCAGTTGGCCCAAGCTGTAAATCTATTTCATTTTTTAGGGAAACAGCACTGTTCCCAATTATTTTGCCTTTAACTCTCAGAATTGGAATATTGTTGATACTCACAGCTGTTTCAAACATTGCCTAACTCCTCAATTCTGTTTAATCATCACATACATACGATTTAGCGATGGGATGTCATTTCTGATGACGGATTGAATTTTGGCATTTACCGATTTTAGTTTTGTTGCTGCCAAGTGAATCTCATCTTGCGCGTTCCCAGATTTAAATGCCACCCAAGTCCCATCAGGTTTTAATAGCGGCAAACAATAGTCAACTGAATCTTCAAGAGAAGCGATATATCGTGTCAATACTAGGTCATAATTTTTTCGATATTGATTTTGCTTTATGATTTCTTCTGCGCGGAGATTGATTATTTTTGTATTCTCTAGTTTTAACCGTGTTTTCAAAAACTTTAAAAAACTTGTTTTTTTCGAAATAGATTCAACCAACGTTAAATCAAGGCTGGGCATTAGAATCTTAATAGGTATTCCGGGAAATCCAGCGCCAGAACCAACATCAACGACTAAATCGTTTTCCTGCACAATAAAATAATTGAGTACATCGACTGAGTCGAGGAAATGTTTCATGATTACTTCGTGATCATCCCGAATCGACGTCAGGTTAATTTTTGTGTTCCAGAGTTTTAAATCTGCCCAATAGGTTGTAAACAAACTGATCTGAGAACTTGTCAGCGAAAAACCATATTGCTTAAAAACCTTACTAAGCAATGACTTAAATCTCTCAGTGTCCATTTAAAACTGGAATTCACCGGTTGGATCTTGTTCTGGATTTGAGTACAACCATTAGAATTGAAATATCTGCTGGCGTTACACCTGGAATTCGTGAGGCATGTCCAATTGATATCGGTTGAATCTTGCAAAATTTCAGTTGCGCTTCGGTCTTGAGCCCATTAATTGCCTTGAAATCCAAGTCCTTTGGAATCGGCATGTTCTCCAACTTTTTGAATTTCTCAATTTGTAGATCCTGCCGTTTGATGTAACCTTCATACTTAATTTGAATTTCAACTTGTTCTTCGACCAACTCGGATAGTGGTTGATCTGGCGGCATAAACTGTCGAATTTGACTATAACGAATTTCTGGACGTTTGATCAAATCAGACAACGTCGTTGGCTCCTTGATTTCAGGGAGTCTAATCTGCTTTAACCGATAAAGTGTGCCAGCTTCCGGTTTTACCTTGGTTTCAGCCAACCGGTCCAGTTCTTGTAAAACCATCTTGCGCTTCAGCAAAAAACGGTTGTATACAGAGTCTTTGACAAGTCCCAATTGATGTCCAATTTCCGTTAATCGTAGATCAGCATTATCCTCACGAAGTTGCAAACGATACTCTGCACGTGAGGTAAACATGCGATACGGTTCACGAATATCTTTCGTGACAAGATCATCAATCAATACGCCAATATAAGCGTTAGAGCGTTTGAGTACAAAAGGATCTTTGCCATGGATTTTTAATGCGGCATTTATACCGGCCACTACCCCTTGTGCTGCAGCTTCTTCGTAACCAGTTGTTCCATTCAATTGGCCTGCAAAGTAAAGATTGGCTACACGTTTCGTTTCTAGTGTTGGATAAAGTTGAGTTGCTGGTGCGAAATCATACTCCACCGCATACCCAAATCGCATAATTTCCGCACCTTCCAGACCTTTGATACTCCTAACCATATCAGTTTGAACATCTTCCGGCAAACTTGATGAAATGCCGTTCAGGTAGATCTCGTTTGTATCACGGCCTTCAGGTTCCACAAAAATATTATGCCGATCTTTATCTGCAAATCGGGTTATCTTGTCTTCAATTGAAGGACAGTAGCGCGGACCAATGCCAGATATACGTCCGCTATACATGGCAGATCTATCTAAGTTTTGACGAATGATCTCATGCGTTACTGAGTTGGTGGAGGTCACAAAACACGGTATTTGACCTTGTTCAATTCGGTCATTAGAAAATGAGAACGGACGAGGGTTTTCATCACCAAGCTGAATCTGCATCACCTTAAAATTAACCGTTTGGGCATTCACTCGTGGTGGTGTACCCGTTTTCAACCGACCTATTTCAAAGCCAAGAGATAGAAAGCTATCAGATAGTTTTTCAGCCGATGACTCGCCCGCACGACCAGCGCTGTAGGAAACATCACCAACGTGTACGGTTCCTCTCAAGAATGTTCCGGTTGTTAATATTACCATTTCTGCGAGATACGCAGTTTTAGTATGCGATAAGACACCAACACATTTCCCGTTTTCAGTTAACAATTCTTCAACTAGAACTTGCTTGACATCTAGATTCTCCTGTTTCTCAAGAATCTCCTTCATGTAATTCTGATAGTTTTTTTTGTCTGCTTGTGCTCGGCTTGATCTAACAGCAGGCCCTTTGCTGGTGTTAAGTTGGCGAAACTGAATTCCAGTCTGATCAATAGCTTTAGCCATTTCACCGCCAAGTGCGTCAATTTCTTTCACCAAATGTCCCTTTCCCTGACCGCCAATTGCAGGATTGCAAGACATTTTTCCAATAGTGTCCAAATTAATCGTCATAACAGCCGCTTGGCACCCCATCCGTGCTGCGGCAAGGGCCGCCTCACATCCAGCGTGTCCAGCACCAACCACTAAAACATCGTATTTTTTATGATAGTTTCTCATTGTGAATCTACAAATTAATTTTTCTCCGACCTTCTATTGCTCGACTGATTGTTTGGTCATCAATGTACTCAAGATCCCCACCAACCGGAATGCCGTAGGCAATGCGAGTTACATCAACATCAAAATTATCTAATTGTTTCGCCAAATACAGCGCTGTAGCTTGTCCTTCAGTGGTATAATTAGTAGCGATGATGACCTCTCCGATATTTTTCTCACCCACCCGATCAAGCAGAGAACCAATTCGGAGATCACGCGGCCCTATTCCATCAAGCGGCGACAAAGCACCCATTAGCACATGATAAACTCCTTTGTACTGCCGCGTTCGTTCGATAGCAAGTAAATCATCTGCTTCTTCAATCACACAAACTATTTGATGACTCCGGTTAGGATTAGTACATATCATACACGGATCCTGATCTGTAATGCTCCCACAAATTGTACAGTACTTGAGCTTTGTTTTAACTTCTGAAATTGATTTTGAAACCTTTGCAGCTTCTTCCTCCGACATTTTCAGGATTGAGAAAGCGAGACGCTGCGCAGTTTTAGGCCCGATTGTTGGCAATTTTTGTAATTGTTTAACTAAATCCTCCAAAGGCTTAGGGTATATCATCTACATCATTCCAGGGATCTTGATACCTCCAGTAAGCTTACTCATTTCATCACCCATCAGTTCCTGAGCCTTATTGCGCGCTTCGTTCACCGCAGCCAAAATTAGATCTTCAAGCATTTCAACGTCGTTCGGGTCAACAACATCAGGCGAAATTGTAATCGATACTAATTCCTGTTGTCCGTTTGCAACTGCGGTTACCATACCCCCTCCAACTGTTGTTTCAACAGTTCTACTGGCAAGGTCTTCCTGAATTTCAAGCATCCGTTTTTGCATCTTCTGGGCTTGTTTCATTAAGTTATTCATATTCATTATAATGATCCTCCTAGTTTTAATTTGGTTCGATCTTTATGATCTTAGCATCAAGCATCCGAAGAATTGAAGATAATTTTGGATCACTATTTGCTTCATGCATCAACATCACGGGTGTTTTGTCGTTTTGCTTTTGTGATGGATTCCGCTTTATTGTGCGGCTGTTCTGAGGTGGATCTGTATACTCCTCAGGTTGAGATTCGCGTTGTTTGGGATCGACGCGAACCAGTTGAACCTGCGGACGAATCCCAAACAATGACTCGAGTATATCTGATATCTCCAATTTGTCATTGTCATTCACCATTTTAATAGTTACTGGACGTTCACAGGCAATCTTAAAGACATTTTGGTTCTCTTCTGATACATCAGCTGCTAAAATTTTTGTTTCACGTAAATGCGCATAAAGTGATCGCTTTTTCTGTTTCAGAATTTCCAGTACTTCCTCCCAGCCCCTTTCCCGATCAACTTGGTCGTTAATTGAAAAACGCTGTTCTCCCTGATTCGTGTCTGATTTTACTTCAACAGCAACTACCTCTTCCAATTCATCGCTAACTTCATCTGACAAACCGGTTGTCAACGTATTTTTGGACAAATCTATCCCCGATATGTTCTCATCAGCACTATAGTGAGTAGCTTTATCCATGTTTTTACTGGCTGTGTCAGGCCGAATGCCATCCTGACTTTCAAGCTTATCGATTTTATCTTCGATTTCTGTAAGATGTTTCAGCAACCGATCTAGCTGAATGCCGCCTCGAACTTGACAAACATCGATCAGAGCCGATTCAATATGAATTCGGGCAAATCCATGTTGTTTTATTGCGCTGTTGGTATGAATCCAAATCTTAATAATACGGGAAAGCCGGTCAGCCGAAACCTGCTTGACTTTTTGCTGCATCAATTCAATTTCAGATTGTGACCTCATGATAAGATTCCCAAGATTTGAGTCAATACAAAGACGCCGTAGATCCCCGAAATACCGGATCAATTGGTTGACACACTGGACCAAGTCAGTACCTTGCTGTGCCAAGTTAGACAATGATTGGAGAGCTAGAGCAAGATTTCCACTCAAAATTGCATCGTTCAGTTCAACAATTAAGTGAACAGAACCGAGGTTAAGGATTTGAGTAATTTGCTCTAGATCCAGTTCCTTGCCGGTAGACGAGATCAGTCGTTCCAAAATATTTTGCGCATCCCGTAAGCACCCTTCAGATTGTTGGGATATTAGCGAAAGTCCTTCGTCACTAATATGAATCTCTTCAGCTTGGCAAATCTGGCGTAGCCGATCTGCTATCTGCAATTGTTCCATATACCGAAAATCGAAATCTTGGCAACGGGATATTATTGTTTGCGGGATTTTATGGTGCTCGGTGGTGGCTAAGATGAATATGACATGAGGTGGCGGTTCTTCAAGCGTTTTTAACAACGCGTTGAATGCCTCAGGAGTAAGCATATGCGCTTCATCAATGATGTAAATCTTGTATGGGGAGGAAGCAGGTGTTAATCTGGCACTCTCGCGTAATTCGCGGATTGGATCAATACCTCGATTGGATGCAGCATCCATTTCAATGACGTCAACAGATCTACCACTGTATATTTCGTTGCATGATTGGCAATTATTGCACGGTTCAGCCGAGGACGTATGGTCTTCGGGTTTCTGTTGGCAATTGACCGCTTTGGCCAAAATGCGTGCGACAGTTGTTTTTCCGGTCCCTCTAGGTCCCCAGAAAAGATACGCATGCCCAATCCGACCAGACCACACTTGGTTCCTCAACGTTGTGGTAATATGTGTTTGAGAAACAACGTCATTAAATGATTGAGGACGCCACTTCTGTGCTAGCACCTCATAAGACATAAACACATCTCTCACTTTTCTCGAGAATCTACGTCTCGAGAATCTACGTATTGGGAAGGAAAACCTAGGAAAGATTTAAGTGAAACAAAAAATTCTGGTTATGCACCCATAGCTTGACAAGGTCTCCCAAGCGTTACTCAAGCAGCTTGCTCCAATCAGGCTACCCTGCGTCACACTCTCAGATTATCTACCGCTGCTTCCTTCCGGATCTGACGGGGTTTAATAACTTCAAGTTGCTCAGGACCCAACCTTCATCACCACTTACTTGAGTCAGTCCTTAACAGAACCAAGCCTCACAACAGGAATTCAGCCCTGCTATAGCGGATTGCAGGTACAAGGCACCGCTACCTCCCCACTTAGCATAACCAAGTCCAAATTCCATAAAAATGGCGGAGAGAGTGGGATTCGAACCCACGGTACGCTTTCACGCACACATGATTTCCAGTCATGCCGATTCAACCACTCTCGCATCTCTCCAGTCATGGAGTCATGGAGCAGACGGGACTTGAACCCGTGGCCTCATCCGTGCGAGGGATGCGCTCTCCCATCTGAGCTACTGCCCCAAAATTTAGAAGTGTAAGCTTATTCAAGAATTAAATCGGAAACTATGCACAAACACCCTAATGGCGGAGAGGGTGGGATTCGAACCCACGGTACGCTTTCACGCACAACAGTTTTCGAGACTGCCCGATTCAACCACTCTCGCACCTCTCCGAGATCTGCTGTCTGCGCTTACCAAAAAATGACTTCAATAACCTGCTGCTTTCTTCGGCCAAAACACCTGATCTAACCTCAACCTGATGGTTTAGCCGACGATCGTTTAGGAGCCCAAAGAGCGAATCAACTGCGCCTGCCTTTGAATCAGCAGCACCATAGACAACTCGCGGAATACGACTTGCCAAAATTGCACCAGCACACATTGGACATGGTTCCAAGGTAACATAAAGTGTTGTATCAATTAAACGCCAATCACCAGTAACCATTGAGGCTCGTTGGATCACCAAAATCTCTGCATGTGCCGTCGGATCTTTGGATTGTTGCCGTGTATTATATGCACGCGCAGTGGCTATGTCATTTTTAACAACAATTGCCCCGACCGGAACCTCTCCCGCCTGTGCAGCACGACGTGCCAAACTTAACGCTTCCCGCATCCAAAACCAATCACATTTCACAACACAAAAATAAGCGCCGGAGAGGATTCGAACCCCCGGCCTTCTGATCCGTAGTCAGATGCTCTAATCCGCTGAGCTACCGGCGCATCATAAAAAATGGCGGAGAGGATGGGATTCGAACCCATGATGGCTGTTAAGCCATAACTGCTTAGCAGGCAGCCCGATTCAACCACTCTCGCACCTCTCCGTCAACATGCCTTGTCAATGGCGGTAGGGGTGGGATTCGAACCCACGGTGACTCTCGCCACAACGGTTTTCAAGACCGCCACAATCGTCCACTCTGTCACCCTACCCGGCGAGTCGGCCTATTTTAACAAGGAATGCTGATTTTTGTCAATATCAAAATCCTTAAACAGAAGACTAATTCACAATCACAATTTTGAAGATGAAGGAAATTCAGCATACATGCACTTTATATGCCACGTGGATAAGACTAGCTCAAAAACATTGAGGACAGTCTTAGTTGAAACTTTTCCATTATTTGACAATCTCCATAGCCATTATTCAATTACTATACTTCTGTGAATATTCAACACTGATTTACGATAACAGTGCATGGATTTGCTATCAAAAAAGGTTGCCGGTTGCATGTAAGTTAGTCCTTCAAAGTGCCAGAAAGTAAGGTGTCGAAGAAGAATTATGGCCATTTCGGTGCTATATTTAGCCAAAACTCTGAAGAGGTGAAAAAGTACTATGAGACGCATAGTCGATTACTGGTAGTAACATATAGTCTGTCATACACCAGAAACCAAATTTTGTGACTCGTTGCGAAGCTAATCCAAACAACGAAACCGAGTCAGCAAAAAAGTCATGCAATATACAAACGCTACAATGATAATCGATCAAGACACCCGAGTCGTGTTTAGGAACTGATGCCAACTCGATAGTGTTCCATTTGAATCATAGCAGTTGTGCTTTAAAGCGAGAGAATCCCACCTTCGACTAACATAGGAGCTCCCGTCATATACTTAGACTCATCAGACGCCAAGTAAACCGCTGCCCAAGCTATATCTTCAGAAGTACCGATACCCAACGGATGCATATCTTCTATTTCTTTCTTGACAGCGTCTCCGTCTTCCTGTTGATCTAAAAACTCCTGAAGTAATTCTGTCTCGATAGTACCAGGACATAGACTGTTAACTCGAATATTCTCTGACGCATACCGTACTGCCATACTGCGTGACAAGTGGACAACAGCAGCTTTGGATGACGTGTATGCAGGATGCATAGGGAAACCAACGTAAGCAGATTCACTAGCCATATTAATAATTGATCCACCACCGACCTGGCGCATGTTTGGAATCACGGCTCGTGATACTAAATATATGCTTTTAACATTAACTGCATACTGATGATCCCATTCCTCTTCGCTGATCTCTTCGATCTCACCGACGACTACAATTCCTGCGTTATTAAACAGAACGCTAGGTCTTCCCAAGTTTGAGGTGGTTTGACCTACAGCTTGTTGGATCTGGTCAGCGCTTGTCACATCACATCGACAGAAAAGCGCTCGGCCATTATTTGCTATAATGTTATCTACAACAGTGTGACCGCGTTCTTCTAGCACATCCCAGACAGCGACAGCTGCACCTTCCTGCGCAAAAATCTCAGCACTTTTGGCACCGATCCCCCGTGAAGCCCCGGTGATAATTGCCACTTTGCTTTTCAATCGATCTGCCACAATTTTCTCCTTTGTGTTTATATCAACTATTATAATTTGATCAATCTCTTACCCCATATTATTTGCTGGCAGTTTTCCATTTACCAGTTCTTCTTCCAGTATTCTTTTAGTTCCCTCCGCGCATCAGGAACTCCTAATTCTTCTTAAATCAGCAGC
>DTUY01000340.1 GCA_012963885.1 Candidatus Poribacteria bacterium | reverse complement strand
AGGCAGGAAGCAGGTCGCGCCAAGGTGACCCAGTCCGTGCAATCCACAGCACAGCCTCAATCAACAATCGGTTGTCCGCGCCGGTCTTGCCAGGGTCACCCTCCTTGCCTGGCAGAAGATCCTTGATGCCTTCCCACTGGTCGTTTGGCAATAGTTTTCTGTTCATATGGTCTTTCCTCCAATGACCATAGAAGACACTAACGATGAATGAATGTTAACAGACCCTAGGCAGTGTCAACGGAATTATCGTCAGCCATCCACTCACTTGAATCCAATTCTCCATCTTCAGACCGAACATCATCCTCGAGTAAAACAAGCGCGTCAAGTGCTATCAATTTTTTAACTATTTTAAAGTAGTTAATTTTGGCAATTTTACCTTCAAAAGCTATTGTTGTTTGATCATTGAGAATAATTACCAGCTTTTCCGACTCATCTAACTGTTCTGAAATATGTTGTGTACCATCCTGATCACTAATCTCTAAATCACAGCTACGTTTAATGACCGCAATATTATCGAGATTTATTATCATTTCCTCTAACTTAGGTAAGTCGGTAGAATTTTCGTCGGCAGAAACATTAATTGAATCCAAAAGCAGATAATGTGGCATTTTTTACCCTTAATTTCCGTATTTCATCTTAAATCTCGTAAACCCAGGCAAAATAACAGTCTATTTTCGATCAACCGCTACTTCTACCATAAGGATAGTGACTCTCCTTGTCCATGAAGAGTATGCGGAACAAGATTCTCACGTTCCTAACGTATTTTGTGTATCGTGGCAGAGGAAGGGCTCAATTCTATTTCACCTTGCTCAGAAGGTTTTAAATTACTAAGTACTTGAAATACAGGTTCATCACCTTTGATATCCAACCAAATATATTTTACCAGCACACAATATTCTACTTCAGAATAATTCTGGGTGATAGACTTTAATACTACATCCCACCAAACAGAAGGGCGGATAGTACAATGAGCATTTTTGCCGTTTGGTAGCGATTTAGAGGCCCTATAACATGCGATGTTAGCAAAAACAAATCTTCTCGCTAAGCTGAAAATTTCATTAATGATCCATTTCATGTCTTCTTGATGACAGTGTTCTAAGACATCAGTTGATATCACACCATCAAATTGCCGATTGGGGAGGTTTTGATGTGGTGGATAAGCAGGATCATAACAGTAGATCTCACTTGTCTCCCAATAATCTTGAAGTTTTTGACATGCTACACGATTTTCGTCTTCTGGCAGCACAGTCTTGTATTGAATCCCTTTTCCACTTCCATAATCCAATAAAGTATTAGAGTCAGTTAAATCAACCAAATCCTTTATGGCAACAATCCATAGTATTGTACTGATTCCCATGTACATTGCTTCAGGCCGTATGCCATCTTCCAAATCCCATCAATGTGCAATTTGTTATACATATTGACATACGATTAATTAAGTAGGGCTTGGATTAGACCTATTGTATTTACTACTTAAAGTAATGTCTAGGCTATTAGAATCATAACTATTATCTAGAAATCTCACCACACATTTCAAGAGCAGGTATCACTTGCTGATTCATAGAATGAACGCAGACTAAATTACGGCAAACTATCTTCATTAAACTAGGTTCAATAGCAATTGCTTTATCATATGAATTGGTTGCATCATCGAAGCATTTTAATTTGGCGTATGAATTACCTAAGTTGACATAAGAAACAGCCGCATTCGGAGCTATTTTTTTCACATAGCTGTATACTTCAACAGCCTGCTGATATTCACTTAAACAATAGTACTCGTTACCCATCAGAAGATACGCACCAATATTCTCACCACCATGTTGAAGAATCTGTTGCAAGATTTGTTTTACTTGATAGTATTGTTTAGATTTATACTTTGATTGTGCGATTTCCATAGCTTGCTCTAGATTAATCCGATTCATTGGTTCATATTCTTTCTCAATAACCCGGATTATGGTGGTAAAGTAGTACTATTGATGAAATTATTGTAGCATAGCTATGGAATTCCGCGGTAGCAGTTATTAAAAGATTCGCTGAATTAGGTAAAGGAATCGATCTCAGCTAGGCATAACAGTTGACTTTATCCGGCTAGCCAAGTATAAAGTCAGACAAAGTTTTTTCTGTATCATACCCACATTTCATTTAGGCCAAGTCAAACGATTACAAACAAGGATCTATCATGGCTCAGCATGTTACGTCGCCTCAAGAGTTTTTTGGTTTCCAGCTTGGAACTGATCGCAAGATTGCCCATTGGAATCGGATTGTTGATTACTTTCGGTTGTTAAATCAGGAAAGCCAGAAATTGAAAGTCATTGAGATGGGTCTTTCCACCGAAGGTAATCCATTTCTGTTAGTGATTGTTTCATCCCCCCAAAATCTGGACAATCTCCAGTATTTACAGGATTTAAACGCCCAAATTAGCGATCCACGCGGACGTTCTGAAACGGAGATCTCTCGTTTGACACATGAAGGAAAGGTAGTCATTTGCCAATCTATGGGACTTCACGCTTCCGAAATTGGCAGCACACAGATGGCACCAGAATTGGCTTACGATCTGATAACAATTTCAGACGAGGAGACCAAACGCATTCTCGATAACACGATTTTCTTGTCGTTCCCGTGTCTTAATCCGGACGGCCAGATCATGGTAACCGATTGGTATAACCAATATCTTGATACCGAATACGAAGGTTGTGAACTTCCGCGGTTATACCACAAATATGCTGGACACGACAATAATAGAGACGCTTTTATGACCAATCTGGTAGAATCAACATACGTTGCCCAAACACTGTTTCTCGAGTGGCATCCACAGGTTTTTCAAGACCATCATGAAATGGGGAGTTACGGCGCACGCTTGTACGTTGCCCCCTACTGTGAACCCATCCACCCACATGCCAATCCATTAATTTGGAGAGAAATTAATTGGTACGGTGCCCACATGGCCTATAAGCTGGAGGAAGCTGGCATCACTGGTGTGCTGAATGCTGCGCTCTTTCCGGCTTGGAGCCACCTCGGATTTCACTGGCTTGGAAATTACCACAACATTGCCAGCCTATTAACAGAGTCTGCGCATACGAACTTGGCAACGCCCCTATACATTCATCCCAGCCAATTACAGGGACAAGGTGGAGCACTCAGGGGATTTCCTCATTACAAATCACAAACCAATTTCCCTCATCCATGGCCAGGTGGGTGGTGGCGACCCCGCCACATAGTTGACCAACAAAAAATCGCGGCTTTAAGCCTGCTCGATTTGGCAGCCAGACACAAAGACACCATCCTCCAGAATGCTTACCTTAAAGCTAAGCGACAAATTGAACGGGGTAACGAAAACAGACTATCCACTTACTTAATCCGACCCACACAACACGACTCACTAACCGTCACCAAACTTATTGATAAATTGCTGGGTCAAGGTATCGAAATACATCAAGCCTCAAAGGAATTCATATCTGGCGGAATAACTTACCCGGTCAGAACTTACGCCCTTTTCTTAGATCAACCTAAAATAGGGGTGATTAAAACTTTACTGGATCGTACCATCTTCCCAGATGATGCGCGGACACGAAAAATGGATAAGGTGCCGGATCGACCTTATGATACAGCAACCGATACCATAGCCGAATTCATGGGTGTAAAGGTAGAATCTGCCGGAGATCTGGAACGGGACAGCTCTATCTTCGGCCTGATTACAAAAACCGAAAACACTACCAGTCAACTAATTAATCAATCAGAAATTGGCTACATCTTGGACAGTAGACTTAACGACAGTTTTCGGTGTGTTAACCAATTGCTCAAACAAGATATTAGTGTCATGCGGTGCAGTCAAGCCATTGAAGTTGACGGTAGCCTCTTTCCGCCAGGTACGTTTAAAGTCGAAGCACAGCCTGTCGACCTGCTCAAAGTCGCAACTCAGGACTTCGATGTATGGCTCCATGACCTGAAGCAAGATCTTCCGGTACCACAACATCCGGTCAAGCAATTGCGTATCGGTATGTATCGCAGATTTCGGGGTGGGAACATGGATGAAGGCTGGACACGGTTGGTCCTAGAACAGTTTGGATTCCCTTACCAAGCATTAACAGATAAAGAAATTAAAGCTGGAAATCTAAAACAAAATCTGGACGTTATCATCTTACCTAACGATTCCACATCTATGATCGTCGGTCCAGACGAAAAAGATGACTCCAAAGATGTGGACATTCCACCAGAATATCGTAGCGGCATCGGTAAAAAAGGTGTAAAAGCAATTAAGCAATTTGTTCTACATGGAGGAACTTTAGTTACGCTCAACCATTCCTGCGGGTTCGCTATCGAAAAACTTGACTTGAAGGTTAAAAATCTACTGCAAGGAAAATCAGCCAACGAGTTCTTCTGTCCGGGATCGACTTTAAGGACACACATCGATGCCAATCACCAACTTGGTTATGGTATGCCTACTGAGGGATTGATATTCGCCTGGGACAGTCCGGCATTTGAGATTCTGCCTTCCCGCTTTAACCAAAGGTATGAAATCGTCGTTCGGTATCCGGAGAAGAATCTGTTGCAAAGCGGTTGGCTTAATGGAGAGGAACTGCTGTCAGAGAAAGCAGCGTTAGTCTCAGCCCAATATGGGGAAGGGAGAGTTATCCTTTTCGGCTTTCGCCCCCAACATCGCGCCCAAACTCACGGAACGTTCAAACTGCTTTTTAACGCCTTGATTTAAAGACGGTTGTAATTATCTTTAATCATTTATTTTATTACGATTCTATCTATCTATATTAAACATTGAATCTTTCATCAAGGTAATATAAAATGAATTTAACTTACTAGCAATCTTTGATTGGCTATATACAGAGTGCCGACTCCGAAAAACTCCTTCACTGCATTATCATGTACAACCGCTAGCTAACTGAAAATGCCCCACATGGACATGCCAAGTAGGATGACGAAAAGACCAAGTTTGAGATAGATCTACCTCAGCAATAGAGTGCACAACATCAACTATATTTTAGCATACGCGTCATAGTAAAGGATGAAGGCCTATTCTCAATAGGCAATTCATTCTCAGGGATATTAAACCAATATCATATTAGCGATTAAATAATATGGAATTAAGGCAAATTCTTATCAATGCAACGTCACTCGCTGTTGCTATTATCAGCATCATGTTGCAATTGGGGTGCAATGATCAAGATGAACGTATTGATGAATTGATAGACAAAATTTTGGTGCAACAGACGCAAATCCAGAATCTAGGAACAAACGTCGAATCTTTGATAAGCCAGATTGCACAGACAGAAAATGGGATAGTAAATCAAAAAGAAGAAATCAAACAATTAAGAACACATATTACCACCTTCGAAGAAGAGAATGTACCAGCGCTAATTGAAATTATCAAAGACCAAGATCTAGTTATCAACAAGCTTGAAAATCAGATTGCCTCATTGGAGAACCAATTGCCTGTTGAGGTGTCGGTAAAAGCGCCGGAGAATATGCAATACATACCTGCTGGAGAATTTAATATAGGGGATGCTTTTAAAGAAGGCCATAAGGACGAACAACCAGTTAAAAGCGTTTTCATTGACGCATTTTACATGGACACCCATGAAGTAACAGTTGGTGAATACAAGAAATTTCTGTCAGAAACGAATCACCTGAAACCAAATTGGACCAAAATCTCCCAGTATTCACCGACTGACCAACACCCAATTTTGTATGTCACTTGGCATGATGCTATGGCATACACCAAATGGGCTAAAAAAAGATTACCCACTGAAGCAGAATGGGAATATGCGGCTCGCGGCGGTTTAACTAACCAGCGCTATCCATGGGGAAATGATATAAATTCAAAACACGTAAATTATAAACGCCAAGTCGGAAAAACAATGAAAGTCGGATCGTATCCGCCTAATAATTATGGTTTGCATGATATCTCTGGAAACGTGGCTGAATGGTGTTTAGACGGATACGATCAGACTTTTTATAATCGATTAGCAAGAAAAAATCCATTTGCCGATGGAAACATACAAGATGTCATTCAACGAGTGAATCAGATCAGAACTTTTCGTATCATTCGGGGAGGTTCATGGGATGGTGATGAAAACAACCTTCGGGTAGCCAACCGAAACTATCGATCGCCATCAGACACAGATCGCTATTTCGGATTTCGGTGTGTGAAGTCCTTGAAACCCATTGAGGACATCCGTTGGAACAATAACTAGAAGATGTAAATATGTTGACGAAATAGTCAGACTCATGTGATTCGCACAAACGGGCTGTGTTCCATAGTACATCGGACACAGCTATGACACCTCTTAAGGTAACATTACAACCCCAACTTTAATCAATCCAATACATTAGACCAAATGAAAGATGCAATTACAGGAATTTTGCTTGCTGCTGGCCTATCAACTCGAATGGGTACTCCAAAACAACTTTTGCCTTTCGGCCATAGAACAATAATTGAAACTGTGATTGATAACCTTTTGCAGTCAAAACTGGACAGTGTAATTGTTGTCATCGGTCACCAAGCAGATCTCATTCGATCGAAAATCAAGTTTAACCCTGTCCAAATTGCTTTCAACCCTGACTATCATAACGGCATGCTCAGTTCCGCACAGTGCGGTATCCGTTCACTTTCAAAATCGTCAGTTGCATTCGCGATTACATTAGTAGACCAACCGTTTATCACGTCGGATTTGATCGATATTGTGATTGCCGCCCATCATAGAAATAGTCATGGTATCACTATTCCAAGATTTAACAACCAGCGAGGTCATCCGGCCATTTTTGACCGGCGATACGCAGAAACAATTCTGGCACTCGACCAGCACAGCGGTGGAGTACGATCAATCTTGCAAACACATGCTGATGATATTTTTTATGAAAATGTGGATTCAGATCGAATCTTACAAGATATAGATGAAAAGGAAGATTACAAGCGTGCTATCGAATCAATAGGCAGGTGAGGTTCGCGGGCGATAGCTTAAGTTTAGTGGAAGAACAATCATTATCGCAGACAGAAAACCGATACCCAGCCATTGCTTAAGTTCCACCAAACTCTCTGTTTTGAAAATGTCTTGCATAAATGGAACGTAAATGACTGCAAGTTGCAAGATGATGCAGAAGCCAGTGACTGTTAACCAACGAGGATTTGAAAGGCGATTCTTGATCGATTCCCACTGTTCTCGGTGGCATTGAGTGCTAGAAGCTAACAGGGTTGAAACAAGAGTTGTGCAAGCAATCGTCTGTGAGAGTTGCAAATTTAGGGTAGTTTTGAATGATACAACGAAAGCGACATTTGTCATCAAGGCAATAATCACTCCACGCATTAAAATATCCCACGATTGTTCGGGTGGTAGGAACGGCGGAACCTGCTGCGGTCTATTATATTGTAAATTGCCGATGTTTGTTTCCTTTCCCAAGCTAATTGAAGAAACAATGCCGATGACTAATTGGATCCATACAATCTGCCGAACATCTAATAACAAGGGTGTTTCAAGGCTGCTATCGTACAAATAAACCCCAAAACCGATCAGCAACGTAATCATTTGAGCAATTGAACAAGAAAGAATCCACCGAACAGATCCCCTTAAACTTTCATACGCACTTCGGGCTTGAAGCGCCAGATCCAGAATAGCGTTGAAACCATCCTTCAGTATTAAGCATCCCGCATTATGTTGTGTAATTTGATCTGCTTGATTAACTGCTGCGAAACTTACGCTAGCAACGCGCATTGCCTGTAGATCATCCGCTGAGGTGCCCCAAAAGCCAATAGAATGCCCACGTCGTTTTAGAGTTCTCACAACGTTCAGTTTTTGATCGGCAGTTGGTTGTGAGTACACAAGCAACAAATCGGCCATCGATTCAAAATCTTTGTCGTCCAATCCGCTTAATTCCTCCCTTGAAATGGCTGATTGACGGTCTTGTATCAAACCAAGGCCAATCCCAAACTCAGTGGATTTCTCAAGATCCCAATCCATCATGGACACCACTTTGAACCCTGAATCCAAGCAGGATTTAATTGATTGTTTTAATTTGGCATCTTCGATTGAAGTAAAGACAATGAGCCCAATATAAGTCAAGCCATTCTGCAATTCATCTTGCAAGGGTTGATCAACAAAATTTTTCCGAGCCACAGAGATGACAATTGTACTATCTTCCATTAATGACTCGGTAACTTCTCGAAAAGAACCTTTACCATCCTGGGTAAAAACATCCTGGCTACCATGAACCTCTACATGCGTTGACGCACGTAGTATTGATTCTGTCTCACCAAACGCTACTTGAAGAAAACTCTGATCTTCCTGAGTGAAAAGGAACGACTGAAACTGGCCTTCCACACCCATGGGAATCCTCTGATGGTTTGAAAAAGCAGATTTGTAGCGGCTCAAACCAATTTGCTCAACAAGGTTTGACAACGAATTATCAATATGAGGTTCACCAGATTCGCTTTGGTAATTCTGATTACTCTCAACGCATAAACTTGCCATAAGCAATAACCATGGGAAGGTCGGTATATGTTGCAGATCATAGTAAACAGGTTGTGCAACTTGGTTTTGAGCAGAAATTGGCGAAGCCACTCGTTGTAACGAATTCTGAATCCAACCTTCCCACATTGTTCGATCAACAAACTGTCCATCAACAAACACAGAGGACAAAGTGAAGTTCTGATCGCCCGAAATCCCAACATCATTTACGCATACTGAGTTCATGCAACTCAGCCGCTCAAGTCTCCATGGTTCACGAACCAAAACACTTTTCTTTGAAATATCATAAACATTGTCACCTATGATTCGCCGTGTGGTTAAGCTAAGCCCTTCAGGAATAGAAGCAATCACCAAGGCAGCGGCAACAAGAAGATACATTGCCCATTCCGCAGGTTGCTTAAACATTAGAGTTCCGAGAAGAACTACGGCTAAAACCACGCCGAAAGTTCGAAACTGGTTATAATAACCAACAACCTCTATTTCAGCTTCAGATTCCATTTTGACTTCACGAGGTGCTTTGTGATTTGAGTCATTAATGGCAAGTTGATCCCCAGTGGCAACTGTTACGGCGTATCCTTGTCCACTTATGACATATGTACCACCAAACACCATGTTGGTCCAATCTTCAAGACGTGGTGTCTGATTTTGAAGGTCACCGGATTTTTTTTCGGATAAAGCCGCTCGGCCAAACAGATAACTTTCATCTACAACCAGATTATCTGCATCCACTAGACGTGCGTCAGCAGAAATATAGTCTCCTTCAATCAGAATCAGTATATCGCCAGGAACAACTGCTGTTGGCGGGATTCTGGTTTCATCGCCGTCTCGAATAACGGAAACACTCACTTCAGATCGATCGCGAATAGTTTCAATCCGTGATGCCAACCTGATCCCTTCTATAAACCGCCACAGGATTTGAAACACAAGAATTGAACCGATAGCAATAGCAACAGCAACAGCATCACTGGGAGAATCCAATTGGAGTGATTTTCTAAATTGATCTGATTCCCTAAAAATGGCAAAAATTGCGACCATCACCAGCAGGGAAAAAACAGTGAGATTCCGAAATTGAGCGAAGAAAGTACGAATCAGCAATAACTGTTTCGGTCGATCTATTAAGTTCTCACCATACTGAGCGACTCGTAGCTTTGCTTCTTCTCCGCTTAAGCCACGCTCAAGATCGGTAACCAACTCACGAAGGATATAGGGAATATTCTGCTTATACCAATCTGACATCTCAATCCGAACTATGTAGGTGTAGTGACACTGTTGCACCTGCCGAATCAACTTCTAGAATTTTGGCTTCCGCATTCAACCCATTTTCGGCAAAGGCATCTATCATGACATTAGCAATCTGATCTTCCGAGGTAATGCAATAAGCAGCAATGCTCGGTCCCGCACCACTTAAGGCGGCACTGAGTGCTCCAGCTTGAATAGCGGAGTTACACACATCTTCAAATCCAGGAATCAATTTTGCGCGATGTGGTTGGTGGAGTAGATCCTGCATGGCAACATTCAGCATATCAAGCTTACCGGTCGCAACAGCAGCTACCAAAAGCGAGGATCGGCTCACATTATAGATTGCAGACTTAAGATCTAAATTCTGCGGCAGAACTTCTCTTGCCTCCTTGGTTGATAATGTGTAATCAGGAATAGCAATAACCACGCGTAGATCTTCTGGAGGGCTGAGTTTAACCGCCTTAACATTTTTCTTGTCAACTACGGCAACTGTCAGACCACCTAAAAGCGATGCAGTAATATTGTCTGGATGCCCCTCCCGTTCAACGGCAAAATCCAGAATCTGATCTGGTGAAAACGGATCTCCGCAAATTGCGTTTGCACTCAATAGACCACCAAGTATTGCTGTCCCGCTACCACCCAAACCACGGATTGCCGGAATGCCATTCGTGATTGTGAGTTTGATACCTTTTGGTTGATAACCCACTCGCTGAAATATATAGTTCGCAGACTCAAAGGCGAGGTTGTCGGTGCTTGTGGGAATTTTATCTTGATCCACACCATGAACAATAATTCTGACGCCAGAATCGGTTTCCTCAATCTCAACCGTGCTGTAAAGTTTAAGGGCTAAACCAAGGACATCAAAACCGGGTCCAAGATTTGTTGTGCTAGCAGGAACACAGGCAATTGCCTTTCCGAACATTTAGATCTAATCACTCCTAAATCTCTGAGATTCCCTTGTTAATTCGAACAAGTGCCTCTTGAATATTATCAATGGAATTTGCATATGAAATCCGAAGATAGCCATCACCAAATATGCCAAAAGATGAACCAGGTAGAAGAGCCACTCCTGCTTCAGTTAATAGATAATCCGAAAATTCAGCACATGTCATGGGAATACCTGTTACATTAGGAAAAGTATAAAACGCACCAGAAGGTATCTTACAACTTATACCATCAATCTCATTCAATCCTTTGACCAGAAAATCCCGCCGAGTTTTGAACTCAAGCCACATTTGGCTGACAAAGTCCTGCGAGTTTTGAATTGCTTCAATTCCAGCAATCTGAGTGAATGTTGCCGTACATGAGTTAAAATTAACCATTAATTTGGCAAACTGGTCAGCAATTAGTTTGGGAGAAACACTATATCCAAGTCGCCAGCCTGTCATGGCGTATGATTTGGAATGACCATCAAGCATAATAGTTCGCTCCTGCATTCCATCAATTGACAAAATACTTTGATGATCTCCATCATAAACCAGTTGTGAGTAGATTTCGTCACTCAAAACGTAAAAATCATGTTTAATCGCCAACTCAGAAATCGCCTCTAAATCACTCTGGGTCAGTACCCCTCCAGTCGGATTCTGGGGTGAATTGATGATTAGCAACCGGGTTCGATCTGAGATTATTTTCTCCAGATCTTCAATTCGAAACCGAAAATCAACTGATTCTCTTAACGGTAACGGTATCGGTTTAGCCCCAATAAAATGAATGACCGATTCATAGATGGGAAACCCAGGATCGGGATAGATAACCTCATCGCCATCGCCCACACAGGTCAGAATAGCAAAAAAAATTATCGGCTTCGCTCCAGGAGTTACAGATACCTGATCAGGTTTGACCAAAACACGCCTCGTCTTTGAGACCCAATCTGCAACCACCTCACGAAACGCTGGTAATCCTGCCGGAGAGCTATAACCTGTCTGTCCATCTTTCATCGCCTGAAATGCAGCCTGGCACACATTAACCGGCGTTTTAAAGTCTGGTTGACCAATTTCCAAATGAACGATGTCTTTGCCTTGCGCTTCTAGATCCCTTGCCTTGGCCAAAACCTCAAAAGCAGATTCGGTGCTTAACCGATTCATTCGCTCAGCTAACTTCAACATATACAACCTGCTGTGCTATTTACTGTACTTGTTCACGAAACCATTTTGACCAGTAATCCAAACATTATCTTCAAAGCTCCCGATGTCCTGAGCATATAGCTTTCCACTACTCTGATCGACCCATGTCTGACCAGAATCCTCAGTCTGCAAGACGACATTAACACCCAATTCACCACCAACTGCCCAGCCTACATTTTCATTGATAAAAACAACACTTCGCAGCTTTTCTGGAGAATTACTCTCTTGACGCTCCCAACTCTCTCCACTATTTGAGGTGCGTAAAATTACGCCATTTCCTCCAACAACCCAACCATTTGAAGCGTCAACAAAAAAGACGTCCGACAAAATATCATCACCTGAAACTGGCAGATCAACCCAGTTCCGACCAGCATCCGTAGTTTTCTGTATCAAGGTTTTTTGTCCACCAGTAGAAGGGCTCAGACTCGCACCAACAACCCAACCAGTTGAGTCATCAATAAACTGTACAGCGTTAAAAACATTGGTATCATCATCACCCACACCCCCAGCTGCTTGACCACCACGAAGTATTTTCCACGTCTTACCGCCGTTAGCTGTGCGGATAATCGTTTCACCCATTCCAACAGCGTAACCAATCTGGTTTGAAGTAAAATGTACGTCAGATAGACCAATGCCACTTATTTCGACCTTGCTGGTCTGTACATTCCAACTTTTTCCGCCATCTACAGTACTCATTACCAGTCCCTTGTCCCCAACAACCCATCCGTGTTTTTTGTCAAAGAAGTAAACAGACTGTAATCTTTCCGATACCGTAGCATCCGACGCCTGCCAAGTCTTACCAGCATCAGTTGTATATCCAATAAAGCCTTTATTATCTAATTCAAAAGGCGATTCACCAACGACCCAACCATCAGTTGCACTAACAAAGAAAAATGCAAAATAATCGTGCTCCCGATCGTATTTTTGCAATATCTCCCAACTCCCTGCCATGGCGCCATTTGGTAGGCCCAAAAGCAAAACCGAAAAAATAAGCCCAATACCGAACACACTATTTTTAATCATCCGACTTCTCCCAATTCCAGTTAGATGGCCTAGTATAGCACTGGTCAAAAACACTGTCAAGTACAAACACTCAGGGCATTTAAAGTCAGTAATTGACTTAATTTAGGGAGATAACTTGACTTTTATTAATCTTCAAGATGAAGTCTGTATAATACAAAAATTACAGGTTAAGTTTTATGAACTCAGCAATACGAATTTCCCATGCTAGATTGATACTCTTACTCATTTTTTTCAGTTCATACATCACTTGGGGTAACAATATCAATAGGGAAGACGAAAAATCATCCGAAATATTACAAAAGTCTGCTTCGGGTTGGCCCAGTTATCTTCATGATAGTCAGAGATCCGGCGTAACTGACGAAAACTTGGACAGGAACATGACTGAGCAATGGCGCTATTATCTGACTCAAAAGCCAACACCATCCTGGCCCCCACCAGCAAAGAGCAGTTATTGGCAACGACTTGAATCAATTAAGCCACGTGTCGTTTATGATAGAGCATTTCATGTTGTTGCAGTCAATCAACAAATATTTTTTGGTTCTTCATCAGATGATCAGCTTTACTGCCTTAACGCAAATGATGGGAAAGTTTTATGGCGTTTCTTTGCAAACGCTCCTATCCATTTTGCTCCGTCTGTTTCCAAAATGAAAGTATATTTCGGTAGTGATGATGGGTTTGTTTACTGTCTTGATGTTGAGAACGCCAATTTAATCTGGAAACACCAAATTGCTGGAAGCAATCGCCAAATTATCGGTAATGGACGCATGATATCAATACAACCGGTACGAACGAGTGTGGTGATTGACAATGGGATTTTGTATTGCTGTGCAGGTATCTTTCCATCACAAGGAGTTTTTGCAGTTGCACTGAATTCTGAAAACGGGGAACTTATCTGGAGAGAAAAACTAAATGGACTTTCACCACAGGGGTATCTGTTGACCTCACCGAATCGGCTTTATGTTCCAACTGGCCGTACCAATCCTTTCGCACTTGACAAGCAAAGCGGTCATTATCTCAGATCCTTCGAATCGTCGGGAGGAAGCTATGCTCTCCTTACCGATAATGAACTAATTTCGGGTCCAGGAAATGATGGAAGCCTGCGTATTTCAGCTGTCCAAGCAAGTGACCATCTTGCCACATTCCGCGGCAATCACATTGTTGTTACACCAGAGATGTCCTATCTTCACACTGACACGGAAATTAGTGCTTTAGACCGTGTCCAACTACTCGGCTTACGTCAACGACAACGTCAACTTCAAGATCAGAGGGAAGACTTAAATCAGTATCTGAAATCAGAATCGAACCAAGAACAAGCCAAAGTCATCCAAAATCAACTTAGAAATGTTTTCAGGAATCTGGAACAAATAAAATTAGCAATCAGCAATTGTATACCATGGAAAAAACCCTGAGGACACCCATATTCATTAATTAAAGCAGGTGACTTATTATTCGCAGGTGGAGAAGGCGAAGTTGCCGCCTATGATACAAAGGTTAATAGTCAGCACGGACCTAGGAACAATCCACTGTTTTTCAGCTAACACATCCATGGCTAACCAGCAAGCCCCCAGCAAGTATGCAAACATGCCCAGCCCCCTTAGCAAACCCTCAAAATATACTGAGATCGTTAACCAAATTATTAGTGATACCAGTATTACCAAGGGATTTTGCTTAATTGTTGGTATAGATGGTGGTCAGCTTGCCTACGAAATTGCAACTCGTTCTGACTTAAGAGTTATCGGCATAGATCAAGACACCCAAGAAATAAGAAAAGCTCGCATGGCTTTGGCAAAAGCAGGTATCTACGGCACTCATGTCAGCATTCAAAAAGTTGCGGGGAATAAGCTACCATTCACCGATTATTTTGCAAACATTGTTCTCATTAACGATCAGCAGTTTGAAACCGAAATTGATCGTGTGTTACGACCATGCGGTGGCGTCACTTATCGGATACTACCCGATGGCGCTTCGAGAATCCGAGAAAGAGGACGATTGCCAAACAGCGGTGAGTGGACACATCAATACGCGGATTTGGGTAGTTCAGCCTGCAGCAGAGACCAACACGTAAATGACAATTTAACTATCCAATGGTTCGGTAATCCGGGACCGCGGCGGATGATTGACCGGCATCTTCGGACTGTCCCTCCTCTGTTCAGTTACGGTCGCCTGTTTATTCCAGGAAATGACCGAGTCATAGCAGTAGACGGATATAATGGAACTGAACTTTGGGATCGTCAAATAGCAAATTCATTGCGTGTTGCCATTCCATACGACACCAGTTATATGGCGGCAGATCAAAATCGATTGTACGTAGCTACAGGAGAAAAATGCCTGATAATTTCGGCCCAAGTGGGTCAAGACTATTCGGTATTCTCTATCTCTGAACTTATCGGTAGATCAGATCGACATTGGGGCTACGTTGCAGTTGCGGATGACATGTTGTTTGGCAGCGCGCAAAAGATTACGGCCTCGCGTACAGAACAAAGTTATGAAGCAATTGTTGATCACTACAAAGATGATCGACCGCTTGTCGTCAGCGATCATCTATTTGCCGTAGATCTCGCTAACAACCATCTGGCTTGGCAATACCATCAAGGCATAATTCCGAACTCAACAATTACCATTGGTGAGGGCAAAGTGTTTTTTTTCGAAAGCCGTAACCCAAAAGCTATTAACAACAGAGTTGGTCGTGTTACAGCTAAAAACCTGCTGAACCAAGATGCCAGTCTAGTCGCCATTGAAGCCCGAACGGGGAATCGTCTATGGGAACAGCCATTCACACTGCCACCACTTCGTCACTCACTCTATCTCAGTTACGCAACTGACACTCTAATAACAGTTGGATCAATAAACAAAAATGATCAAACATGGTATCAGGTTCACGCTTGGAATGGGAATGATGGAGCACTTTTATGGACTGCGAATCATCGAAATAGCCGACCAGGTATTGGAGGTGATCACGGAGAACAAGTGCTTCACCCAGCAATTGTGGGAAATATTGTGATCACCGAACCCGCGGCATACGACCTACGCACCGGGAAACAGCTGAATCCAAGTGGCAAGGATTCGGACTGGACGATGCCTGTCAGATCCGGATGCAGAACAATTACCGCTTCATCGACTTGTATTTTCTATCGGGACAGCAACCCAACGATGATGGATTTCGGTACTAATTCACCATCTAAGAAAATCACTCAAGTCAGCCGCCCTGGATGCTGGCTTAACATTATTCCTGCCGGTGGGCTTGTGTTTTAATACCGGAAGCCAGTTCCAGTTGTGTCTGTGCCTTTCCACTTCAAACCTCAATGGCGTTTTTGCCACAACGCAATTTTTAGGGTATGGATTACGCAGTTGGCCAATAAAATTAGGTTAGAATTAGTGGCATGAATCCAACAAAGTGTAATCCATCGGACTACATCAACTTTCAACTAGCTACTCCAAAGAGTTATAGCTTGTTTGGAAGTGGCCAAAACACAAGGCACTGAGGGGACAGCTTTGCCCATGATGCTTGCAATCGGCTGCTGCAGCGACTAGAACCTGAGCCCTCAATCTTGTGGCAGGAGGCACAACCTTACGTCGGCCGACAAGCTGGGGTTTTGATCATAGACAACACCACTTTAGACAAACCCTATGCCAATAAAATAGAATTAGTGGGCCAACATTGGTCAGGGAAACATAAACAAGTAGTCAAAGGCATCAACTTGATCAGCATATTATGGACTGAAGGCTTTGTCATATTCCCTGTGATCACAGGGAATATGACAAAGCCAATAATTAAGAGAAGCAAGAACGATCATTTCACCTCTATGTTGCAACAGGCCAAAGAATGTGGCCTTCAGCCTCAATGCATTGTCTTTGGCAGTTGGTATTCTAGTTTAGATAATCTAGTATGGTCTGACAGTTCATCTCATAAGGATATGGTTGGGTCAAAGTGTGGAAGATAGTCTTCACAAACGGAGGCATTCAATACTGGGCAGAATGATTTAGAGATGTCTGAGAGGGT
>DTUY01000339.1 GCA_012963885.1 Candidatus Poribacteria bacterium | reverse complement strand
AGATATAGCAAGATGATCAATTTCAGCTTCCTGTACAAAAGTTTTAACTTAAATACAACTCGACTGAGTCATAGAATCAACCGCTTTACCTGCTTCTCTGCCAGCCAATATGTCTCTTTTTAGCTTCCAGTTCTTTACCAGTCTTGCCTCCGTGTTTGCGGAGGAGATCGGCAATATTAGTATGATTGTTTTCAATGGCATAATCTAGGGGTGTTTTACCATCAACATTCTTCGCATTTAAATCTGCCCCATTGTTGATGAGAAGTTCTGAAATTGCCTTGTGTCCTTCACGGGCCGCCTTAAGCAAAGGAGTGGCCCTCCACTGATTCTTCGCATCCACATCTGTGCCAGCAGCCAAGTGCTGTTTGACGGCTTCGAGGTCTCCGCCCCAGGCAGCCAAGTGAATTGACACTGTCGGTGTTTTGGTTTGAACTGGGTTATTACAAGAAATTACCAGGGTAATAAGGGGAAAAATTAGGACCCAAAAAATAGGCTGTTTCACTATCTGAGCTCCCGCAAAAAACAGACGTTAGTTCATATATATCAACGAAGACAAAACTGCAACGTTGATTGAACAAAAACTTTCAGATAGCCCATCGATCCGATGGCTACGATTACGGACTCGGTGAGAGCATTTCCACCTCTAACCAGCATCATATCAAACGGACTTATCGAGATTGGTTTTTGTGTCGCTCTCGGTAACCCCGTACTCGATCTGTTCCAGATACGAGTTTCAAACCTTTAGTCGGGGGCAGAGCTTAGAATAACTATTCAAACCGAGAATTCGCATAGTCTAGCAGTTAATCTTTTTATTCATTCAGTATCTAGTTGAAGATCTGATATAAAATCAAAAGGTAATGTCTATTATGTAGAAAGCGTAAGATGTCTATCACATCTATTCGCACGTTTTGCTTCCTCTGGCAACTGCAAGTCCACTGTAACACTCAGCCTTTCCGCCCCAGCCGTTCCCTTTTAGTCCCGCATAAATCATATAAAACTTTTCATTAAGTTCGAACACTTGAGGGGTGAGAAGCTGACTGGAGTCCCAGGCATCGGGATCTTCATTGGGCGTAAATATTGGATTGTAGGGGCTGGCTTCGAATGTCTTGAAATCCTTCGTCCTAACATGTCCAATCTGCCAAATCTTTCCATTGTATCCCCCGTAGAAGATGTGGAAGTATTCCGGCCCTTTGAGAATCTCAGCCTCACGGACACCGTATTTATCCCAACCCGCGCCGGATCCCTTGAAAACAGGGTTGGCTAGATTTTTTGTTACGTTGGCCGGATCACTTACTGGTGCTGTTGCATGGCAAAGTGTTGGGTCGTTATATGGACTGTTCGCATCACCCGTTCCTTTGGCTTCCCCGGTATAGATAATATGTATGGTATCCCTATCAATGGCACACGACGGGTGGGACGACCCCTCTTCTTCATAGTCAAATTCGGCAGGAATAACAGGTTCATCGGTTATGCGTTTCCAGGTACCGAAATCCCGGTCCATCACCATCAGACCCGTTTGTTTTGGAACCCTCTCACGTTTACCAAGATAGTACATGTAATACTTCCCATCAAAGGGATTCAAAAAAGGAAACGGATATTCAATGGTATGATCATCGAATGATCCATCTCCGGCGGGAACGATGATCGGATTGCGAGGATCGTGTTCAACGGTCCCAGGATCATCTACAGGTGCTGAGCTGTGCATCAAATCCCAGGTGGAATCCCGGTTTTTGATAGACCAAATGTAATGTACCCTGTCACCGGCCACAATGGCATGAGCCGCTGCAGCCCACTCATCAGGATCGCAGGTCAATAATGGACTGGCATTTCGCACGCGCTCAAAGTTAGTAAAGACTTCAAAAGGAATTTCGGTGCAGGTTTGATTAAGCATTACGTTTACCTCATAAGTATATTATTGTTTACTATCAGCAGAGGACTGGCAAGTATTCAGAGATTAGTTGAGAATACAAGTAGAAGGGGAACTTGATATGGATACAAAAAAGTCCGGCTTGAATAGCCTAATTAAAAAAATGAAGGTGGATCAAGATGGACTTATCGAGATTGACTTTTGTGTCGCTCTCGGTAATACCCCGTACACGAGTTATCTTTTGCGCGGGTTTCAATAACCGTTTAGTCGACTGCTTCAGGATCACCATCTTTCGTGTTTCTGTGTAATATTCAGCCTGAATCTGATAGAAGGAAGTGCCACTAGAAACAGACTCTCCCGTTTCACTCTTACCGTCCCAGAATACCGCTTTTTCTGCAGTCAGATATCTACCTTCCAGCCCCCATCTCCAACTGTAGTTGACATAATGGTATTCCCAGCAGAACCGATGTCTATTACCTCTATTCTATCTCCAGCATAAAAATGGTATACGGATTACCACGAAATTCCTCCGGTACAACTAAAAGCAATCCCCAATCTTCCTGCCTGACCCAACCCAGAGAGACATAGTTGACGTTATCTCGTGGGTCACTTAAAGGGTAGGCCCTTTTTAGCACTCTGTCAATGATCGGTAAGCTGACGTTGTTCTTTCCCTGCCAATCCAAAATATGAACATAGATGATGTTATCGCGCTGAGTAGTGACGTAACTGTCGGTGGGCTCAAACGGTCCAATCTGCGTACCGTCTATCGTTGTCCCATATCTCGACATCCATTGTTCTATTGCCTTTGACCCCTTATCGGCTGCAATTGTGCCTCTCGTCTCCAGCATAGTTCCCTTGTTTACTTTAGGTTGTTTCCCAACTGCACGAATCATACGCCTGATATCCTCTTTCTCGGCCGCCGCCATCTCGATCATTGCTGGTTCAGGGTATACGGTTTCCAACTGGGCATCTGTTCTTACCACCTGACGGATTCGCTCCATAGTCTTCAGTGAGGCAGGTGAAACTGTTCCATCTTCATACATCAACAGGTTGAAGGCAATCGGCGCTTTTGTTTGTGCGGCGTGGCGTGCGATGGCCGCCGCCTTTTCTTCCGAGTAGAAAGGCGGCAGAACTTTGAAGTCGGGCTGATAGACTCCCCAATCAGGACCATCTAGCATGACACAACCGAAGGCCTGCAACCCTTTGAAAGGTCCTTTCACAAATTTTCCGTTGATTACTATCTCTCTATCAGGTCCTAAAAAACCCTCACCAAAGGAATAATCCTGAAATTCAGTAAACCGGCTGCCAATCCAGGAGTTGTAGGCAACTAGTCTGTCAGGATTACCCGCTTTGGTCGCTCGCCCTAAGGTTTCGTAGTCAGCCGGGTAGATTACACAATCGTCATCGAACAGCCAACCGGCTAGTTTTTCACCATACCGTTCTCCCACCTCGGTGATGATGTTTTGCCAGTTCTTGAAGAACAGCGATTTATCGTAATTTTCTTCTAGCCAATTCGGATTCCAATTCCTGTTCCACCAGTTAGTATTGGGCAGATCACCGTGGCCGACGTGATAATAGAGAATCAGTTTAATAGCCCGTTTGTTTAGTTCGTCGGCTATCTCCATAATAAGATCGCGCTTGGAGGTTCGACCCGATAAAATCTCATCAATTGCCTTGATCGGAGCAGGGAAATAATAGGTTCTCCAGGTTGCTGACCAGACGACAAAACTCGCCCCCGTTTTTTCGACCATGTCGACAAAAGGCACCACCTGAAAATCTTGGGCGAAGCCAGGCCAGGTTTTCTTTTCACCCTGAGGGGGATAGGACCATTCACCGGCCTGGAACATGATGCCGTAACCGCTTTCTGCCAGCCAAGTGGTATCAGCACGAAATTCGGCAATTCTCTGCTGATGATTAGTTTGCTCCTCTATATGCAGCAGCTCCAACGCTTTAATGGCAACGTTGGCTTGATTGACCAGTTCCAAGCGGAGCGTGCTGGAACCTGCGGCGAAAGGCAAAACACCCATTGCTTCCCGTTGCCATCCGCTATCAGCAAATCGAAAGGTGAGGTTTTCCAGTCGGTTTTGAACCTGTATTTCTGTACCTTCCCCGGCTTCTGCCAGCACTGTTATCTGGTATTGTCCAGCGGCAGGAGCCTCCACTTGCCATTCGATAAACTCAACAGGCGAAGTCCAACCTGTCAACCAGAATCGCTTACTATGATATACACTCTGGGGTGGAAATTTACCTATGGAGGCACTCCGGCGAGCCCGTTCGGCTACCAGGTAGTTGATCTTTTGTGGTGCTAATAGGATGGGTACGCAACCGGTTTGTTCTATCACAGTAGTATTTCCCTTACAGAAAGAATGATTACTCAAAATACATATGTATAGGATGGAAAAGGTGATTGGTTTCCACAACACTCTTTACTATACCCTTTAACGAGACCTATCAATCAATATCAGGAGCCCAAATACAGTTTTTCGTGCTTCAAAACAGCTCTGATTCGACCGAAAAACGGTATCCGTGAGTTCTAGTTTTAGTCGAGATTATTCGTCTTCAACGGAAATTCGTTACGACCTTTTTAAATTTTGAAAGGGAATCGAATCATCATCAGGCGATGAATAAGAAATGAAAACGTCTGACACGGCAAGCTGACCACATGGTAAGCATAACATTATAAAGCAATGTACATTACAGGTCAACAGAGACAGAGTAGGATGAAGAGGAGAAAAAGGGGTACCAACTGGGCAGCTGATACCCGCCTGATTACCCCATACGGGAGTTGAACCCGTGAAGACCATCACGCCCTCTTGTATTTAAGTTTTAACT
>DTUY01000338.1:39138-46148 GCA_012963885.1 Candidatus Poribacteria bacterium | reverse complement strand
AGTCTCAATGAGCAAAGTTCGACTCAATGGAATCAGCAAACTTTGGAGACTTTTTTCGAAAGTCGGTTTAACAAATCTGGCAGATATCAGTTTCAAGTCCAGACTATCGATAGAGATCTTAATTATTCAATCCCAGCAACTATAACACTAAATGTTGTAACTCCTTGGTATTTGAATGGGTGGATCGTAATTCCAAGTTCTAGTGGGATACTGATTTTGATTGCGTTCTCAATCATTAGCGTCTATCGTTATCAACTCAAACGTCGTGAAGCTCAACAGTTGCGTGACCAAATGTTGGTACAGGAACGCCAAAATCGGGAAGTCCTCGAAGGTAAAAATGAAGCATTAACGGAATCCTATGAAAATCTAAAGCAAGCCCAAGAACAACTGATTCAAACGGAGAAAATGGCTTCTCTGGGGTCGCTGACAGCCGGTATCGCTCACGAAATCCGTAATCCCCTCAACTTTGTCAACAATTTCGCTGAACTTTCATCTGAGCTGACGCAGGAACTGTTGGAAGAGCTACAAGACCAAAAGGAGAAAATCGATTCTGATTCTCTGGAAGAAATTGAAGATATCTTGGATAACTTGGAGCAAAACCTGTCCAGAATCGATCAACACGGCAAACGGGCAGACAGCATCGTCAACGGCATGCTACTGCATTCCCGAGGTGTCAGCGGCGAACATGCCTTAACCGATTTGAATGCCTTGCTAGAAGAATATGTCAATCTGGCTTATCACGGTTTACGGGCACAAGACACCAACTTTAATATTACTATCGAAAGGGACTATGATGAATCCTTGGAAATGGTGGACGTGGTGCCTCAGGATATTAGTCGTGTCTTTTTGAATATGCTGAACAATGCCTGCTATGCTGCTCATCAGAGAGTACAAGAAGCTGAAGAAGGATTTACACCCACCCTCTGGGTAAGCACCAAAGATGTTTCTGACCAGGTACAAATCGGTATCAAGGATAACGGTGCTGGGATTCCTGAGGAAATCCTAAACAAAATTTTTGAACCGTTTATGACTACTAAACCAAGCGGTTCGGGTACCGGATTAGGTCTTTCTATCAGCTATGAAATCATTGTTGACGAACATCAAGGCCAAATCGATGTGGATACGCAGGAAGGGGAATATACCGAGTTTATCATCACCCTACCAAAAAGCAGTGAGCCAGATTCTGATTAGACCCTATTTCTTTTCTTCCGGAAATGGTTTACGGATATCGTAACGGCCTTCCTTGGTCACCACGAGTGTTCCGTCTTCTATCATCAGGTCAAGTGGTGATTCACGAGTTTCAAGCGGCATATTAACCACGTTATTGATGCGCAACGACTCGTAGATAGCCATCATAATTTCTATGGTATAACGGGCTTGTCGCCCACTGCTACGATGTTCATCAACTTTACCTTCCATCCAGTCAATCAGTTCCTGCACCTGGTTGGTTTCCACCGGAGCAGGTTCAATTTCTTGCCAATCGCTCTCTTTCTGATTCAATAGAAGTATGGTACCGGCTTGGATCACTCCACCGGAACTGACTTTGATCTGCCCTTCAGTTCCATAAATGCTTGGCATTGGAATCTTGGGTTCAGGCAAATCGCCTTCGTACACAGCTCGCGTACCACCTTCAAAACAGACCAATCCCATACACAGATCTTCACAGGCACTGCGGCGTTCCCATCGGTCACTAAAACGAGAGGTTTGACCAATCACCCACAGCGTTTCGGGATCTGATAACATGTATCGCCACCCATCAATAGCGTGCGTACCGGTATTCAGTAACCCTGCGTTAGTTTTGGCACGATGATAAAGCATTGTCGGCTGACCGATAGCACCGTCTGCCACCAGTCTTCGAATCTCGTTAGTGGTAGGACTGAAACGTCCCTGATGACCAATGGCCAACTTGGTTCCATTCTTTTCACAGGCTTCGACCATGTCGTTGGCTTGGCCCAAAGATGCCGACATCGGTTTCTCGCCTAGGATGCCTTTGATACCTGAGTTGGCAGCCGCAACAGTGATTTCAGCCCGGACACCTTGCCATGTTGGAACACTCAGGATATCCAGATCTTCCTTCTCAAACATTTGATTGTAATCGGTGTAAATAGCCGAAACCGAATGTTCCGAAGCCAGTTTTTCAGCTGATTCTTGATATACATCTGCAACAGCCACAACTTCAGTCGCCGGATTGTTGTCATAAGCCTTAGCGTGAGAACGGCCCATGCCGCCACACCCGACGATACCGACGCGATATTTTTTCGACATCTGTTTCATCCTTTTGAAATTGTAATAAATTGATTACTTTGATTTACTGATTGACAATTTAGACACACAACACATCTTTTCGAATCCGGTTCCATCAGCCAACTAACCAAATATACCGACCGATAAATAAAACAGCAAAGAAATATATCAGCCAATGCACTTGACGGCCTTTTCCTTTAACAAGTTTTATAGCGCATAAGAGATAAAACCGAAGGCGATACCTTCAGTGATACTAAAGCGGCACCATCAACATCGTCAGGAAGGCAGGGAGAGACTCAGTAACATCATCCCAATCGATATAGATGACATTTCTGAGCATCATACTGCCGACGATAATCAAGGCAGGCGCGATAACCGGGTACAGGAACATATTTTCACCAATTGGATACCCCGCACCCACCGTCTTGATCAACGGGTGAAAGAATAGTGCTAGCAACATGAGTAACGCAGTGACAATGTTAGTTAGTCCGGTACGTCCGCCAGCGGAGATTCCAGAGGCACTTTCGATATAAGTGGTGACGGTAGATATTCCCAGTAAAGCACCTGTACTTGTGGCCACAGCATCAGACAAAAGTGCCTGCCGTGCTTTGGGTAATTTGCCGTTGACCATCAATCCCGACTGTTGACCAACACCAACCAATGTTCCAACAGTATCGAATAAATCGAGAAAGAAAAATACAGCCACTGCCATAAGCAGTTTTGGTTCAGCAAAAATATTCAGTTGAAGTTTCAGAAAAGTTGGGGCCACGGATGGAGGAGCACTGACTATTCCCTGATATTTTATCATGCCGGTTAGTAGACCGATGGCAGTCGATACCAGAATACCTATCAGGATGGCACCATTGGTGTTCAATACCAGTAGAACAGAGATTAGACCAAGGCCAAACAGGGAGAGTAAAGCAGGCGCCGACTTCAGATCGCCAAGCGTAACGTAGGTAGCTGGACTGGCTTTGACAATCCCCGCCCATTCCAAACCAACCAGAGCGATCAACAATCCAATTCCGACTGGAATAGCGTTCCGGAGGGAAACCGGCAGGATATCCATGACTGTCTGGCGCAGACCGACAAATGAGAGCAGAATAAATAACACACCGGCTATAAAAACGGCGCCAAGCGCTTGCTGCCATGAGTAACCAAATCCTCCCATGGTGGCTAGGCCGCAAACTGTAAAAGCGAAATAGACATTGTGTCCCACGGCTGGTGCCAGTGCGAATGGGTAATTAGCCAGAAACGCCATCAGAACCATGGCCAATGCACTTGAGATGCAGGTTGCGGTCATGACCGCTCCGCTATCCATTCCGGTGACTTAGAGGATGGCCGGCTGAACAAAAATAATGTATGAAAGCGTCATAAACGTTGTGCAACCAGCGACGATCTCACGTCTGACCGTGGTTCCTGACGCTTGTAGATAAAATAGTTTATCAATCATAATTTAACCTCAATGCAACTTCATGGGTGTCGAAAGGCAAAGCTACCAGAAACATCAACTCAATTGAAGGATAAATTTGGCCCTATTGAAACGCAACGGCTGAATCAACAAGAGTTTTAAAACTGGACAAATCGATGTTTGAACCGCAGACAATTAGACCAATTCTTTTGTTAAATAACCTGCTTCTTAGCGGTGCCAGGACAGCAGCTAAAGATGCCGCACCAGCAGGTTCAACCACCAGTTTGACTTCACTCAGTAGCAATGCCATCGCATTTACCATCTCCTGATCACTAATCAGAACCAAGTCATCAATGTATTTCCTGCAGAGTGAAAAACTGTAATCAGATGCATAAGGTGCCCCCAGACTATCAGCAATCGTGTTGACTTGATCAACCGATTCCGGTTTGCCGGTTTGAAAACTACGACGCATAGTATCCGCACCTTCCGGTTCAACCCCGTATACCTGACACTTGGCTTTCAATTCTTTAACAGCCATCGATACGCCGGAAGCCAATCCTCCACCACCGATAGCCACCACCACCGCATCCAGATTGTCCACCTGTTCAGAAAACTCCAAACCTAATGTCGCTGTACCGAGAGAAACGTTTCTTCCTTCAAAAGGATGAAGGAAGGCGTATCCTTCTTCCCTTTGAATCTCTTCTACCAAATCGAAGGCGGAATGCGCGTTATCAGCAAACACAATTTCACCTCCATACTCCCGACATTTGGCCACACGCAACTGATTGGCGGTTTTAATCATGACAACTTTGGATGTTGTTTCCAAGGTCTCGGCTGTGAATGCGGTGGCAATTGCATGGTTTCCAGCGCTTACTGCAGTAAAACCGTTTTGAACTTTTTCCGGCGGCAGATTCAGCGCGGAATTAATGGCTCCTCGGACTTTAAACGTTCCAGTATGCTGCAAAAGTTCCAGCTTTAAATAAACCTGAGATTGACTTCCCAGAAGTCGGCTGATGACAGGACTGTGCAGTTGATGTACCGGAGTTTGGATCACATAATCTGACAGTAAATTCCGGGTGTTTCGAACATCACTGAGATTGAATTTCTGATCCATTGATGCCTTTCGGTGACGATTACAGCGACTTAAGATCTCCCCATTTAGTGGCTAGTTTACCAGCTGAATGGACAGCCAGTGTTTTCACTTTGGCTTTCTTATAGTCGTCATCGGTCGGTTTGTATTCCAGGTCAGATGACCACAAAAAGACATCGTTCTGTACTTGAAGACTGCTCTGTCGCGTCCATATCATCATGACATTCTCGCCTTTTTGTAGCTCATTAACAGTCCCACCATCTCCACCAAAATCACCTGTGGTTATCCATTTCCAGGGAGGAGGCGCGTTTTCCTCAAAAATGATATGGTTAGGCCTGACAAAGGCAGGCGCCTTTTCGGGAATCTTATCCCCATCATCACCTAGCACCCACAACCAATCAGAATGATTGCTGGGATTAATCACACGTCCAATAAATCGCCATTTCCCCTTTTTGCCTCCAGCACGGCTGATATCAAACCTATAAAGTAACCAGCCTTGTCCACCCGCATTGGTGACAATGTCCCCAAAGGCATCTTCGTGCGGCTTGACAGCTTTTTCAGCTTTACCAAGTTTATAATTTTCGTTGGGACTTCTTTCATCAAAAGCTTCGGCTTCAAACCATATCTGTTCACCTTTACCATATTTCGACACTCGAAATTCCTCTACAGCCAAGGCTATACCACTTGTAAACAGAACAAACATTACTAAAACTAATAATCGATTAAACCTAAACATAGACTTATACTCCTAACATATTTAGTTGGAAATTCAAATATTTAGTATATCTCAACTGCTGACAGAAAGCGTCAAAGTTTTTTCACGCTGACATTGAATTTTTTGAAACAAAAATCACCCCCCCATCCCAAATAATTACTTCTATAACCTGATTGTATAATTAAAGAATTGCTCACCTTTGGATTCAACTTGGCATACCCATTCTCCCTGTGGATTAATAACTCCAGAAGGTGAGGAACAACGAATCTCGACAGGATAACAATTATCTACCGTTACAATCCACGTTTTTCCAGCTCTAGCCCGCATCCTCAGATTCGAGCTATGATACTGCCATGCCACATCAGACCACTCGTTGTCGCTACGTCCGCCATTAACGGCATGGAAGATGATTTTGGCACCCATATCCGAGAGTTGTTGCGTCAAGTGGGAATCGTCTATGGGCGTGCATCCCGGATTCGCCCACAGATCATTGCAGATTAAGCCACCCACCTGGACATTGTCATAATCAAATATCTTTAAAGGGCTAACGGTATAATGATTGATCTCACCTTCCGGTGGATTAGTTAAACTGCCGCAGGTTAATGTTTTACTATGAAAGCCAAGATACTCGCCATCAGTTTTGTAAAAGCGAATCTGATTGTAGCATTTTTGATCTGCCTGTTCGACGAAACAAGTTCCCAAAGCTAAACCCAGCCCTGCCTCTTTCGCCTTGTGAGTTACAGAAGCCAAGGCTTCTTCAGTTGTTTGGGTGTCAAATTCATGAGTGTACCCGCTAAGAGACCCTTCCGGCGTCAGAAGGATCTCCGATTTTTGGCTGATAGCATAATCGATTGCCCGATCAATTGCTCTGATGTTGGATTCGATATCTCGAGTTACCGAGATCTGCGCCCCGGAGACACGGATTTCCATTTTACCCCTTGTCCTCCATTTTATGTTATCTGTGTTTAAAAATTAAATTAATCTTTACCAACTTACTTTTGAGTGTCAAACTAAACTACTACTGGTTTTTGAATAATCTAATGATTTTTTCATTAGATTATTCATTTCTGCATCATAAAGCTGAACAGCCCTCCGTTACGAATGCGGAATCGAAGATAGATCGGTTGACCGCCAAGAAAGCCAATATCATCATTACCATGCCAGGTAACAACCTGGTTTTGACAATTTGATCGTATCAGATCACAATCGTCAAAAGCGTATCCTGGCACAACTTCGCCCATTCGCCCAGCAGGATCGGTGTCATCAGGTCGTTTGACGATTTCAACCCGCAAATCGCCGTAAGTTCGGAAATCGCCATGATCCATGCAACAGTTCAGTACCAATCGTTTTCCATGCCAGATGAATTCCTTAGTTAATAAATATCCGTTATCTTCAACCGTCCCATGGGTTGGCAGAGGAGCTTCGAGTGAAAGGAAACGGTCAACCATCATCTTCATCAGGCCAATTCCGCTTTCTTGTTCAAACACCCGTTGCGGTTGTGGAAAGCCCATGGTGTAAAACCACAATTCCCATTCCTTATAAACAGGATGACT
>DTUY01000338.1:0-39038 GCA_012963885.1 Candidatus Poribacteria bacterium | reverse complement strand
ATCCCGATATGGAAAAACATGTGTCCCGTCAAAATCGGCAGATCAAGTTCATCGGGATAAAGCACTGTCCGTGGTACGGTCCAATTCAATAAATCAGCGCTCAAACTGGCAGCTGTCCGGCGCCGATAGTGGCGTATGCCTGGTCCTTCGTGAACTCCGGCACTAAATATCGGTGGACGCATATAAAGCATCCACATACCGAGTTGCTGGTTCCATACAATATGATTATGCGTGTCACTATGATAATTGAATAACGCTTCTTCGCTGGCGGGTGTCCTGATGATACCATCAGGTGAATAGGCCAGACGTAAGCCAACAGAATTGTAGATCATGGCATACGTTCTGGCTGAATCATCGGTTGTTAGGTTACGAAACACAGTGCTTGAATGCGAGTACCACGTGCATCATTGATTCGAATAACATTGGTTGCTGGATAGTTTCCAAAAGACGAATCGACCAACTCAGGTTTTTGCCAATTTAGGCCATCTTGGCTTTCCGCGTAGCAAGTGTAGTAGGATGGGCCTTGTTTGGACCAGTAGTTTGTCCCACTAAAACACTGATAATACATTCGGTAACGACCTATGTCTTGATCAAAAAATACCTGTGGCCGATAAGGTCTTTCTTCCCAAGCCCGATCCGCAACGATAATCGGATTCCCCATGTGTCGATAGGGTGGGTTTATTGTTTTCGTTAAAGCCCATCGATCTTCAATCAGGGTGTCATCAAGAAACAATTGGGCAGAAAAACTGATTTCTAGCGGGTTACCCTTAACATAATTGGACAAAAATCCCATTTATTGTGTCTTTTCTAAAGCTGATTGAATGCCGTAATTGGTGCCGTTAAAATATCTTCAAAATGACTTGCTTTCAACTATAACACTTATTCTGGTTAGAAGTAAAACCAATTAGTTTTTAATCAACTGCATTCCACAAGAGATTGAGAAACTTTGCTAATTGTGTTATATTGCCGTACTTGGCACAAACTGGCAAAAAGTCGATGACTCACTGAGGGAAGAACAACACTTAATAAAGGAAGGAAAGGATATATATGAGCACTAAATCCGGTTTTAGATCTATGTTTAATGGGACAGATTTAGCAGGTTGGGCTGGCGATCCTGATCTCTGGAAAGTTGAAGATGAAATTTTGGTTGGACGTACAACCGAAGATCTTAGCTACAACGATTTTCTTCGAACAGAAAAGGAGTATGCTAACTTCATTTTCTATTGTGAAACGCGGTTACGTGGTTACAATAGCGGTATTCAGTTCCGCAGTCTGGTTGAGGAAAATGGTCGTATGGCTGGTTATCAAGCCGATATGGGAAATGGATGCTGGGGAGCGCTTTACGAAGAAGGTTTGAGAGGGCATTTAGTACGTTATCAAACGGAACTGATTGAATCAATCCTCCTCGTTGAAGATTGGAATGAGTACCAAATTGTGGCTGTGGATGATTACATTCTACAGATTTTGAACGGTGTTGTGACCGCTGAACTCACCGATCCTGATGGTGCCCGATCTGGATTATTTGGTCTGCAACTTCACTCTGGTCCGCCACAGGAAGTGGCATTCCGCAACCTGTGCATTAAGGAATTAGAAAACTGAGATCTATTCTTGGGTTGCCCTGTGCTAGATATCTACGCATAACTTAGGAAATCTGCCATCCATAGTTGATTATTTCATTTGGAGAATCTAGTGGCAAAAACTTACCGAGCAGCAATCGTTGGTGGCCGACGTGGTGTCCACCATGCGCGTGCCTATCAAGATTTGGAGAACATGGAAGTGGTGGCCATCTGTGAGATTGATGATCAACGCAGAGCAAGTGCCGAGGCCGAATTAAACGTCACTGGTTACGCAGATTATGAAGAAATGCTGAGAAAGGAAGAACCGGATATTGTCCATGCTGTCACCATGCCAACTGTGCCACGTCATATCTGGGTCGAGCCAGCAGCCCGGGCAGGTGTAGGCGCACTGGTGATTGAAAAGCCGATCGCGCTTAGGCCCAGAGAAGCGGAACGTTTGGATGCAGCTCAAGAAGGAACAAATCTAAAAATTATTGTTAATCATCAGCGCCGGTATCTGCCATTTGCAGACAAGATACGTGAATTTCAAGCCGAGGATAAATTGGGAGAGGTGCATTTTGTCCGTGCCAGTACGCAAGGCGAAATCACGGACATGGATACCCACTTGATGGATCTGGTGTTACTGACAGTTGGAGACGTTCCGCCCACAGATGTCTGGGCCACAATTGAAGGCGGCGAGACATACCAGACGGATTTGTTGAACTGCCCGGAGAATCTGATAGCTGTTTATACGTTCCCCAGTGGAATTCGCGTCTTTTTTGAGTCGACCAGACAGGCTTTAGGCACCGCAGATTTTCCTGGCAGTAATCCCAGATGTAACATTGATATTTGGGCAACCAAAGGACGGATGTGGTGGCGTGAAAATGGGTCCTGGGGATATCTGCTGGATGGGGTATCTCAACAATTTATTGAACCGACTAATTTTGGTCATGACGACATATCCGCACAACGGCGTTTGACACAAGCAATAGCAACATGGTTAATTGATGAAAGCCAATCTCACCATTGTCGTTACCAATTTGCCAAGCTCGGGTTCGATGCCATAATGGCTGCATATCGGTCAGCCCTAAAAGGCCGGCGCCTGACTTTCCCGCCACATCTTCAGGAGGCGGAATGGGAACAGTTGCGGGCAAAGCTGACGGTGTGACGCCGGTGACACGCAAATAATAAAGATTAACGTGCAATTCAAAAGCTTAGATTAAATTAGTTAACATGTCATATAGAGGAAAAGATGGCGAGCAAAAATTACCTTTTGTCTGACGAGAACATGCGGCATTTTATCACTCGGGGTTACGTTCAGGTACAGACCGACTTTGAAGATAATCTGCATCAGCAAATATATGATCAGATCGAACACGTACTTGAAACAGAAGGTAACCCGGGAAACAATATTTTACCCCGAATTCCCAACATTCAAAAAGTATTCGACCACCCCAAAGTAGTGGGTGCATTGACCAGTTTGCTGGGTGAAAACTATGTTATCCACCCACACCGTTATTGCCATTTGAGAGATCCAGGCAGTGAGGACCAGGGGTGGCACAAAGATGACTACATCTTCGATCAGAACGTACGCCACCATCGGTTCCGTTGGGTAATGGCCTTTTACTATCCCCAGGATGTAACTGCCGATATGGGAGCAACAGCAACTCTGCCGGGTCGACAATATTACAACACAATCTCCAGTACCAGTCCCGGCGAAACCACAGAGGACGAGACTAAACTTTGCGGTAAAGCAGGAACTATCTCAATTGTCAACTTTGACGTCTGGCATCGGGGATCAACCAACAATACCGATAAGAAACGGTATATGCTTAAGTTCCAATTCACTCGCATGGAAGAACCGACAAAACCAACATGGCACGTAGGGAACCTCAAGTGGAAACCAGTTGAAGATGACAATCACAACGCATTATCCGAAAATGTATGGAATTGGCTTTGTGGAAAAAAAACAGCAGTCCACAATAATGCCTCCGCCGATCAAAAGAAGGTTTCAAAACTGGTGCAGGATTTGTCTGATCCAAACGAGACAATTCGCATTAACTCCGCTTATACCCTTGGTAGTATGGGAGAGTCTGCGGTGACAACTCTGATAGAAGCCTTGAAGTCAGAGTCACTGTTATTGTATCAGGACATGACCAAATCTAACGCGACCAACCCTCAAGGAGGAAACCCTTCAGATCTATACTCGAGTCACGCGCTGACAGCTTTGGGAGAAATCGCTGTTCCACAACTGATCCAAACACTAAATGACCCTGACTGGTTTGTGCGGGCTGCCGCAGCTGACATCATCGGAAATATCGTTCCAGTCATGCACCAAGAAGATGCTGTTTCTGAGCTTGTAAACAGGTTACAGGACTCGGAATGGTGGGTGCGCCGAAATGCTACTGAAGCCCTAGGGAATATTGGCTCGACGAACCGAAACGTCCTAGATCAATTGAAGTTGCTGCTAGATGATGACAACGAACTTGTTCGTCGGAATGTGCTGATTGCGCTAAGTAAACTGGTACAAACAGAGGATGAAATGTTACCGCTACTAGTGGAGAAATTGATGAACGACGATGATCGTTATGTCCGTTTCTATGCAGCTACAGCCTTAAAGCGGATCAACAATAAAAAGGCTGAAGACGCGTTATTTTATGCATTGCTATCATCCCGGTGGTGTCCGCATACAACTGCCGATACGCCTTTTTAGATCTCGTTTTTGAATAAACCTATTCGGATTCGAAAAGCAGTTCTTTCTGAATCCAACGGACAACCTGCTCAGTTCCCACACCAAGTCGAAGATTAGTAAAAACAAACGGATTTTCCCTGATTGCGTTTGCACGCATCCGTTTGGCGTCCTGCTCCATTCGATCCAGATCAGCCCCAACATATTCCGCCAGATCGATTTTGTTGATTATTAAAAGGTCTGACCGCGTAATTCCCGGTCCACCTTTGCTGGGAATCTTATCGCCACCAGCAACATCAATAACACATATGGTTGCGTCAACTAATTCCGGACTAAAAAAAGCAGCCAAATTGTCACCGCCACTTTCCAAAAAGAGAATATCAAGGTCAGGGAATCGGTTAACCATTAAATCTATCGCTTCCAAGTTGACTGAAATATCTTCTCGAATAGCCGTGTGTGGGCAACCACCAGTCTCAACGCCAAGAATCCGGTCAGCAGGTAGAGCTCCAGCACGAAACAGAATCTCCGCATCCTCCCGTGTGTAGATGTCGTTGGTGACAGCCGCTAGTTGGTAATCCCGGTGCATCATTTTGCACAGGCACTCGATCAGAGCCGTTTTTCCCGATCCAACCGGGCCACCTACGCCAATTTTTAGAGGATTCGTCATTTGAACTCCAGTAACATTTTATCCGTCTATGAGATAAATAGTCGGTGAAACAATTGCTCATGCTGCATACTTCGAATATCAAGTGCCGGGGTAAAACCACCAAGATCTTCCATCTTGGCGCCTTTGACCAATTCGGCAATTTTCAGCAGGTCAGGTTGAAGAGAGCGAATCGTTTGTTGGCCATCGGTTGCTCCCAGTGGAATCAAGCGGACGGCGGCTGAAACCTGGCTCACCACATAACTGTGTAAATAGCTGAGCAAAACCAAAGATAACTCAATTCCAGCGGTTACCACCCCATATGCAACTGAATGGTGTCCAGAACATTTCCCTGATTGAATTGCTCTATGGTAATCTTTTGCCAGTCTCCTCTCAATGATTTTGTTGGCGTTTCGAAGAAATTGCTTGCCAAGTTGCGCACTTCCTTTCCTCATTTCAATAGGTTGCTTGATGGCAGAAAGGTGTTGATCAAGCTGAATTATTTGATCTATAGTATCGGACCGATGTGCAAGAGTCACAGCAATCGCATCGCAGTTTCGGATACCAAAGTGGAGGATAGCGCGAAGGAACGATTCGAAACGCTCTTGATCAGTAATAATCCCTTTCTGGATGTAGGTTTCAAGACCGAAAGAATGTGCGAAGGATCCAGTGGGAAAGAAACTATCAGTCAGTTGAAACAACAGAAGTACAGATTGGTCAATGGACATGTGAGTGAAGTTGACTGGCAGAATGCGTAAATATTCGATCCTCAACCGTATAAGCCAAGCCAAAACGATTAAACTGGTTCTCAAGAACAGGTTCATAGGGTGTTAATACATCAGTACCGTCAAACCCGATTGGACGATGAAGATTACCAATTTGGTAACATAAAAGACCAAATTGAACTTCAGGTTCCGCTCGCAGAACGAAAACCTTTTCCGGTATACTGACCACGACAATCTCCATTGGAAATTTTTGGTAAAGTAGATCTCCCGATGCTAGGACGGTTCCAGTTGGCAAGGCCAAGGCAATTTCGCGGCCAGCCTGTGTTATCAAGCGTTGTCGCGCTTTTTGACGCCCTTCCCAATCCAGCTGAACGGTATCCCGTTCAAGGTCTGATTGATCTCCCACTCGACCAAGAATTTTGTCTACGATAATCATCTTGACTTGTCTAAAACAGGAAGTAACGTTGTGCCATAGGAAGCAATTCGGCAGGTTCGCATGTCAGCAGGTTACCGTCCGCCAGAACTTCGTAAGTTTCGGAATCCACTTCAATTGCAGGCAAATAGGTGTTATGTACCATGTCTGCCTTCGAAAGAGACCGGCAACTTCTGACTGCGACTAGAGGCTTTTGCAGTTTTAATTGATTACCAACTTCGGAGTCCAGACCGGCTTGTGAAACAAATGTGCAAGAAGTAGTGTAGGGAACACGACCGAAAGCGGCAAACATTGGTCGTTGCAAAATTGGTTGTGGCGTTGGAATTGAAGCATTGGCATCCCCCATGGCAGCTTGTACGATGAATCCACCTTTAACAATCAATTGCGGCTTAATGCCGAAAAAAGCAGGATGCCAGATAACCAAATCCGCCATCTTCCCAACTTCTATTGATCCAACTTGATCAGAGATACCATGGGCAATTGCCGGATTAATCGTATATTTGGCAACGTATCGTTTGGCCCGAAAATTGTCATTTCCCCCCGTTTCTTCAGGCAACTGCCCACGTTGAACCTTCATTTTGTGTGCTGTCTGCCATGTGCGGATAACGACTTCACCCACACGTCCCATGGCTTGAGAATCGGATGCCATGAGGCTAAAGGCCCCCAAGTCATGCAGAATATCCTCAGCCGCAATCGTTTCCGGTCGGATTCGGGATTCAGCAAAAGCAAGATCCTCAGGAATCGAGGCATCAAGATGATGGCAAACCATCAACATGTCCAGATGTTCATCAATAGTATTGACAGTAAAAGGACGTGTGGGATTTGTTGACGAAGGTAAAACATTACTTTCACCGCACACTTTAATGATGTCGGGAGCGTGTCCTCCTCCAGCACCTTCTGTGTGGTAGGTGTGAATGGTTCGGCCTTTGAATGCGGCAATTGAATCCTCCACAAAACCTGATTCATTAAGTGTATCCGTGTGAATAGCAACTTGAACATCATATTCTTCTGCTACTGAAAGGCAATTGTCAATAGCTGCTGGAGTTGTCCCCCAATCTTCGTGCAATTTTAAGCCAATAGCCCCTGCCTCAACCTGCTCACGTAGTGGGTCTGGAAATGAGCTGTTTCCTTTTCCAAGAAATCCAAAGTTAATTGGGAACCCTTCAACAGTTTCTAGCATCCGACCAATATTCCAAACACCGGGTGTACAGGTAGTCGCATTGGTACCGGTAGCAGGCCCAGTACCACCACCTATCATTGTTGTGATTCCAGACGCTAAGGCTTCATTGATTTGTTGAGGGCAGATAAAATGAATGTGGGCGTCAATCCCACCAGCGGTAACAATCATTCCCTCACCAGCAATAACCTCTGTTCCAGCACCCACAATCATCTCTGCACCGACACCGTCCATCAGATTTGGATTTCCCGATTTTCCTATGCCGATAATCCTGCCATCACGGACACCAATATCAGCTTTAACAATCCCCCAATGATCCAGAATCAGGGCATTGGTAATTACCAGATCCAACGCACCGTCAGACCGAGTGGCATTTGGCGATTGTCCCATGCCATCACGCAATGTCTTACCACCACCAAACTTTGATTCATCACCGTAAACGGTGCAGTCTTTTTCAACCTCAATAAAAAGCTCTGTATCAGCTAACCGAACTTTGTCGCCCACTGTTGGGCCATAAATATCCGCATAAGTTTCCCGCGTAATTTTCATCTTACACTCTCTCCTTGCTTTTGAATGGCGGCGGATTTCACCTCTGGTTCGTCAAGCCCTCCATTAGTCAAATTGTTCAGCCCGAAGACAGTTCGCTTACCAACCAACGTGGTTAAGGTCACCGTTTTTTCATCGCCCGGTTCAAATCGAACCGCCACGCCCGAGGGAATATTGAGCCGCATACCAAAAGCCTCATCACGCTCAAATTTCAGGGCACGGTTAACCTCAAAAAAATGGAAATGGGATCCAACTTGAACAGGTCGATCTCCTTGGTTAATGACGTTTAATTCAACTGTTTGGCGATCGACATTGGCATCAATTGGATCTTTAGCAAGAATGTATTCACCTGGAATCATGATTTTTCCTTTCGTTGGCTAGCGAATTGGATTGTGGACAGTAACTAATTTTGTCCCGTCTGGAAATGTTCCTTCCACTTGAACCTCATCAATCATATTCGGGACGCCTTCCATGACATCTTCCTCCGTCAAGATTGTGGCTCCATAACTCATTAGCTCAGCTACCGGCTTGCCTTCACGAATTCCTTCTAAAACTTCTGCTGTGATCAAGGCGATAGCTTCCGGATAATTCAACTTGAGCCCACGCGCTTTACGATCCTTGGCTAGTTGGGCTGCCACGTAAATCAACAGCTTTTCTTGCTCACGTGGTGTTAAGTTCATAATGTTCTCCCTTATATATTGATGATATCCGCATTCTCAGTACTTTCGTAAATCAATCTTTTTGAGTGCTAGAACCTCTGTTTTAATCCAATCCCAAATGTGTCGAAAAGTGAACTGAATTGTTTGCGCGTTTCGTGCCAGCATTCTGATTGCCATACCATTCCGATGCAATTGGGTAATTCCGCCAGTTGATTTCCCATCTTGATTCAGCAAGGGATCGCTAACATCGCAAATATGCTGCCACTCAGGGAAAATCAAACTGCAATCACCAAGCAAATACCACGCCCCCCAACAGGGATAGTTATCCAACACACCAATGGTACTCATCAAGTTATCTAGAGGATTCTGTTCTGGTTCAAGGCAAAAGGAATCATACAACATGATACCATCCTCGTCATATCCTCGTAATTGTGAACGATAGCGTTTGAAAGCCATTACCTCTCCACGTGCTAGTCGACCCGGCATGATAATTTCTTGGAAAATGACTTTTCCTCCCTCTTGATTAACATGAAGATTAACCTGCTGCTCAAAATCGGCTGCTTGAAAAAGAATTGTTGGATCCGGTAGATATTCAAGTACTGAATTTTTGCCGACATAAAAATCAATTTGCTGTTTAGCCAAACCTTTCGGCATGGCATAGACTTTGGTAGCAGCTTGTGTTGTTAGCACAGCATAAGCACTATTTGATAAATCAACCCGAATCCGATAGTTGTCTCCTTGTACAACACCTCCAGTTGGGCTAAGCAAGTAAAAACAGACTGCGCCGCTTTGGCGGTCACGGATTGGTTTCATTACTTGAAGCGGGACACGACAATAACTATCCGTTACAATTGTTTGATTATTCCGGTTTGAGAGTGAGAGCCTGAGTTCGCCGTGCCGCCCGGCTGAGGATTTTAAGTTGGACATATTGCAAACAGCAAATGAATCAATAATTCTGAATCTAAACTAATCAAACACTAAGATACTCTCTAACGATTTCCTGCGTCAAGCCTTCCGTCTCAGCGTTAGCCACAATCTCACCACGATTCATTATGTAAAAATGCTGACAGAATTCTCTGACAAAATCCAGATATTGCTCAACAATCAAGATCGTCATTTGCCGTTGCTCAACCAGTTGTGTTAATACCTGTCCAATCTGCTGGATAATGTTAGGTTGAATCCCTTCTGTTGGTTCATCTAAAATTAGGATTTTCGGATCGGTAACCAAAGCACGGGCAATAGCTAACTGTTGCTGTTGACCACCTGAAAGGTCTCCCCCCATCCGATTGCGCATTTCCTGTAGAATCGGAAACAGATCAAGGATCTCATCTGGAATAATCTTACCATTCTGCCGCGCGACCAGACCAACCCTCAGGTTTTCAGTGACGGTCAGTTTGGGAAAAATCATTCTCCCTTGAGGTACATAACCAATACCTACCCGAATTCGCTTATGTGCTGGAAGTTTCTCAATCCCTTGATTTTCAAACATAATTGTTCCAGCCGACGGTTTGAGCAAACCTACGATATTCTTCATCAGGGTGGTTTTCCCGACCCCGTTCCGTCCCATAATACTTACTATCTGCCCTTGCGGGACATCAACGCTGATGTTGCGGAGAGCTTGAACTTCGCCGTAGGAAAACGAAAGATTGTTGACCGTTAACATCATCTTCCCAAATATGCCTCAATCACCTCTTCGTTTTGCTGAAGTTCTTCCAGTGTGCCTTCAGCCATAATCCGTCCCTCATGTAACATGGTGACGAAAGAATCAAGGCGACGAACAAAATCCATGTCATGTTCAATAATAATCAGTGTATGATCGCCCTTTAGTTCCAAAAGCAGTTCTGCTGTCAGTTCCGTCTCCGCATCGGTTAAACCAGCTGCAGGTTCATCAACCAACAATAATTTTGGGCTGGATAGAATTAGGGTACTGATTGCTAACCACTGCCGCTGACCGTGACTGAGATACCGGGCTTCAACATCTAATTCATCTTTAAGTCCAACTCGTTCAAGAATTTTAAGTATCTGATCATCTTCTTCGGCAGAAACTTGGCTATAGAGATTAGGAAATAACTTCTGATGCCCTGGTAGCGCAAGTTCCATATTTTGATAGGTGGTTAAACTGTCGAACACTGTTGGCGTTTGAAATTTTCGTCCGACACCCATCAGGGCAATCTCGGTCTCAGATGTATCCGTAATGTTTTTCCCTTCAAAATGAACCGTTCCAGTAGCAGGTTGCGTTTTCCCGCTGACAATATCACACATGGTCGTCTTTCCTGCACCGTTTGGACCGATCACCACGCGCAATTCATTATGCTCTATGCCTAAAGCTTCAACATCCAGTGCTTTGAACCCATCAAAGACAGCCGTAACCCCCTCTAGAAAAAGGATAAATTTTTCCTCTGAAAATCTGCTGATGGTTGGGCTATCTAGCAAATATTCGTCAAGTCGGGTTTGCGATGCTTGTGCCATATTCGTTTTGTCCCCTTGAAACCTACTGTCTTAAGACGTAGCCGAGTCCTCCAACGGACCTCCGGTAGTTGACCTTTTGAACTTGTTGAACAATTTTTGTGGTAGTTTGACCAAACCGTCCGGATATCCCAAGACAACTGCAATGAATAACGAACCAAGTACAAAAGGCCAAGCCCATGGAATAGCAGAAGTCAGATAATCATACATCAAACTTACACTAAGCGCACCTAATATGGCGCCAGAAAGCGTGCTACGACCGCCAACAGCAACATAGACTACGATTAAGATAGATCTTTCCGCTCCCAAATTATGAGGGGTGATGATCTTCATTTGCGGAACATACAGCATACCTGCCAAGCCCGCGGTTGCTGCAGCCAAAACAAATGCGAATAGTTTATAGACGTAGGGTTTATAACCGGAAAAACGCAGTGTATTCTCATCATCTCGAACAGCAATTAAGACCCTACCTAACCGGGAATTAATGATATACCGATATGAAACATATACTAGAAACAACATCACAACAGTTAAAAGGTACAAGCTAAACTGAACTTTACTGTTAGCCAATTCAAAACCGGCAATCTTCTCGAACCGGGTCAGTCCATTGGTACCACAGAATTTCATGTTGTTCATACTAAAGAAGTTCTGGGCAGCAACAGTAATGGCTTGAGTTAAAATAGCGAAATAAACGCCACGAACACGACTACGAAATCCGAAGTAGCCAATAATGAAAGCGACAATTCCCGGAATCAAAAGCCCAAGAACAACGGTGGTCGGTAATGACCAAAACGGCTTCCAGAACCATGGTACCAGAGCATCCTGCGGGGCTTCACCTACTTTGTAAGGATACACTACATATAAACAAGCTGGAAGTTTCCAACCTGTCTTATCAATAATGCCTTCAGGACCACCGTGATGCGCTAAGTACATTCCCATGGCATACCCGCCAAGACAGAAGAACAAAGCTTGACACAATCCCAAGATACCAGCATACCCCCAAATCAAATCCAGCCCCACAGCCACCAGTGCATAGGTCATGTACCGCCCCAATTTGTTGACTGTCTCAATTGAGATTACACCAGTAACATACAGCAGAGGAATAATAACCAAACCAAGCGCTAACCATAGGAGCGAGATAAAACTGCGCTTAAGCCCGTTAGCTTTCTGGTTCGCACCAAATTCGTACCCTCTATTAATCATCTGCCAGCCTCCCTTTTGGAGCAAACAGACCTGACGGTTTAAATTGAATGAAAACGACAACCGCAACCAACAAAAGAATCTTGGCCCAAATAGTACCTATAGTTGGTTCAATCGCCTTTGTAATGCCTCCGATACCCAGCCCGGAGCAAACGACACCGATAATTTCTCCAACGCCACCGGTGACAACCACCAGAAAAGAGTCAACGATGAAGTTAGTTTGTCCCATATCAGGCGTCACTCCACCAACAAGTGTCCAAGCATAGCCAGCAATTCCAGCGATTCCAGAACCAAAGGCAAATGTATATCGGTCAACAAAATTAGTATTCACACCTAAACTACTTGCCATATCGCGGTTCTGCATGGTGGCACGCATCTTTAAACCAAGTTCCGTGTAACGCATAAGGTAATAGATAGAAAGAACACTTAAAGTACATAGAACAATAATGAAACAGCGGCCATAAGGTAAGACAAAGTCCTGAATCACCTCAATACCACCTCGCCCCCAAGTTGGCGCGTTGACACCAATATTATCACCGTATCTCAGGCGAACGGCTTGAATCAGGATCAAGCCAATTCCCCAAGTAGCAAGTAAGGATTCCAGCGGACGTTTATACAGATGACGAACTACTAAAATCTCGATTAAAAAACCGACGAATGCCGCCACTAGAAAGGATGCAGGAAGTGCAAAGACATAATACCAGTTGTTAGAATCTTCTATTGTGTGATTGAATAATTTTTGCATTTCAAAGGTTGTATAAGCACCAATCATCATTAACTCACCATGAGCCATATTAATAACGCCCATCAATCCGAAAGTAACCGCTAACCCTAAAGCCATCAAGATCAATACTGAACTGAGAGATATTCCTTGAAAAAGATTGGATAGGAATGCAATACGACCTTGATATGTTTCGATTTTCCTAATTGCCTTCCCGTATGTTTTTTGAGCCTGTGGGTCGGTATCTTTTTCTTTTTCAATGGTTTTTAGCGTTCTTTCTAGATATTTCTGTACCCTCATGCTCTTTGTTAAACCCAATTGCTGTACGATGGCAAGATGTCTTCCTAGATCCATTTTCAAGGGAGTTTGATGGATTTGAATCAGCAACGCACTCTCCTGAGCAACACGCCGGATTTTTTTGTCGGCATCTTCTTTTGATAGACTCTCCAACTTTCTGAGAGCTAAATCATTTAACTGACCCAAAGCTTTAATGGTTCTGGTTTCACCACACTTTTTGACGCCTGAAAAACGGGCGTCAAAATTTGAGGAAAAGAGTTTCAGTAAAGACTTAACATTTTCGGCTAAGTTTCGCTCCGGCCTAGCAGGGCGAATCGCCTTTAAATCCGTTATCGGAACCTGATACTGCCGATTATTTGACAGATCTTGTAACTTTTTACCTGTTAACGGATCTTGCAAATATGCAACGCCGTCTTGAACCTCTTTGCACAGAACAATCTGTTCGTTATTCCACATGAAGAGTTGACGCAATTTATATGCATCTAATAAAGATACCAGACGTTCGTCTTCGTATTCTGCTAAGCCAATTAAAGCCGACTTTCTCACTGAAGATTTTTTGTCGCCAAATTGAATGAGAAGATCTCTGATTTCAGCTTCGTTTGCCTCAGAACGTGAGGGTACAAAAAACACAGTCAAAGTCACAAAAATTAGCCAAAGAAAAAAACGGCATCTAGGTATAACAAAGGCAAAATAGCCGGTCAATATGCTCATAGGAAAGTATCGAAGATCCTAACTTCTAACTGAGGAAAAACTTAAACGGAAAATGCCCGTCCTCAGGATCTTCAAGGAACAGGCATTTGTATAGAGACCTCTCTAATATGAGGGGTTATCAAAAATAAGTAACCGTTGTCAACAACCTATTTTTTCCAGCGATCTGACTTGGCTGACAGTTCTTTAAATTTTGCGGTAGGTGTAGGAGCAGGATAATCTCCATCAGGATGCAGATAGCTACTATACGAATCAGGACTGACTAATCCTTCCGACTGCCAAACAATCTCAAACTGGCCATCTGCTAGTATCTCACCAACATAAACAGGCTTGAGCGTGTGTTGATTATTTTCATGCATCTTCTTCTTGCCGCCTGGTGCGTCGAAATCAAGACCATAAACCGCTTCACGTACCTTGTCAACCTCAAAAGAGCCTGCCTTCTCAACTGCCGCTTTCCAAACATAGACACCAAAGTACGCAGCTTCAATTGGATCGTCAGTTACACGATCAGAACCGCCAGGCAACCCTGTTTTTTGACAAAAAGCTTTGAAGGCTTTGACAAAACCATTGTTCGCCGGCGTATCGATACTCTGGTAATAGTTCCAGCAAGCCAAATGCCCGACCAAAGGAGGAACGTCCATAGCACGCAATTCATCTTCTGCTACAGAGAAAGCCATAATTGGACAATCCGACGAGGTAAGCTCTTGATTGGCAAATTCTTTGTAGAAAGGAACATTACTATCTCCATTGATGGTGGACAAAACACAGGCGTTACCTTCAGCAGCAAATTCTTTGATCTGGGAAACGATAGTTTGGTAATCTTGATGATGGAATGGCGTATATACTTCTTCTACATTCTCGTCCGGCACACCTTTGGATTTCAAGAAAGCTTTCAGCACTTTGTTGGCAGTCCGAGGAAAAACATAATCCGTACCGAGAAGATAGAATTTTTCCATTTCATACTCTTCCATCATGTATTCGGCGGCTGGGACTAACTGCTGGTTGGGAGATGCTGCAGTATAGAAAACGTTTAACGACTGCTCCTCACCCTCATATTGAACGGGATAGAAAAGCAGACCATTGTATTCCTCAAATACCGGCAAGCAGGATTTACGACTGACAGAGGTCCAACATCCAAAAGTAACGGCAACTTTATCTCGGGTTAACAATTGTTTTGCTTTGTCGGCGAACAGTGGCCAGTCAGAGGCTGGATCAACCACCACAGTCGCTATCTGTTTCCCCAGCACACCGCCAGAGGAATTAATCTCTTCTACCGCCATTAAAACCACATCCCTGAGAGAGGTCTCAGAAATTGCCATTGTTCCACTTAGAGAGTGCAAGATACCAATTTTGACTTGATGACTATCTGCATTAGCAGATAGTGGGAGAATGCTAATGATACTTAGAATTAATAATGAGAGACTTGCTATTTTGACAAACTGACGAAGTTTTGTTTCTGACTGCGAATTCGGTACTGACATTTGGTGTTCCTCCATTAAAATTGGAAAAGGTGAAATTTTGTATATTAGACTAGCTAAATATTTTCGCAACAGGCGTGCCACTCTATGACCGGCGATGTCGTATCTTTATTGTCCAAGGTCAGAAAGATACGACATCGCCGGTCATAGAGTGGATTATTACACTATGAAACTAGAAGGTCACTTTAAAAATATAGTAGAATACATCATAATGATTTATTAAGTACTCCTATCGAACCGCTTAATCTTTCATCAAATGCCTGCTACAAAAACTCGCAAAACGCCGGTGAACAAGATAGATCAACGCAAAAAAGAAATTTTAATCCTATCTGCAGTCACCCTCTTTGGTGGAATACTGAGGTTTGCCTACCTAGAAAGGTGGAGTTTCTGGGTGGACGAAGTTCTTACTGTATTAAACGCACAGGATTTTTCACTTAAACAGTTCCAAATTAACCCTATACCGTATGCCGCGGTTCGCCTGTCAATCTCCTTTTTTGGCTTAAGTGAGTTTGGTACGCGAGTTATTCCAGCTTTAGTGGGAATAGCATCAATTTTATTAATTTACTCAATGGGTAAATCCTTGATCAATAAACATGTTGGAATTCTATCGGCACTCTTTCTAGCAACTTTAAACTGGCACGTTTACTGGTCACAGAACGCTCGAGCTTACGTATTCACGCTTTTTTTCGCTCTCCTGGCAACCTGGTTTTTCTATCTAGCTATCGAGCAGAACCGATCGAGATTGATGTTTATTGCATTAGCATCATCAATTCTGCTAATAGCCTCTCATACGTTGTCCGCCATGCTGATCCCGTCTTTAGCCGTATATTCCGTTGGTCTCTGGCTTAGCGGAAAAACATCTTTCAACCGTCGTTATTGCCTACTTTTACTAATTTTCTTTGTACCATTAGGGTTACCACTAGTTTTGCTGGCTCTCCCCAGATTTCAAACTTACCTGTTTTCTGGATGGGGCTTAAACGAATGGAAACGGAGTCCACTGTATATCATCTCTACATTGGTCTACGGCTTGAGCATCCCTGTAACAATTGCGGCGCTATCGGAAACAGTTATTAGACCAATTAGGCGCCCCCAAGCATTCTTGCTTTGCTATGCCGGCGTTCCATTGATCCTATTCTTAGGTTTTTCCCAACTGCTAAATGTAGCCGGTTATTATCTTTTTTTCACAGTGCCAGCCTATTTGCTACTTGCGGCCTCGATCTGTGAGCGAATATGGTCTTTACGTCAAATTTCACTTCCAATTCGGTGCATACTGCCAGCAGTGATTGTTACGGTAATGCTTTCGCAGAATTATATCTATTTTCGGTTGGAAAATGGAGGCCGGTCAAAATGGAAAGAAGCATTTGAAACGATTGAATCCAAGTTTCAGGAAAACGATAGAATTGTCTTGTCGGTTCCACAGATGGGAGAATACTATGTGCCGAAAGCAAGATCCACTTATATCAAGGAGATGATGAATGATTTGGAAGGATTTGAGCGAGAAATCAGATTAAACAGTAGACGAACCTGGTTTTTAGTGGATGTTGAAGATTTTAACATTTTCGATTCTGATCAGCGGTTACGACAGTGGATACGAAAAAATGCTACATATATTAAGTCGCACCCAGCGTTCTCACGATACCGTGATCGCACTATTCACATTTATTTACTGGACACCAATTGAAGATTTCGCATCAATTCTATCACTTTGTACCGATCCCGTTTTCCCTTTTTAGATTCCACACCCGAACATAGATCTATCCCATCTGGTCGAACTTTTTCAATGGCCACCTTTACATTCCCTGGCCGAATTCCTCCCGACAAGAACGTTGGAACCGTACACGCTTGAATTAGTTTTCCAGCAATATCCCAGTTACTCACCTTACCGGTGCCACCGAATCTTACTTTGTCACCACTGGACTCTACTGAATCGAATAATATGGCATCTGCACCAGCAGTGATATAGTTTTCAAGATCGACTATCATATCCTCCAAATCAATCTCTTGACCACTATTAACTGGCAGAAACATTGAATTCCATACTTGGCATTGTAACGAATCCTTCAGCATCTTCAACTGATCAGTAGGCTCATGCCCGAGTAACTGAATCGCAAATGGACTGATGCTGCTAACAGCTCCAATAATCCAATCAGTCGACCGATTAAAAAACAGTAAAACTGTAGGGATTGGCGTCTGTCGAGTTATCTCCGCCGCCTGTTCGATTGAAACAGACCGCTCAGAAAATGGAACCTCCACTACAATGCCAGAGAAGTCAGCCCCCAGCTCAGCAGCGATCATAGCGCCTGCGGTGCTAGTTGTCCCACAGATTTTGACTCGACACTCTATTCGTTTCTTCATTTGACGTTAGCTCTCAGTCAATCTCAAGACATCTTCAACAACTCGATAATAATAAAGTATACTCTGGAAAATCGGAATGCCAATGCAATCTGCGGACCAAGAGACTTCATTTTGATGTAGAAGTCAACTTCCGATAAAATGAAAAACTGCTAAATTCCAAAACAACCCATTACCATACTAACATAATATGTCAAACCCAGAAACCCATTCCCGCTGGTCGGTTCTTTGGTCCTGTAGTCATCACCATGCGTTTGATGGCACCGAAACAATCCATCATAGCATGCCAACTGACCAGACGTTTCGTCTACAATCACGGGGCACCACTGCATTAAGAAAATCCGGAAGCCATTGGCATCAAGCTAAAAGATCCGATTGTTGGCCCACCTCTTGATGACATCCCCAATGGAATGGTACCCGTTTTTGGGGATGTAGAGTAACATCTCAAGGAGGGCGTGTTAAACAGTGGCAAACACAGATTTGGTATTATTCGACAAACTGATATCATCAGGATTAATTACCTCGGCGAATCCCACAAAACAGAGCATAGTGGATCCATTACAGAAATAAGAGCGTTTGGCCCTTCTGAAAAAAACTAGTATCAAAAAAAACAAGAGCCGTTTGAGAAAGACAATTTAGGTGAGATTTTAGAACCAGATCGAATTTCAGAAACACAGATGGTGCTAATCCCAGCAGAAAATTTCCGAACAAAAAACCTGATAGAAGAGCAAGTTCATACGGTATACGCTGACGCCTTCTATATGGACATCTATGAATCAAGCTGGCAGAGTTTACCGATGGGATTTAGCCCATCCCCAGCTAGTCAGCATCTTGCCTTGAGGATAAACGGCCACTTCATCATTGGCTATCCCCAGATTGAGTCGATCTACACCCATCAGTTTACCGTAGATCTTACCGTTTACTGCCTCGGTAGCCCAATCGACAGACAACCATATCGGTTTGATAATCGTGTCGCCGTCAGTTAGCTGGATGTTATCCACCAGCATGCTGAACAGACCTTTTGGCGCTGACTCCACCTTGGTACCTACCGTGATAGCCACAATTTTCTTGCGGGCGATCGGATCAAGTCCAATTTGCTGATGTGACCACCCGCTTGTAGTTGCTTCTTGATGACGCATACCTTGTACCACAGCAGTCGGCCCCAGAACAGCACCATCAGCAGTATGAACGTAAACACCACCAGACTTCAAAACGCTCAACCGAGAAAATTTAACCTGATACTCGATTAAAGTTCCTGCTTCAGCGATGATTCCGGCTTGATCCTGGTAGATAGATGTCAGTGCGGTCACCGGTTCGCCATCAGCTGTGATGGTAGCATTGATATTTAGCGATTTTCCCCCATCGGCTCGCCGGGTAATCACCGGTTTTCTGGGCGCAACTTTACCAGTAATTTGACTACCCTGAGTAGTAACCGCAATTTGTTGTGCATTGCCATCGGACAAAAGAACGTCTGATAGCCTGATGGCCGAATCTTTTCTGGATAGAACTTTGAAAGTCGCCGTAGCCAGCGTCCCGTCCGCAACTTTAGCTACATTGCCAATAGCAGCAACACCGTAGAGTACCGATCCAGGAGAAACTACCGGTTCTACTTCAAAAACCTTAGCAAAATCTTCTGGTAGATAGTCACCATTCTTGATGTCAATATATTCTAGAACAGTTTTGTCATACGCCAGCATCAATTGGTATCCAGCCACCTCCCTACCGCCAGCAATCTTAATCCGAATCCGCACCTGTTGACCAACTTCCGGCAGACCAATTTCGGCAGGTTCAACTGAGACAATCGCGGCATTGGTCAAATCCAATGGCTCGTCCAAAGACTCCAAATCCGCGTTGCCTAAATTGTCAGTATTCAAAGGATCTTTTGTAGCTTCCAAATCTAAGGGATCGGCCAACAAACCTCCATTCCTTAACACACTTCCGTTTTGGGTGGTAGCAGGAATCTCCTGTGCCTCACGGTTGGACAGTCTGACTTCCGATAGTTGAATAGTTGAATCTTTTTTAGCTAATACTTTGAAAGTTGCTAGAGCCAAGGTGCCATCTGTCTTCCTGGCTACACCACTAATAGCTACGGCACCAACCATTACTGAACCAGGAGAGGATACTGGAGGAACCAAAAATGCGTCCGGTGGCAGGTAGTCACCAATCTTGATATTGACATATGTTAGTACAGTCTGGTCATAAATTAACGTTAATTGGTAGCCGGCTATACTTCTACCACCAGAGATTTTAACCTGTATCTCCAGTTGCTGACCAACCTCCGGCAACGCTACTGTAACTGGATCTATCAAAACTGTCGTCAATGCGGATGCTGTTAACGTAATTGCTAAAACAACAAGTGCGACGAGGCTAAACAAAAGTTTCGGCACAATTTCCCCCTTAAACTGTTTAAGCTAATAGATTTTGCCGAAAAGCCAACCTTCAGACGGTTAGAAATCAACAATTATCATTTCAGTATAACCATTTTCCTAATAGAGGAAAAACGACCAGCCGAAATCCAACAGAAGTAAACACCACTCGATGCGCACTGGCCCAAGTCTGAACGGCCATTCCAATAAGCGGCACGCCTTCTTGACGCGTATGAACCGGCATTAAGATATCCAAGACCAATTTGTCTGACAACTTGCCCTGAAGCATCGAAGATCTTTATCAAGACCTCGGCATCCTCAGCTAACTCAAAAGGTATCCACGTTTCAGGATTGAAGGGATTGGGATAATTGGGCAGCAATTGCGTTTCAGTTGGCAATCTCTCGGGTAGAACAGCTCTCAGGACATTTAATGCGACCTCTTCTGCTTTAGATCTGACTGACATGTGTTCCAATCCAACTATAGCTGATTGGATACTCCGTCTCTGTTGGGCAGTGAAATTTAGTTCCCCAGACAACAGTTTTGGCGCGGCAGTAATTTGACCAAAGTCAATGGCGACCATCACCAGGTCAAGGATATCTATCCAGCCGTCCTGATTCACATCCTGAGGCAGGCTCTCTCCCACCAAACCAAAACTACCCGCTACCAGTACGAGATCGAGAATATCAACCTGATGATCTCCGTTAGCATCACCTGCCAATTCGACTTCCGCTTCCACGTACAATACCAACTCAACTGTTTTGGAATCACTGGCACTTTCCAAGACGACACTGATTTTGTATTGCCCCACCGGTGTTGAATTTTTCGTCATCAGGGTCAGGATCACCGTCTGGGATGAGCTACCGGGACTTACACTTTGCCTTTCGGGTACCACCTTGATATCAACCGGCAGCGTGGACAAGTCAATCGAAAGATCAACTGTTTCTTGAAAACCTTTTTCACCTCGAACCAACAAGTCAAAACTGATTGCTCCACCCACTTTCACCGTCCGTGTATCTTGCCGCATATCCACCCAAAAAGCAATCAACGGAATCTGTTTCTCCACCACCAGAGTTACAGTCGCGATCTGACTGTGACTAGCTCCGTCATTGACTTTAAAAGTAAAGGTGTCTATACCATCAAAGTCCAAATTAGGTATGTAGGTTACATTAGCATCATCAACAGCAAACACTCTGCCGTGGCTTGGCTGTTTGACAATCTGGTATGTTAGCTCATCATGATCACTATCGTAAGCGAATAAAGTAATCTTTTGCGATCTGTTCTCATTTATGGCAACAATTTGATCAACAGCAACCGGGCTATCATTAATCGAATCAACAGTGATAGTCACAGTGGCAACCTGGCTATCATTGGTTCCGTCATTGACTTTGAAAGTAAAGGTGTCTGTACCATCAAAGTTGGGATCCGAAATATATGTTGGGTTCGGCATCTGTCCTGACAAATGGCCGTTCTCAGGTGGTGAGACAATCGAATAGGCAAAAGCCCCCCCTTCCAAATCAGTTACTGCCAGATGAATGGTTACAGGAGTATCTTCAGTAGTGGTAACTGATTGACCTATGGCAACTGGCGCATCGTTAATAGCATTGACCGTCAGGGTAACTGTCACTGCCCTACTATCCGCTACACCGTCGCTGGCATTAAAAACAAAAGAATCTGGGCCATGATAATCTTGATTGGGTGTATAAGCAAAATCAGCCTGACTAACCGGCGAAAGGTTACCATGTTTGGGCGGACGAACTATTCGGTAAGTCAGTTGCCCTTCCTCACGACTCTCGGCAATTAAGGTAATCAATTTGGTTGTGTCCTCATCCATGATAACCGTTTGCTGCACGGCCACTGGTGGGGTAGGAATTCTAACGTCAATCATTGCGTGTTTCGAATTTATTTCCTTCTCAGTCACAATGTGACTCTGACGGGCTACCACCACGTTATTTTTATCGATAATTGCCACCAGAAATTCATCACCGTTGCTAGCCACTTTTAGCTGGTTTTCCATCTTCATCAGCAGGACTTGATACCTGCCGTTGCTATCTGTTACCGTATGCGTCCACTTGGGTGTGGCCGTACCGGTTTTGGTCTTATTTACAACATAAACCTTGATCTGATTTGCCCCTGAATTATCCTGATCAATCACCACCCCGGTAATAATAAAAATGGACGTGTCGGCAGTCGCCTGTAAGCAGATCAATAGCAGAACTAAACTTAAAGGTTTCAATCTCATAACTGTGTTCAATATATCGATTCGATAGGGGTTAACCATTTGGGAAACCGGATCTTAGTTATCGATGGCTAAAGATGGAATGTTCATTGCAAGTATCCACTGACCGCTGAGATCTTTCCCACCAATCGTTTTGACAATAGTGTACTGGGTAGGCAGATCTGCCTATCTTAGCTTAATGAAACTGGACAGTTCCTTCTCCCTGCCATCTCTTTGTCACTACCCGGTTTGGTCTCATCCGATACATTTTGTCAAGTTCAAATCAATACGAGATAGAACGTTCCTTATTGTGGAAGAGATTATACTATTATCTTAACCATAGGCCTATATCATGCCATTCAACGACCATCTTTTTGAAAACAAATACTCCGCCTAAATCATTAAGATCTTTCAAATAAAACAGCAATTCCCATACCTCCACCGATACACAGGGATGAAATACCAAGTCTGAGATTTCTGTCTTTCATTAGATGCAGCAAGGTGGTAGTGATTCTGGCGCCGCTGGCACCTAACGGATGCCCCAAAGCGATGGCCCCGCCATTGAGGTTGACCTTACTCCAATCCAAACCCAATTCTTTGATGACAGCTAAAGATTGGGCAGCGAAGGCTTCGTTTAACTCAAATAGATCCATCTTATCCAGTTGTGAACCTACTTTAGTCAACAACTGGCGAATAGCATAAACCGGACCAATACCCATGTATTTCGGATCAACACCAACAGTCGCGTACGCTTTGACAGCAGACATGATTTCCAGTCCCAACTGCTTAGCCTTATCTTCCGTCATCATCAGTACTGCCGAGGCGCCGTCATTGATTCCCGACGAATTTCCGGCGGTAACGGTACCATCATCCTGAAAACTGGGTTTTAACCTAGCTAAGGAATCAATCGAGACACCAGCCCGTGGATGCTCATCCCGATCAAATACGACAGACGCATTCTTCTTCCGAGGTATCTCAATCGGTACAATCTCATTAGTGAACAGACCAGCTCTCAAGGCCTGCTGATATTTTTGCTGGCTGTAGCAAGCAAATTCGTCCTGCTCCTGACGTGACAGTTTATATTGATGGGCTAAGTTTTCGGCCGTAATCCCCATATGGCAATGATGGAAAGGATCCGATAACCCATCTTTGATGATTGAATCCGTCATTTGTAGATGTCCCATTTTGTGTCCCCATCGTTGACCTGACACTAAAAATGGTGTCTGACTCATACTCTCCATCCCGCCGGCAATCACTACCTTAGATTCGTCAGCTAAGATGCTTTCGGTACCCATGATGATCGACTTCAGGCCGGAACCACAGACCTGATTCACCGTGGTAGCCGGTACGCTATACGGTAATCCTGCCTTGATGCTGGCAATCCGAGCTGGATTCAAACCGCACCCAGCTGTATAGACCTGACCCATGATGACTTCGCTGATCAAATCTTTTTCCAGATCGCTGGTCTTAATGATATGATCAATCAGAATCGCGCCCAGTTGACTGGCTTCCAGTTCTTTCAATGAACCGCCAAAACTGCCAATTGCCGTGCGTATCGCTTTTACAATCACCACTTTTGGAACCACAGAACTCATATTTCCTCCAACACTAAGCTAAACATAGTCCTGACGAAGCTGGCGGCGCATGACTTTGTTTGAAGCGGTTCTTGGCAAGAATTCAACCAAGCGTAGATCACTTATCTTAAATAGAGGATTCAGGTTTCGTCGAATCGCTTCCTGCATAACCAGTTGCATTTCGGTTGGCTTTAGTTGACAGCCGTCACGGGCAACTACATAAATGATTAGGTTACTAGGACCACCACCTTTGGGGGCAACGGCTACTGCGGCTGATTCTTTGACAAAATCGAGCCGGTTAAGTACGCCTTCAATCTGGTTGGAACTGACCTTTATTCCACTCAAGTTCATGGAATCATCGAATCTGCCGTGTGCACGAAAATAGTTGCCGGGCAACCGCTCCATTTGATCGCCGTGGCGCCGACAGATTCGGTTCTGATAAGGAGGAATATGACCATAATAAACCTGATGGTGATCTTGATTCAGAAGTTCTGTCGATAATCCCATGGCAGGAGGTAACAGGAAAACTTCACCATTATCAACTGGCTCATGGTTTGCGTCAAGAATGACCAGCTCGCTACCCAAAGCTGGTGTAGAAAAGCAGGCCGGTACAGTAGGCTGAACTACACTGCCAGTAATATAACCTCCTCCAATCTCAGTTCCGCCACAATATTCTATGATCGGTTTGTAATCGACCATCGCCATCAAGTAAAACATATCCTCTGGATTGGAACATTCACCAGTAGAACTCAAAACTTTTATTTTTGACCAGTCATGTTGACGAATACAATCGATAGCCCGCCAATGTGAGACTAGGCTTGGCACTAGTCCCAGCATATTGACTTCCACCTGACCTACAAATTGGGAGAATTCGTTTGTAGTTGGCGTGCCATAATAAAGCGCCATACTTGATTGATTGATCAGAGAAGCAAAAACCAGCCAAGGGCCCATCATCCAACCTAGATTTGTTGGCCAGCACAGGCACTCTCCTTCTTTGACATCATGGTGCAAATAGGCATCACTGGCAGCTTTGATGGCTGTGGTATGTGTCCATGGGATTGCTTTCGGGACACCCGTTGTACCAGACGAGAAAAGGATTGTACAGTAATCTGAGGGGGAACAGGTGACCGACTCAAACTGATCGTTTTCAGATAAAAAAGTTTCCCACACCAAGTCCTGATCTCTTAAGCCAATATCTGCATCACCCGTACGGATCACAATTACACAACCAAGGTAGGCTTCTTTAACTCGAGCATAAAGGGGTAATCTTTTACCTGCCCACAATAAATAATCCTGAGTCAAAACCAGAGAGACATCGGCGATTTGCAGGCGGACTTTAATCTCTTCGACAGCGAAACTATCAGCAATTGTGACTACCACTGCTCCAACTTTGAGACAAGCTAAATAAATCGCCACTGACTCTAGTGTCATTGGCATATCAATCCCAACATAATCTCCCTTTTTGATATCCTCTTTGATCAAACTGTTAGCAATGCGATTGACCAACAATTCCAGTTCTCTGTAGCTGATTGCGGAAACTTTGTCGCCTTCCGGTTGAAAGACAACAGCCTGCGCGTCATCCGCCGCGCGGAAACAAGAATCAACAATATTCAGTTCAGCGGAACTGAGCCAGTTTGGTGATGTCACACCATCTTTTAAATCCACGATTTCACTATAAGGTTTCTTAAACTGGATATTTAAAAGATCTATCATTTTACGCCAGAAAGAGGGTTTATCAGTTATTGACCAGTTGTATAAACTGTTGTATGAACTGATATTTTTTTCCTGCATCAAGCGGTAGATATTACTGTTTTTGATGTCATTTTTCCCTGGTGTCCAAACGGGTATAGGACTTTCATCGGTATTCCAATCTTGATAGATATAATGATGTAAATACCTATGCACTTTAATTGGATGGTTTTTGTTCAAGACTTTTTTGGAGATATGACGCCAACGCTGATCGCTCGGCAGATCAGTCGGTAACTGGCGTATTTGGGCAAAGATCTTTTCTGATTCTGACTGGTCCAAGCCCAATTTCAGGAGTTCAGGTAAAATAGTTCCTACCAACATTCAATTGCTTCCTCGCTTCAACGAACAGGTATATCAATTACCTCAAAGCTATGACCGGTTACAGCCAGAAACTTTTCCATATTGGCCTTGTCTATTGAAAGTGTATCCGTATTTATCAAAGGACGGCACCTAGTTGATTCCGCTGTATGTACATCTACATCAATAAGCATTTTAACTTCTCTGCTTTTTGCATTAGCAAGATGCTAACAATACCAAGCTAAACATCCAAAAATCATTTCAGTCGATCTGAAGAAGCCGAGCTCAATTCCGGCCAAGGCCGACAGGTCAACCTGCTCATTGACGGAAACAAATAACGGGTAATAATTTCCCCCTTTGTTTCTCAGAAACAGATTTTTTCGTTTCATGTCCAGCTAGTGGCGACATCAATTTGCTCGCCTATTTCACCGGTACATACAGACGGATGGTTCACCTGAAGACCCCCAATTCCTTCTTGATCGGGAAAACTTAGGAAATCCCATTCAGCAGTTGATTGTAGATTAGAGCACGTGGCAAATGGTGTAGCTGCCTAATCATCATTTTCTAGATCTAAATAGTCATTACTTCAATAAAATCCCAAGCACGAAGATGCGTCAAATATTATCAGATATTTTATCAATAATTACAATAACTTACTCCGATTTTTTCGATCGTACCTTTCCATGGCGAACCATCCCTGCCTTGGTTTATGTCATAGGTCTTTATGGATAAAATTGATACATATCTGTATTCAACAGGACACTTAAAAGACTCCAGACACTGCCCATCAGATAGTCACCCAACACCAGCCCCAAAAAGAATGGAACCGCACGTCGATAGCTTCTGATCCCGCCGTGCCGGAGAATCGTCCACTTCAATACTAGACAAATACAAATTGGCGCCCAAAGATCTGACATCTCCTGGTTGCTGGCCATCACGTAACCCAACGGATGCAAAGGCAACCAAAAAAATTTGACACGCAAGTATGTCAACACCATCATGATAGAAAATCCTACTCCCATAAACAAGACGCTGATCCAATCGGTGTTGGTCGGATAAGAAATCCAGTTTGTCAGCCGCCTAAAATATTCCCGTCCATATCCAAGTGCCCAAGGACCATAATACCCAGAGTTGGCACCTTTCTGATAGTACAGATGAAGTTGTACCCAAAAAGCAACAAGAATACCAAGAGCAGTGGAGATCAGAATAGCCCACATCATCCTTCTGTGATTAATACCAGTGGTCTCAGCAATTTTAAAAGCCTCCAATTGATGCGGCATCTGTTGTGGCCGATAGTCTCGGTTGAAAAAGCAAACAGATAAAATGGTTAAGTTTTGCGGACCAAGCCGTCGAGTACCCAGAATCGTCCCTAGTATGTACCGCGGTGCCAACCAGTGATAGGCATGCACAAAGATACCGGACTCAGCACGGATGCGGGTAGTAATGATCGGAGTAATCAAAAAAAGGAAGGTGAAGGTAACGGCTATCCAAAACGTCATTCCCGCTCTATACAGGGCGAAAGCAAACAGAAACAGTCCCCCAAAAAGCCCCCAGACAGCCGTCCGATACCGTATTGGTTGATCCATGTCATCAATTTCTGCCGGTCGTCCCAGGGCACTTGCCAGTACCTGTTTAAAGTGGTGCTTCCCAATCCAGACGAAGAAAACGCACAGCCCCACAAAGGCACCAAAGGCTTGTTGATCCCAATAGGGAAATTTAGGCAGGCCACGCCACCCTATAGCTTCAGCCAATGCAACCTCATTTCGATACAGAAAATAGAACAGTGCCGTAGAAAATAGTACGTCCAAAGGCATCAGAAACATGATCCCAATAGCGAAAGGATAAAAAGCAACGATAGCGCCGCCATAGAGACTCAATGGTGGTTCATTAAAGGTAAAGAAACGCCGCGTAATCGGGAGGGAAGGCAGTGATGGATATATGACACTAAGTCCGTTAAGCAAACTGATACCGCTAGCGATACCTACTCCCAACCACATCCGCTTATTTCCGAAGAAAACGGCGGTGGAGTTGGTCATCTCCAGTGGCAGTTGAATGATAGGAAATGTCAGTCGTTCCCGATCCGCCCACTGACGACGTAGAATCGTATTCAAACAGAGAAAGATTATGGCCAACATAAAAAATAGAAACAGCCAGCCGAGCAAGACAGGAATCCAAACTTTCAGATGATGTGACAAATAGAGACTGGAATCACCGGTATAATACCCGTATAAAACGCTTCTATCAGAAACGGTCAGCCATCTAGGAAGATGATCCCAGAACAGCTCTTTCCACTCGTTCTCTTCGGTGGCGAACCAAAATCCGTGTCCCAAGACCGACAATACCGCTTGCAACATGTCACAACCTGCCATGGTAGTAGTCAAGCTCAACATCACATAGAGCACGATGAGTTCATCGGCACGCAACACGGATCTCGGCCAAATCCAACTCAGGAGGAGATTGATAATTATAATTACCACCAAGATAAAAACGACATTTGAAAGAGGAACAACCCAAGTCGGGAAAGTATAGCGTACCAACTCCATCTGAATTAGGAAATAGCAGTTAACAGGAGCAATCAACACAACAATAAATAAGATCCGCCAAGTTAACCCCAGATGTTGATCTCTACCTTTGCTGATCATGCGGTTAATACGACTCCCAGTTTAAATACTGTATCTATTTCACAAGCTATCAACACACATCATAATGACTAATTTAGATAGCTTCAAGATTATTTTTTAAAGATATCGCTCTATTTAGTGTAAAATAAAGTCCGAAGCAATATAGCAAAGGTAAACCAACGTGTGGGAAAGAGATTTTTGTGTATTTACCTGATGCTGAAAGTAAAGATTTGTCCATTGTTTGCGTTGAACATTCGAATCGATAGGAGAAACAAGTGAAAGCTCTAGTATTAGAAGATTACAATGCACTTGTCTACAAAGACGTTCCGAAACCGAAATATGAGCCAGGCGAAGTTCTGATTCAGGTAAAAGCCTGCGGTATTTGTGGTAGCGATGTTCATGGAATTGATGGCAGTAGTGGCCGTCGTATTCCGCCTCTGATCATGGGGCACGAGGCATCTGGTGTGATTGCGGAGATTGGATGTGAAGTGAAGAATTGGCGTATTGGTGATAGAGTAACTTTCGATTCAACCATCTATAAATTGGAAGACTGGTACACACGAAAAGGTTTATACAACCTGAGTGAGGGCAGGATAGTGCTGGGCGTCTCTCCAGGAGAATACTGCCGCCATGGTGCTTTTGCCGAATACGTTGCCATACCGCAGCATGTTCTGTACAAAATCCCTGACACAGTTTCCTTTACTCAAGCCGCTATGGTCGAACCAGTTGCAGTAGCACTACATGCAGTTGGACTCACCCCAATATCTGTCAACGATTCCGCCGTGGTGGTGGGAGTGGGAATGATTGGTTCATTTATCGTACAGGCGCTTCGAGCCGCTGGCTGTGGAAAGATTATCGTTGTTGACCTGGAACCAGAACGATTAGAGTTAGCTGGCCAACTGGGGGCGGATCTAGGTATCAAAGCTGGTGATGATGTGCCAGAAAAGATTAAAGAACTAACACATGGACGAGGCGCAGATGTCGCCTTTGAAGCTGTCGGTATTGACCCAACGGTTCAAACAGCTATCGATAGCGTACGTCGTGGTGGAACGATCACACTGGTTGGCAACCTGACACCAAACGTTAACCTGCCACTACAAAAGGTTGTCACCCAACAACTTCGGTTGCAAGGAAGCTGTGCCATTTGCGGTGAATATCCGGCCGCTCTTGAGATGATCGAACGAGGTGAGATTAATGTTGATGCAATATTGAGCGCAGAAGTTTCACTGACTGAAGGAGCTAAATGGTTTCAAAGATTGTACGATAAGGAAAAAGGGTTGGTGAAGGTGATTTTGAACCCATAACCTGAAACTACCAATGATTCATATTCTGCACTTGAGTTTTGAACTTAAAGACGAGGTAAGACAGTAATGGCAAACAATTTCTTCGATTTATCAGGTAAAGTTGTGATAGTAACCGGTACAAGTCGCGGACTTGGTCAGTACATGGGTCGGGCATTGGCCAAAGCCGGTGCTGATTTGGTCATCACCAGCCGAAATGCGGATTCACTGCACGATTTCAAAAAGGAGCTCGAAGACCTGGGGAGAAAAGTTCTCCCCCTTGAACTCGATGTCAGGGATTACGACAGCATTCAAAATATGGCTCAAGCCGCAGTGAAACACTATAAAAAAATCGATATCCTTGTCAATAACGCCGGTTGTAACATTCGTAAACCATCGATGGAAATTACTTGGGACGACTGGGATACCGTGGTAGACACCAATCTAAAGGGAACGTTTTTCGTATCTCAAGCGGTAGCCAAACATATGATTCTCCGCAACTACGGCCGAATTATCAACATCGGTTCGTTAACATCTGTTTTTGGTTATGCAGGACTAGCTCCATATTGCGCCAGTCGCGGTGGGACGAAACAACTTACCATGAGTTTAGCTGACGATTGGGGACCGTTTGGTATCACAGTCAACTGTATTGCTCCAGGTTGGTTCAAAACCTTCCAAAACCAAGTGCTTTACGAAGACCAAGATTGGGTCGAATACCTAGTTGATCGAATTCCGCTCAAACGTCTAGGAAAACCACAAGATCTGGACGGTGCAGTGGTGTTTCTTGCTTCCGATGCTAGCCAGTATGTGTCAGGTCAAACCCTACTGGTTGACGGAGGTATGTCCACGGGATCAGTCCGTGCATTACCAAAGTCGTAACTGCTAGTTCTATCTAAAAAAAAGAGGATAGTAAAGTATGCCCTATTTCACCACTGAAGATAAGCAATTCTTCGAAAAAAACGGATACATCATTAAATATAATACGGTTCCTGATCAATTGATCCAAAGGGCAATCGATGTGATCTGGGAACATATCGATGCCGACCGTAATGATTCAGAAACGTGGATCAATGCAGGGCCAACAGGAAATCTGCCCTGTACCAATTATCCTGATGTCCAGTCTCTGCTGCATGATGGTCCCCATATCGACATGGCAGAGGAACTGGTTGGTAAAGGAACACTGAAGGTCGCCAATAATCCGTTCTGTAAAATGATCTATCCGACTGGAGAAAACGATTGGTCTCTACCTGAAAAAGGCCATATGGACGGTTATACAGTTAAAGGAGTTGTCAGCACTTTCACCCTTGGAATCACCATGAACCTGAATGATGTCGTCCATCGGTCTGGAGGGTTCACGGTTTGGCCGGGCACACATCTCATGGCGGCGAAATACTTTAAGACACATTCAATTCTTAATGGAATAGAAGCTTATACAAAACCGTTGCCACAACCGGTAGAGATCTTTGGGCCGGCGGGTACAACCTGTTTCTGGCATCATTATATGATGCACAGCGCCAGCAAAAATTGTGGTTCAAAGATTCGCATGGCCACGGTCAGCAGGTTAAGATGGCAAGACACGCATGATATTATGTTTGAAACACCAGATAATATGTGGCAATACTGGAATGGAATTGAGTGAACATAATGTACCTCAGTTTCAGTACCACTCTCTGTCCTGAGGCTTCTTTATCTGAAGCAATTCAACTTGCCCAACAGGCGGGCTTTGATCAGATTGAGCTTTTTCGGACCCGGACGCGAAGTTCGCCGGTTGATCCCAATATCTCCGTACCAATGGTTCGGCGTATGCTGGATTCAGCGGGTATCAGATTGTCTGGACTTAATATCCGGAACATCACTGGAAAAAGAGAATCTGGCCAACACGATCCATCTTATAACCTGAGACAGGTTGAATGGGATATTCATCTTGCACGCGCTCTGAAATTGAATAACGCAAATACTAAAGGAGGTGATCGATCAGAGCAATCCTTGAAAGATCTGATCGAAGGAGTAAATACGCTGCTCAACAGAATTCCTGACATCACACTCAATCTGGGGAATCATCACGGCAATCGGCTTGAAAACCTTTCCGACTATCGCCTAATCATGCCGGATTTAGATTCACGAGCTAGGATTTTACTGGATACAGGGCACCTATTAACTGCAGGCGAAGATATCCTTAAATTTGCTGATACCTTCGCAAACCGAATCGGGGTGGTGCATTTGCGGGATCAGGTTGATGACCACCCCGTCCCTTTTGGCAAAGGAAACTTGCCTTTTGATGACCTGATGAACCTTCTCAAACAAGCGGATTACCGTGGGCCTTTAGTGGTAGAACTAGAAAATGTGGATTGGGCTTCTCCAGTTGAAGCAGCAGAAACAGCCCACAACTTTGTAGAAAGCTTATTAATGGATTGAGTCTGGCTGATCAATTACAATTTTCGGTTACTTCAAACTAAGATCGAAATTCTCAGCCCTCATACTGAGTCACATATAATGACAATCTGGGACGGTCATTTCTGGTATTGCGATTCTGAAAACCAGATTGTTTGCCGATTGCCTTTACCCTAGAATGAATAGGTGTTTTGCGCTTGGCCATCTGAATTCAGTGATCACAATCTAATTTAGATCAATCAACCAGCCACCTTTATGAATAAAGGGAAATTGATGCGACTTCATAACATGCAGATTCATAGTGCCCTCTCTCAATGCGCATCTGATGAAATGACAATGGAACGAATCATCAGAGAGGCAGAAAAAGCTGGGCTTGAAACCATTGGGATTTCCGATCATATCGACTATTTAGATCCGTCTCGGGAGCAAAAATTATTAGAAAACTTTAGTATTCGAGATAAACTTTGTCCGCCCATCAATGTTCAGATAGGTTGTGAAGCGTCACAAATAGATCAATGTACTATTGCCGTTGATATTGAGACCGCGCAGCAACTTGATTTTGTCTTGGTTGCTTCCAATCACTATCACCTCAGTCACGTGGAAAACCCGATTGACAGAAGTCCGTCCGCGTATGCACAGCATCATCTGCAGATGATTGAAGGAGCGATTGACTGGGGATACACGACTATTATTCCACACCCGTTTTTGTTAACCAAGGTCCGTAATGTAAATCATTCGGCTGTGCTAGCTAGCTACGATCGACATCAACTCAAGCGTGTTTTGTCCAAAGCAGCTAAAAATCAAGTAGCCTTTGAACTCAACCCACGTCACCTGAAAAATAGCCCAAATTTCTTTAAAGAACTGATAAACTTGGGCCAACAGGTTGGGCTCAAATTTGCCTTGGGTACCGATGCCCACAAGCCACATGAAATAAAATATGATCAAATAGATCTCCAAACTCTGAACCAAATTGGTGTTCGTCAAGAGCACTTGCTAGCAATATAAAGAAAAAATAAAATCCGATATCAGCTTAAAATTGCATTGGAGAATATCAAGTTAAAAAGTACAGTTATTTACCAAAAAAAGAGGGTAGGTGTAAAGAGATTCCATGAACCAAGAAAACAATATTGTGACTAGATTAGGTCTCTGCCAGAGAATTGAACAGTTGCCGCAAGTAGATATTGGACATTATCCTACCCCATTAGAACCGTGTCCGCGTCTGTCGGAAGCACTAGGTGGGCCAAGAATATATATTAAACGGGAAGATTGTTCAGGAGTAGCCTTCGGTGGAAATAAGATTCGCCAGTTGACTTTTACCATTGGTGAAGCCATACATCAGAATGCCGACACGATCGTACATGGTGCGACCACACAATCGAACCACTGTCGCCAAGCTGCGGCGGTGGCCGCACAACTGGGATTGAAATGCTACCTTCGTCTTTCTCGTGACCACAAGAGTCTGGTGCAAGGGAATTTACTTTTGGATCATCTGGCTGGTGCGGACGTCGAATTGGTCGATGCACCATTCGGCCCTGAACTGGATCTCGTTAAATATGCTTTAGCGGATAAATTACGGTCGGATGGTCTCAGACCTTACGTAATCGCGGCACCCCAGTCCACTGCTCTAGCAGCTGTTGCTTTCTCTTGGTGTATAGCTGAAATCCATAAGCAACAGCAGGAAATGGGAATCGAAGCTGACCTAATCTATGCTGGATCAGCAGGTGGAACACAGGCAGGATTAATCCTCGGATCAAAAGCATTGGGTATGAAGTTACAACCAGTAGGTGTAGCACCAATTTACTGGGAGGATAAAATTGATCGTATTCGGCAGGCAGCTAACAATGCAGCCAAACTCTTGAATCTAGATTTCCAGATAGCTGATGACGAAATCAGTAATACTGATGCTTATATCGGCCAAGCATACGGTGTACTGACCCCGGAATGTATTCAAGCGCTGAAAATTGTTGCGCAAATGGAGGGCATTTTTCTCGATCCAGTTTATACTAGTAAAGCCTTTGCTGGCTTGATTGATCATATTCGAAAAGGCAAGATTTCTTCCGATCAAACGGTGATTTTCTTGCATACCGGTGGGACACCAGCGCTGTTTGCCTATAATCAGGAATTGACAGACGTTCCAATCTAACTGATTTCATAGCCTTTCTATACTTTCATCTAAGTCTATTGGTCAGATAGTTGATTTCAGAGTGCGAGTTGGGAAACGGCTTGCAAAATCCGAAAAACTTCTCGGCGTCACGTTGGACTTCCCTTTTTAACTTGGGATAATAATTCAGAATGCCTCATATCACGACGATGTCAGGGAACTGACGAATACTGGTACATGCACAAGAAGGCTCGCTGTTACGGACAACACCATCAGTACAGGCTTCATAATTTCAAGCAGTGCGTGCTGCTCTCATCAGCAACTACAGCCTCAACAGGCAACACACCATCCAGATCCAGATGCTTAAGGTCTGCATAAAACTGCACTCAGACAATGATACTCAAAACTTTTATTTGAAGCATTATCAGGGGTTAGAGTATCTCAACATGGCTATCGCTCAGGTCACTGATATCCCACTATTGCTGGAGGTCCTTCCATTCATCAACAGGCTAAACAGCAGCTGCATGACTATATCCGCACTTATATCCAACCTCTAATTCGGACCGGTAAACAGATGAATTTGAACGATATACTGCATCATGTTACTATCAGAAGACCTAAGCTGGTTCAACAGCTTGGAAATCAACAGGTACACCATATGCTTTCCAATCTCATTGAAGTCAATCAGTTGCTATCATTTATTTCTTAAAATCGTTCATGTCTAAATGTATTACTAACAATTAGAAAGGGGATAGAAAATGATTCCAAATAATTATCCAATGGCGGCTCTGAATTTAATCTGCTTTGCTCTGATATTTACTTCTCTTACTCAGGCTGAAATTAAGCCCGAAAACATCGTCGGTATCTGGCTTTTTAATCAGGGTGCAGGTAAGGTGGCTCAGGACTCTTCTGACAATGGGATTGATGGCGAACTCAAAGGAGGCGTAAAATGGGTTAATGGGAAATTCGGCAAAGCTCTCCTTTTTCCTGGTATCGATCAGAATTTTGTCGAAGTCCCGCATGACGATTCTCTAAATCTTACCTCCTTCTCCTTCACCCTCTGGATCAAGATTGAAGCTACCGGAAGCTATCAAGCTACTTTTATTAAGACTGCTAATGGACTGTTGGAAAATTACAGCGGGTATATCTATGCGGGTAGAAAGGTCTTCTGGACTCGATTTACCAGTGGTGGAAATACCAAGTGGGGATTCCAGAAATTTGGAACTTCCATAATAACTGATGATAAATGGCACCATCTGGCTGGGACTTATGATATGAAATCTGTCAAGTCATATGTAGATGGGGTGGTGGAGGCAGAGGCTCCATTTGATGGAAAACCAGACTTCAGTCCTGGAGCATTAAATATTGGGGATTGTCCTGGGTTCGCATACCCTGTTAAAGGCATCATGGATGAGGTTGCCTTGTTCAATGTGGCCTTTGATAAGGAGACTATTAACATTATCATGACTAAGGGACTTGAAGGAGCAGGAGCACTTGCTATTTCATCTGCAGGGAAATTAGCCTCTGTCTGGGCAAGGATTAAAGCCAGGTAAATCAACATATCTCAACGTAGCTATGGCTAATGGGTCATCCATCAACAGGCTAAAGCTACAGCAATACATCCGCACTATATTCAACCTCCTCTCCTGCGGGCTGGGAAACAGGCTTTTCTTTCGCAGGACATACGGCTTCAGGTGAACAGCAGGAGACCTAAGCTTGTTCAGCAACTGGGTACACAACAAGTGCAGTGTCCTACCGTAAGATTTCGGAACATCTATTTCAAAATGGATATGCAGATGAACGAGGAAATTGATACCACATAAAATCTATGACTCAACAATAACAAGGTGAGATAGTCTTATGGAACTAGAACAAGCAGTAATTCAATACCAGTTAAAGAAAGGAATGAAAGAAACGGACAAATGGATGTATTTGCTGATAGAAAAAGTGCGTATTCCTGTCTTTCCAATGCTATCCTCCATTAAATCAAGTATTCATACATGATGCTCATCACCTAATCACAGGTTTCAACACAAGTTTGAAAGGAAAAGGTCAAGTACTGGCATGGACGATGGCAAGTGGTGGTCTTGGACAGGAATCGGAGACCTTGTCATTCTTAATCATGTTTAGCCCTTTAGAGGTTTGGAGGGCTTTTAAACTAGGCCTGAAACAGCATAATTTGTTCAAGCTTGATATTAAACAGGTAAAGAAAATGAACTATGAGACAGTTGAACATTACGTGAAGTCTAGAAGATAACCTTAACTAACCAAACACTCAGTACCAGCAGGGAGAAAACCATACTATCCCATCAAAACCCCTTTCCATTCCGTACTAAAAGATTCAATGTTTAATACATTCAATGTAATATCACAGGAACTAGGTCTATTTCTGTACTTTACTTGGAAAGTAAAAAAAACATGTATTTAAATTAAAACTTAAGTACAAAAGCATAAATCATTGGATTTGGGTGTCAAATATTTGGCACCCAAAGACTGGATGTGGGATTCCAGTAAAAAACATAACATAAGCAGCAATGCATATATAGCTACTTAAAGGATTTGATCTCTCCCCATCTAGCTGCAAGTTTCCCCAGGGGCGATGATACTGCTAGTTTGTCTGCTTCAACAAAAATGACTCGATACATCCCATCACCCCCGCCTTGCGATATTCCATCGAGCGTTACGTTGCCCTGTAGGATAAGGGTCGTTGGATTTGTATATCCAGTAGTCCGTTGGGGGATGGGGAGCGTATAGAACCACGGATTCTCTGGTTTTAGTGAATCCGTTACTAAATCATTTTTTTGGATTTTGCTTTCGGTCCTCCGGGGGATCCAACGCTCATCAAAGCCTATGTAGACATAGGCAGACTGGTCAATCTTGAACGTCCACTGAAGATCCAGATCTCCTACGGTATCCACCGAGGTCGTGATGTTGGTGAGTCCCAGATACTGTTTTGGAATTCCCGTCATAGTGTAGACTCTGTCATGGTAGAACTTCCCGCCTTCCTCCATTACTCCCACGACGAACTCCTCACCTGCGCTGCTCTTAGGATCGATGACCCTTACCTCTTCTGCATAGACGCTGAAGACCAACACACGCCACTAGGGCTACGCTTATCAAATACAAATACCGCGAAAAAACACCTCTAAACATTTTTCCCCCTACAGTTCACAAATACGCATGACGGTTTCATGAACCTAGTTGTGTTTCTCATATTTGGGTAGATTATAACAGTATCTGCTCCTACTGGTTAGCAAATTCTGGATGGTGCGAGGGGTCGTTGGCAAGACGGTGTTGGTGCCCTTTGTGTGGCCTACCACAACCACCTTCCGAATTTTAGGGTCAACCACTTCGGGTTTCGATGTGTGTCAGCATCCGAGAAATAATATGTAGATGTCGGTTGTATTTAAGTTAAAAACTAAAATACAGACAACTCCACTTGACCGTTTGCCATCGCTGAAAAGTCAAGGATACCCTAGGTCGGGGTTTGTTCACATATTGACAGACTCATCAATAGTATAGTTATATCTGTCGGCATGTCAGATTACAGCCGCACGAATCAAATGATCTATATCAATTTTGAAACAGAATCCGAAAACTAAGAGCCACCAGCACTACCTATCAAAGAGACATTATCATCCGCGGTCCAGACTGTATCAAAACCATGAATCCGTAGTTTACGCATTGGATGAACAACAATAACCATCCTCATTCACCCGATATCGCCTCTGGAAAGGGAAATTTCAGCGCGAGCTGATTGCTTACCTCAGGCCGCACGATTTTATATCCCTTTACAACTTTAGAACGGTACAACCGATTCCACTCTCTCTCGGCTTCACCAAGACGATCATCAAAGGATCTGCTAGCCTGATGAAGACTTTTGCCTTGACCTCCATAACGGCTAATTACTTGATAGGAATCCTGTCCCAATAAGTGCGTCAAATACAGATGATAAATCTTGTTTGACATTTCTTCCTGATAATAAAGATGGGCGACCTTCCTAGCTAGACATCCGTGATCAAAAGGAACAAAAATTGCATTTTCGGCAGAAAGATAGAAACAAATATTCTCTCCTTCAGCCAACAGAGATTGGTAACTTTTATAAACATAAGTAGATACCAAAGATGGGTCAAGCACCTGAAATTTTATCTGGTACTCAGGTTGACAACAAAGTTCATCCAAGATGACACTTAACGGCTCTTCTATTAGCTTTGGATCAGAGATTTGGATAGCGGTGTATTCTATCTGAAACCCCTGGGTTTTTGCTGCGGCTGAAATTTTTGTCACCCAATTGTTTAAATCTATCAGATCCATGTTAGCGACATAAAGATCTAGTTCCATCTGATGTTACCTCCATTGAATGGAGTAGTATGCTTGTTTAATCACATACCGCAGAACATCGAACTGGTGAAGCATTCGACGGTGCCTATATATTCGCTTAACGGAGTTCCGAAGAACTTAGGCTAGTCAGCCCAGAACACCAGAAAACAGGGTTCCACATGAACCATGTTGGATCGCTGAATACTAAATTATGAGTATTTCTCAACAATCACCTGCAAGTATTTATAAAAACTAGAATTTTCAAAACAACAAAAGAAAAACCTCCTGACACCGATAGAAAGCGTATCAACCCCAACATAAGCATCAGGAGACATAAGTTAAAACCCTGCTTTTATTTTCCCCCAGGTTAAACTCAGCTTTCCTGCGGGCTCAACAGGACGGGGGGTTGGCCCTCCTGCATCCCAGACTTCAACTTCGTCATAAGAAACAAGGCTTTGACCTCCGCCATTTCC
>DTUY01000337.1:1441-4749 GCA_012963885.1 Candidatus Poribacteria bacterium | reverse complement strand
CCACATTGTGAGAGCATGCAAGTTTTTTTGGAAGCGGTTCGTACCGGAGATGGTAGCCGGATTCGCAGTCTATTTAGCAATGCTGTGCAATCGCTAGCTACTGTGCTGGCTATGAATCGGTCGATTGATTCGGGACAGGTAGAGGTGGTCGAATTATCAGGAGAACCTCCTACCCATCCCAATTAATTTAGCAACAAATCCGAAGCTAGTCCTACAACTTAAAGCTCAAAGGGCTACTAGTATGGCCGATGTATTTATCTCCTATTCCCGTAAAGATATAGAGTTTGCTCAGCGTCTGCACCAAGAACTGGAAGCCAGAGACCGTGAGCCGTGGGCGGACTGGCGGGATATACCTCCTACAGCCGAAGGTTAGCTGGAACAGTGGCCTAATTTCTCGAGGAGGATCTGTCCTAGTCGAAGCACCAGGAGGAGATGGTGCCACCCCACTTCACTTTGCGTGTACCATTGAGGTTGCCTGTTTGTAGGACACTTTGCGATGTTGGTGTCGACAAGTCAGCAGTAAACGCAGCGGGGAATCGGCCTGTTGAGGTTGCAATTAGGTGCCGTCTTTAGAAGTTACTTCATATCACTCAATAGGAGGTCATCATGACAATTACTCTGAAGGAACTAAAATTTGTCGCTACCGAAGAAAAAGGGGATGTCTCTGCCCTGTATGCGGAGCCAGAATTGGCTAAGGCGCTGTTAGTACTAGGGCATGGTGCAGGTACGCATATGCGACATCCATTTATGCAAGATCTGAGTAACGCTTTGAACCAGGCAGGGATTGCTACCTTTCGGTTTAACTATCCTTATTCCGAAAAGGGAGGTGGTATGGATGGTGAGAAAGTACGTTTGGCCACCGTGTGTGCGGCTGTGACTGCCGCCAATAATGAAGTACGGGGACTACCTGTCTTCGCTGGCGGGCATTCCATGAGCGGACGAATGGTTTCCATGGCGTGTGCCCAAGGGGCAATGGATCAACTGAAGGGGATTATATTTTTTGCCTTTCCGCTTTATTCAAGTAAACCAAGTACCGAACGTGCTGAGCATCTAAAGTCTGTTATTGCGCCGATGCTGTTTCTTTCAGGCCAACGCGATAAAATGGCCGACCTCAAATTATTACAACCAGTGGTGGAAGGATTGGAGCAGGCGGCTTTACACATCGTAGACACCGCCGACCACGGCTTCAAAATATTAAAACGAAGAAACACAGACGAACCGGTAATGGACGAATTGGCTCGCGTCTCGGCAAGTTGGATGTTAGAAAATATGTAGCTGATCAAACTGTTTTCGTTGGGTGAAAAGTATGACTGAAAGACCAGAGCGGTTTACTTTCAACTCGAAAGAACTTCAGAAACAGATCGTCACTGAGGGAGTAATTTGGGAGGGTGTCGTTTGGGAACTCAACGATCATTGCTGTGACCTTGTTATGTGGTTTAATACCGAACAAGAGGCATGTGCGGCTTTAGAGTTTGTTTGCGAATATGTCGAGCGACACGGGGACATCAATTTCATAGCCTTCCCCAATTCTTTGGATGATCCATTTGATTCTCGCTTATAAAGTGGAGTCCTCTTTTACAAAAAAGCGTGCATTTGGTCGTCAAACAGAGGGGGGAAATGCCCAAATTAATTGGTCTCAAGAAAGAAGCAGATAAGTGGATGTCAAAAAATGCTGGAATTGCACGAACCTTTGGTGAAACGATCCGAAAGGTTTATCCTTCTTTTCAAACTGCTACTTTTGCTGATGTACCTCTTGATAGGGCTTAAAGTTTTACCATTCCATGTATGAACGCATTGCATCTGGATAAGGCCATGGACATGGAACTCTGTAACTATCTGTCACCTGACTAGTGGGTTGCGACAAGGTGGGATACTGGACGATTTTCGTAATCCCGCCACAGCAGTCTTCACTTCATAAGGCATCAAAGGATTCCCAAGCAATGTTTGTGTTCCGTACTATGGCTTCTGGTGGTATACACCACACATTCCATCAAGGACAATTCGTCAATTCAAAGTTAACGAGCGAATACTAGAAAGGTGGGGAGGATGCCAAAAGCACAACTAACTGGGAAACAGAGTGATTTTCTTAAAATTGTGGTTGCCGCTGCGGGGAGGGGCGATCTCGAAGCCGTCTGTGAGTTAGTTGATGAGAAACCGAATTGGATTCACACGGTTGGATCTCACGGACGTACGATGCTATGGGAGGCATCATACCGAGGGAAAAAAGATGTCGTCCGATTTCTGGTAGAGCGCGGTGCAGATGTGCACATCTGCGGCTGTCATTATACGCCACATCGCGTCGAAATTAGCCCCTATTGTGTCGCCAAGTTGACGGGTCGAGACGCGGTAGCGAATTATCTGCAGGCAAACGGCGCTAGGGTTGACATCCATACCGCTGCCTATCTGGGCGATTACAAATCAGTTGTTGTTCTTCTGGACGCAGATCCATCACTTTTGAATCAAGGACATCCACAGCACGATATGGGGCGGGGCGATAAGCGGCATCTGGGTTTCTATACTGTGTCTGCGGCGTGGGCCACGCCGGTTTGTTATGCTATCGTCGGCGGTCATAGAGAAATAGTCGAACTGCTAATTTCACGTGGGGCGACGATAAAGCCTTACAGCAAACAACTGCTTGGGTTTGCCGTTGGAGGAAACCATGTAGATCTTGTGCAGTTCTTACTCGAAAATGGCACTGACCCCAACAAAACCCCTCAAGTTATGGCAGATCGTCATGAACTATTAGGATTGCTAAAATCATACGGTGTGATGCCTGCTGACATCAACACTTCGAACAAAATGGGTTGGCCACCGCTTGTCTACGCGAGCCGTGGAGACAAAGGGGAGCACCCAGAAGAGGTACAGAGGCTGTTGAACCTTGGTGCAAATGTGGATGTCCGGAACTACAAGGGAAAAACTGCGCTTCACTGTGCCGCCAAAGCGGGTTTTGTTCGAGTAATAGAGGTACTGCTTAAAAATAGAGTTGACGTCAATGCGACGGATAAGAACGGGGAAACGCCGCTGTTTGAGGCTATTAGATCAACGATCAAGAAAGTGGAGAAAAAGGTGGAAGTGACATCTCTGTTGCTCTCGAATGGTGCTTTGATTAATCACGGGAACCATAAAGGGGAAACGCCTCTGAAACTGGCACAACGCTCGAGAAGGCAAGAAGCTTCTGAGATTCTCAGGATGCTTGAATCACTTACTATAAGGTAGAAATACCAGGACGGCGACACATACAAGGCGTCGGATAATTTCCAAGCGGGAAAGCACAGACTCCAAGACAGCGTAACATGGCACTCCATCCT
>DTUY01000337.1:0-1341 GCA_012963885.1 Candidatus Poribacteria bacterium | reverse complement strand
CTGTTCGTCACAACCAGTTGGTTTCTGCAGATACTTTGATTATTTTCCCGGCTGATTGATATTATGAACTGCTAATGGCGGCTCCGACGTGAAAATGTGCTACTGGGAAAACCGGCTAGGATTTAGTCGCGGAGGGTGCTAATCTACCCCAGTTAAGGTTGCCGGGTAATTCTATTTCTTAATTTGTGCCCAGATAGTGCTGAGTTTAGCTGTCGATTCGACACCGAGTTCTGCCTCTAACCCTTTATTCATTAGGTTCTGAATATCAGCTTTTTGCAATGGGATATTGAAGATGATCATTTCATCAAACAGGCCTTCCCACTCTCGACCGCCACCGCTCCATGAACCGATGCGGCCAGGGCCAAATGCACCTGGGTGTGGTCCCCATTTACCTTCCGCATCAAGTTTCCCGTCAAAGTAGACTTGCATCGAGCCTTTTTTACTCGAGTATACAACAGCTAAATGATGCCACTGGTTGAGAATTTTTTTATCTGCGGCGAAGGGTGAGTTCCCCCAACCGGGATGGCGAACTGGATTATTGGAATGGATGGCCATCTCCATTTTGTTGTCTGGTCGAAATTGATAATGGACAAATCCTGAAGACCAGCCATCACGATTGAAGAAGCATCGCCATAGCCCAACTCTTCCCGTGGAATTGAACCATTTTAGGATGGTAAATTCCTCCAGCGGTTTGATTTCTGGAACGTTGACCCAAGCATCCTTGCCATTTAACTCGATGGCATTGCCGAATTTGCCCTTGACCCATTTGGCCCCACCAACGAGTTCGCCATTCTTGTCATTGCCAGACGAGTCGGTGGCAATTTTTCCCTTAGCCTCATTAAATAGCCACGCACCGACAATGGATTTCGAATCAATTTCAGCATAACCTGTGCCGGCGTCGAACCAAGTCGGACAGATTAAGCCAATGGTGATTAAACCGAGACAGATCGCATTAGAATGTGTCATTTTTCTCCTGTCTATGCTGAGTGATCTTTGGCATACAATAAAAAGGGTTGAGGGGGAAGAAGCCACCAGTTCCGCCTCAAAACAAATGTGTTTCCGAAAAAAATAAAGAAGGTATTCTGGCAGAAGTAAGGTTGTTTTCCATAGTGAATGTGTCCGTTTTTGACCACTTGCTCACAACCAAACGGTGAGCATTGAGGCAAGATATGAATCCCATTTTCAGCCTTAATTTTACTTTAATATCATTTGCCCCTAGGATACTACCGAAGTTGGAAATGTGGAAAGAGACTCTACGACACAATCTGATGCCTGTCAAGTGTTATTTTAAGCTCTTAATGGTAACCTACAATCTCCAGTTTAGAGCCATCAATTCCTCCG
>DTUY01000336.1 GCA_012963885.1 Candidatus Poribacteria bacterium | reverse complement strand
GAAATTAGTCAACGGACTGATGATGATTTTAGGCGATTGACTGGTGTGATGGAATACGTTCGGAGCAAGAGCCCAGTGACATTAAAAAAAACAGAATCCTAATTTTCCTGTTTATTGCTGCCCTTTATTCATAATGATGTGCATAACTTTTGATTCACAATACTACAATAATTTATAGGAAATACTAATATGGGTAGCCTTGTAAATAAAGCAGAAACCCCAATGTCAGACTCATATCGTTTGGGGTTGGGATTTATGTGCTCCTAAATCTTTTCCTAAGCCTCATGTTTCGGGTTTTTGGTTTCTCAGTTCTGTGTACATCTTATATTGTTTGATATTATTCACGGGGCATCATTCTCGTGTAGAAGTAGGGGGAGAATTAAAAAATTCCAACCAATGCCAGAAACAGCAGGCGATGCCGATTTTGATTTTTAAGATCAGTGTGATAAGGAGTAGAAGGTCAACTGATAATAAAGCCACATATGATGGTTTGTTGTATTTAAGTCAGAATGTTTAGTATATTGAAGGTAATACCACGGTAAGAATCCAATTATAGATTGATCGGGGTTTTACAAAGCCAAGACTTTTGATCTAGGTAGACAGCAATCAGGTTTCCGTCAACCGCAAATGAAAATTGAATAACAATGGTGAAAAAGTTCAATCATACTTGCGTTTATTGTAGTACCAGAGATGTACCGATGGTAGTTGAACATTGGCTTGACAACGAGAGGCTACTAGTATATTTTGATGCTTGCAGTTCAAATTGAGAGAAGAAATGTGCGCAAGCGGTTGGACAGCACCGTTTCAGCATCGTTCTTCTGAATACCGGCGAATCTCATAGAGATTCATAAAATGTTTGTTATTCATACAACAAATTTACTGGAGGAAACGCACATGTCAGTCAGATTATATGTTCTTGCCTTGATAACTACGTTCAGTTTTATATTGGTATCTGCTGGATTAACCGCCGAAGAATGGGTCTTTGTCGATCTGAAACCAAAGGCAAATTCGAGGCTCGATCAACAGTGGTGGACCGGAGAGAAAGCTGCCAGTACCTTGAGTTTTTTGCCAATAGGAAAAACTGAAGATTTCGCTGGGCCAGATGATAAGGATGTGAAATTTAAAATCGAAAAAGAGTGTGTTGTTGTTTTTGGAACAAATGCTGCCAAGTGGCCAAAAAAGATTACTGGGATTAAAACAGATCCTAAAGTACAGAAAGTCAGCTTTGTCTACTTTCTTCACGCCACTGGGTGGGAAGATAATGCTGCACCTAGTTATAAATTTATTATACATTACGATGATAATAGTAAAGCAGAGTTGGAGATGCAGTCTGGTATTAATTCCGATGACTGGTGTCATGATGAGAGTAAGCTACAAGATAAAAATTCTGTCTGGGGTTGGGTTAAAAAGGAAGGTGCGCCTTGTGGGCACGCTGGACTCATCACCACTAGGTGGAAAAGTCCCAAGCCTAACAAGGGTATCGTCTCCATAGATATCGAATCTTTAGGAACAGGGGCTGTTCCAGTTATTGCAGGTATTACCTTGGGAGACGTTTTGCTGAATGTAGATGCTCAGCAAAAGCTGACCACAAAATGGGGAACTTTGAAAGGTGGGATTTGATTAACGCTTGGTTTTCATGGTTCAAATGGTGGTCATTGATGATCTAGGTCCATCAATGTGATTTCAGGTGGACAACTTCTGTTGTTGTTCTTGGTTATACAAACGAAGTTTCACCGCAGCGTTAAGTGGAGTTACCTGTATTTAAGTTAAAAACTTAAGTACAAAGCTGAGGTAAATCCGAATTCCTTCTGGTATGCTGATAAACTGTTGATTAATATTATGTTAGCTATATTGTAGGAATTATGAGGAATATCATATTACTTTCAGTACATGATTAACAACACAGCTTATAAAATGCGGTTAACTCCCTCTTGCTTACCTATCTAAGCAATAATAAACGAAAAGGAAAAATAAAGTGAGACACTATTTTGCAATTTTAACCATACTTCTGCTGGGATTTAGTGCGCAATTTAGCCTTAGCCAACCCGAAGAAGAAAAAGCCAAAAAAGAGTCAAGGGAACCCGTTAAAGCCCAAGAAAGTTGGGTGGAAAAATCCAAAAATACACCAAAGGAGTCAGGGGAAAGTAAAAAACGGCAGCCAGATCGAGACCGTGGTCGTGCGGATTGGCGCGCGCTATCGAACGGCTCAGAAACGCTTCGCCGGAAGAACGGCGGAAAATGCATGGAGAATTTGTTCGACGCCTCAGATTACGTGGAGGTAACATGGAACGGCGGGAAAATGGACGTCGGCGTCAGAATGAGCGTGAAACGGATTTCCAACAACGTGAGCGTGACATGGAGATGGAGAGACGGGAACAGGAACATCAGTTTCAACTTGAGCGCATGCAGAAGGAACATGAGATGGAAATGGAACGCCTCGAGCAAGACCGAATAAGAGAAATGCGTCAACACGGAGCCCCCTCCCTCGACTTTGATTTTGAATTACCTGACGATGAAATGTCCGATGGACAACGGGAAAAAATCCAGCTAATTCGGTTTCGGTTGGAACAGCAAGAAATCCAAAAGATGGCTGAAATTCGGATTAAGGAGATTGAAGCAAAAATTGCTTTACGACAACAATTTTTCAGTCAGAAAATGGCAGAGATGAAACCCATCGAGGAATTGATTAAGGCCATAGCCATACTGCAAAGTGAGATAAAGATTCTGGAGATTAAGGCCATGGTTGAATTCAAGAGTCTCCTTAATCCGGAACAACTAAAACATCTTATTAACCAATTGAAAGAGACTCATTAAACTGAAGGGAAAACGCAGATAGATTGGCATGGTCGTGGGTCTTCAATTTGTAGGTGGGGAATGTCGCCTCAACAGCGCCTTACTCACATGGCAGGAGGTTTAATACTCTAGAAGAGGTGATTGATTCTTATGACCGAGGTGGTGTCTAGTTTCATGGGTAAAAAAAGAAGTAACTAATCAAATCACCGAATTTGAACCAAGAAGAAAAATCGAACTTAATCGAATTTCTTCGTATCCTGACAGGCTGACCCTTGTCCGACGAACTGACTAGGAATCCTAAGAACCTGTTTGAAAGAAATTAGGGACGTTTCAACAGAAATTGAATCATAGCAATATAGATCATGTTATCGGAATGCAGAGATTGACGTTGAGAATCCAGCTCAGTCGCCGATACCATGCAAACCAAGCAAAAGCTGTCTGCACAATCCACCGTTTAGCGAAGACTTGGAAGCCTTTACCTTTCGGCTGAATGGCTGTTTCTAACTGGTATTGAAACCGATTCAGCACCCAAGTTTCTAAATCACCGAGGTAGCCACTGTCAGCCCACAAGTGTTGAATGGTATCATACTAGAAGCCGACCGATTCTAGCAGTTGATAGGCTGCCCGATTATCTGTCACCTTAGCATCCGTTACCTAGACACTAGTGGAATATCCATGTTGTTCACTATTAGATGTCTTTTGTGGCTTTTATCTTTTTTGTACCCACACCCGTTCCTCGATTCTCAGCCAAAGCCATGGTTTTAACGATTGACTATCAATAATAGCTGTACCGGGTTGAGCTTGTCACCTACTTGCTGAGGAAGCTGTTGGTGTAAGGCACGGTGAATTAGAACCCACTTTTCTTCTTGGCACCATTTGCGGTAATGGTAGTAGACACTTTGCCAAGGGGGAAATCTTTGGCTAGCAGATGGCATTGAGAATCAGTCGTTGATCCCATCGGCCTAGATGCACTCTTGGTAGATAGGGCTGAAGGCATTGCCATGTTGATCTGTCAGATCGGTGTTATGATGTTTCTGTTTCATAAAGGTAAATGTTATGGCTAAGAGATCAGTTGTCATGTTGATGTTTGTGCTGACTGTCTCGGTAGGTTTAGTGTGTGCTAAAGAGTTGAAAGGGGTTAAGGCGAAGAAGGTCACTCGGGAGAAAGACGGGGCTAAGATGGTGTTAATTCCGTCGACAGCAAAGTTTGAACAGAAAAAGACTTTTGACCGAGTTGGCAATCCTATTACTAAGACTATCAAAGTATCGGATGGTCCAAATCCTGTCTCTTCTTATATGGATGTGACTGAAGTTACTGTCGGACAATTTAAGAAGTTCTTGAAGTCGATTGATTATCAGTTTGATGGTGACCTGATATCCACATGGCGATTGATGGAACGCTTATCTCTCCCCGATTTGAGAGTGAAGAGACTGGCGCTCGCGTATTAGATGACTGGATAGCAAAAACCCGATTGAATTGGCAATTCAGTCGCCAGCTTTCTAGGCGCGCGATTATTCAATATGAGCAGACAGATCCAAATCCTTTCGAGACCAGGGTGACAGATGGCGAGAATTGGAACTATGATCTACTACTAACCTACCGTATCAATCCTTGGACAGCCGTGTATTTGAGCTACAACACCAATCGGCAGAACATCCGTATTGAGGAGCAGAGCGGCGTGCCCCATGTCGTACGCACAGATGGGTTCAACATCGACAGCGAGCAATGGTTATTTAAGTTTTCGTACCTCTTTCGATCTTAGGAGCAGTAAATATCTCCTGGTAGTCGGAACTAGTCATCGAGTGTAACTTTGATCACCATGCCGCTTAACCAATCGTTGGAGAGCGGCCACAAAATACAAATAGAAAGGCATAAATATATGCCGCAATTGCGGCAAACGTTCACCGTTGTTGAAAAATGTCCCTAAAAATAAAAAAAGATAATTGAATATAGCGAACTTAATTTAGTAGAGATTTAAACGCTAGGACAATCGCTAGGTCTCTTTAGGGTGTTTGAATGAAAAGTCCTATTAAAGACAAGAAAATATTTGCTAAGATCAAAAAAATTGGGTCTATTCACCTTGACACATATTATAATGAGTACCCAACTCAAGAAGAATTAGTGGAAGGAAATTTAGTCAAGAAAGGAGATAGTCGTCACTACAACCTTGAGATTGAGGTATATAGTCCAAGGAGATATTCTTTTTTAAGAAGGAGAAATCCTCTTAGTATCTTTTTTCCCGGAAGTTCTACTGATAGCATAGCCTTGGTGTTTACCCTAAGTGTTGGTTTCAATTATTTTCCTGCCAACTGGTGTGCTGCTTGGATATTTAGTGAATTTTATTTTGAAGAAAATAGGTCGTGAAATGCAAAGTTAGCGGAATTAATTAGAGATATAAATTGTATTGAGATTAAAACTTTTTTACTGGCGAAACGCAAATCCATTTACCTTATTTGGAGGTGTTTGACTGCCGATCAGACGACAGCAATAATATCTGGTTTCTTTTTAACGCACTCGCTTCACTTCATCAACTGTGGCGAAGCTGATATTCGTCAGGTTACCAAATATGTAGGTTTTTGACCTCAGCCCATTGAGTTGCCAATTTATTTCGAACGTCAACCGATAACCCTGAAGATTTCATATTATGCTTGACTTCAGCTTCTGATAATGCTCGGTCGTAGATCTTAACTTCATCGATCAGCCCCTTGTGTGGAAAGAACTCGTTTTTATCCCTATATTGACCAATTACCAATTCGGCATCGTTCTCTCCATTTCCGTCTTTTGCATTGGGATAGTTGATGTCGCCTTTATGGTTTTTGTTTTCAGCGACAACTTTTCCGTTTAGGTATAGTTTTATCGTTCCACCATCATAGGTGCCAGCCATGTGGAACCATTCCCCTCGATTTGGATTTTTGGCGGGTTTAACATAGGTCAAAACACCGTTTCCATCATCTGGTTCCTTGGTTGAAACAGCAAAACTCACTATATTATTGGTACCGAAAACCCAACCTTTTTCAAAACTTCCGTTGTCTTGGGCACAAACAACATAACCACCCCATTCAATAAAGCCTTCATCTATGACCCAAACTTCAACGCTAATTGCTTTGGTTGGCTTTTTCTTAAAACTTTTTAGATTTTTAGCTCCTTGAATGTAGTTAGCTTGATTACCATCAAACTTGACGGCATCACCAAACTTGCCTTTGGCTATTTTCACCGTACCGATGATTTTTGCGTCTTGGCCTATATCCGACTGATCCTTGATAATAGCATCGTTGATTGTGCCTTTATCAAAACTCCAATAAGCAACCAATCCATCTGCTATGATCGGATCTGCAGTGACCGCAGAGCATAGAGAAAAACCAAGGAAAAGCGAAACTAGTAGAACTGATAAATGTAATTTACTCATAATTTACCTCAAAACTAATCTGCATAAAAAATTGGAACTTATGAAAGAATACCCTAACTACGTACAGTTTGCATTTCAATTTTGTGCCGAAAATATAAATTAGCATTGTGTTTTTTATAGTGCTGTTAGGAATATGGTGGGTTTTGGGCGGTTGAGTGTCCCCTGCAGTCACTAAACTGGGTCGATGAGCTAAGGAAAATAGTCAAAACCAAATGCTTAAACCTGTATTTGAGTTAAAAACTTAAATACAATTACTAGATTGTTCATATTCTTTATTTGAATGGTAGCTGTCTTCCAGTTTTAATTCTGTATGGAGGATAGTCTAATGCACGAGTCTGATGCGTCAGGTATCCTGCATTGTAAGTAGCTTCAAGCGACAATATCTATCTTAATTCCGGCATCGATGACCTGAAAAATTGATAGCGAGATACATAGTAAAATGCAAATATAAGGATGGGAAGATGCTGGAAAGAAGAATAGCCCTCTACAAACCCCACGGAGCCTGCTGGCGGCTGAGTAATGATTATTTCATCCAGGACGTTGATGATGTTTCTGGAGTCCTGCAAGGACTCTATTTAAAAAATGATTTCAACGACGCGAACTTTATGGGTAACGAAGAAAACACGGCGACAAATGTCGCCTGGAGGGAGCGCTATGTCAAAGACATAGACCGTAGGGCTCCTATGTACGGATGGACTGGAGATATTTTCCTCAAAGCTCGCCTCGAGACTGAAGCCGAAGAAAAGCTGGATGCTATGTATAGCTTCTTTTCCGACGACATCAGAAGTATCGAGTACTCCGAGAATGCGATCACCTGTTCCTACAAAGGGGGACTCGGAATACGTCGGCGGATTTAGGAACTTCGGAGTAACGAGCACTGACCGACTTGAGAGAGATAAGATTTACTGGAATTTTTCAGTCAAAAATTGCGCTTCGGAGACAGTGGTTATCGGGGAACTTGGGATACCGATGGTTCTGAATACGAGCGTATACAAGGGAAGCTCTGTTGCTGGACTCAACCACAGGTCAGTAGAGAATCAGAAATACCTGAATGAAAACCGATTTGAGAAGCACTATCTCGCCGCGGGGCACTCATCCTGTTACTCGGCAGTCCGCTATGGAGGCAAAGGGAATCACCTCATGATCGTGCCAGCCGGCGATACTTTTGTCGAAGCTATTGGAGAAGAGGGGGAATACGGGCATGAGGCGATGATGAAAACCCAAGGCACATTGGTCTATTTGTATTCCAAATCGGCAGCCTGTATCCCGAGAGAAAACTGTCACCGAGACCTGGTTTTAAAACCGGGAAGTGAGAAATCCTTCAGCTTCGTTTTTCAGGCGGCGAGGGACATTCTCGATCTGAAGAAAAGTTCTACAAAAACGGCAAGATCGACGTAAAGGTCATCCCGGGAATGGTCATTCCACAGGATGGAGAAGGAAAGCTACTGCTTCGCTGTACCAAGACGATTCACAGTATTGAGGCGGATGACGGAATGACGGTTGAACCCGCGGGTGCTTGGGCGGGCACTACATTTACACGCTTTGTGTGAGCAAGGAGGAGCTAAGGATCCGGATATCTTACGGGGATGACGAATGGACCACGCTATTGTTCTATGGGACACCCCCGTTGGAGGAGTTGATTCACGCAAGGGCCGCTTTTATTACGAAAAACCAGCAGGTCAGGGATGTCGAGGATCCCTGCTGCTATAGTTTTAGAAGTTGGGACAATGACCTGGAAAAAATGGTGGACTTGGAGATGCCCCACGGACTGGACAGCATCGAGATAGGAGGAAGCGACGACCGCAATTTCGCGCCTCCTGTTTTTCTGTCGGCGAAAAACTCCTATTATCCTAATGCCGATGAAGTAAAAGCGCTCGATGAGTTTATAGAAAATTTCCTTTACGGCAAACTTCAGAACAGAGAGACGTTCACGGTAAAAGCAAGTCTCTTTGATAACTATGAAACGTATGAGATTTTGCAGGGAAAGCCGGGTTTTAACACCATCGATACTTTCCTGATTACCGATGACGACGGGCGGGAAACGACGTGGAGAAGGTGGGGAAGCTGGTAGCGGCCACCGGCGGGACACTGGAACTGACCCGCGACTCGACTGAGCTGGAAGGATCTCTATCTGCGTGTATCGAAACAGTACTCCAGAAACATGACAACTGGCACGCTGCTGATTAAATCAATACCGGACAATCGGGAAGTGATCTTGAACGGGTGCAAGATGGGTAGAACTCCCTATCAGCTGAGTGCCGTCACTGCTGGGGATTACCAGATGGTATTATCTATTATGATCCCGGTATCTGGAAATGTCAAACGGTGAGGCAAAATGGTCGCCGAACACTGATTGACTCCCGTCAGTCTGGCCTAGGGTAGATTTGTTGATTGTCTCCAAACCGTAGGAACCTCAGTCTTTATCGATGGCGCCTATGTCGAGCTGACTGCGGTGGGGAAACTAATTTCACTGGCTAAGGCAGATTGGTTCAAGAAAGCCTAGACAGATGGCCGCCAGTTGCGGATTAGAAAAGTGCCCTATGGCAACATTCAACTTCGCTTAAAGGGGATTCCTGATTTCGATTTCGGACCTGATCAGGAGATTAAAGTGGAATCCCTGTTTAGGATGAACAAATAATTCTGTTTGCTGATATCTTCCGCCAGAAAGTAGTAGACCAAAAGGGAAAAGTTTGCGCCGTCGGTCGATCCAATGCCCCTTTTCAGGAGTTGGAGAATGCGGTCGGTAACCAGTAACAGGTAATCGTTTCAGTTATACACCAATATGGCTCAGCCGATTCTTAACTTGAGTGAGTAATTTATTTACACTGCAGATCTGCAACACAAACTCAACATCAGGATGATAAGATGACAATTAGGAATAAATATTTAGATGTTCTTTACATTAATTTTTGACCAATAACAGAAACTATGGTTTTTCTCCCGTTGATTCTACGTGAGATTGGATGGCGATTACGTTTTATTTTTAACATGGTATTTCTACTTTCGTCTATAATGTTTTCATTCCATTAGACAAAGAGAGTTGGTTTTTGTTCGGAAAAATCGTATTAGTTTTCTAATGTTAAGTCTAGGCACCAAAACCAAAAATCGCTTGAACTCTGAAAGGCTGAGCCTTGGTCTTCTTATCCTCTGGTGACATGCTTGACACAAGAGTCAAAATCAACGTTCCCCTCGTGGGACAGTTGGGCACTGTGCAGTCTCCGCAGTGGGCAGATCTTCCTATCAAACCAGTCGAATTCGACTGGTGGGACAACCGTACCTTTCGTCTCGGCGCGAACATGTCCATGCGACTACCGAGCGCCGAGCGGTACTCCGGGCAAGTGAAAAAGGAACAGCAGTGGTTACCAAGACTTGCCCCGCTCCTACCGCTTCCCATCCCTATCCCTCTAGCGATGAGAGTCCCCCCGGGGGGGACTCTTGGTATTGGTCCGTCTACCAGTGGCTCGAAGGTGAGAACGCGACCATTGAGCGCATCGACGATTTACAGGAATTTGCGGCCACCCTGGCTCGATTCCTCGCTGCATTGCAGCAGATCGATCCCACTGGTGGTCCGCCACCTGGGCAGCATCGAGATAGGAGGAAGCGACGACCGCAATTTCGCGCCTCCTGTTTTTCTGTCGGCGAAAAACTCCTATTATCCTAATGCCGATGAAGTAAAAGCGCTCGATGAGTTTATAGAAAATTTCCTTTACGGCAAACTTCAGAACAGAGAGACGTTTACGGTAAAAGCAAGTCTCTTTGATAACTATGAAACGTATGGGATTTTGCAGGGAAAGCCAGGTTTTAATACCATAAAAAAATTTCTAATTACTGATGACGACGGGCGAGAAACGACGTGGAGAAGATGGGATTACGCCTGGAGAATTTACAATTACCCGCATGCTTACAACATATATTACAATATGTATCGGATCGCAAAACATACGGAGATAAAAGTTAGCCGGTCTTATAAAGAATACCTTTTCTTTGCATATAAAACCGCCATGGCTTCATACCTTGATTCAACCTATGCTGACCATCTGCGGTTCAGAGGTTTTCAGCGGCACACTTGGGGAAACATGTCCGAGAGTCATGCGCCCCTCGGGTCTTTCAGGCTGGAATATATTCTGGGGGCCTTGATGAAGAAGGGATGGCGGGAGAAGAGGAAGAACTCAGGGGTATGCTTGAAAAACGCAGCGAACATTTCATCACCGAGGAATATCCCTTTTCCTCGGAATACTTGGGTCCAGGTGCGAGCACAAACCACAGCCCCTGCTACGTTCTCGCCAAGCTAGTTAATAATGAGAAGTTGAAGAACACGGTTGTGAGAATGATATTGTCTACAAAGGACTGGTATCCAAGATGGTACAGTTATGCTGCTTTGAACAAATTTATCGAATTACACTACCTCTCTGCATGCGTACCCTCTTCTGGACCGCTATGGAGCTACAGGTGACGATTACCTGCTCCAGATGGCGTATGGAAGTCTCCTTGGACACTGGTGTTGTGTCGATTCAAAGGGAAAGGGCTATAATAGTAGGGAGTGGCGCTTTAATCCTGTCGATAGGGACCACCCCAGATACAATTTTTACGTGAACGAAGCGCGGTCACTGGAACTGGGTGTCGGTCTCAACAGCAACCTGAGCCTATTGTGCTCCACCTTGGTGTTTGATGAGCACTTTGGGGTGACAGGTTATGGATGCACCGGATCCGAAACAGAGGATGGATATCAACTGGAGCCATGGTCGGGTTTCGGTTTCAAAGCTAATATAGTCCCGCTTGGAGTGAAGCTCGAAACCGATAATGCCAAAATGATGGGAGTAAGTATAAGCAAAGATAAAAGAAACATCGGAATCCAGTTGGCAGCGCCAGCACCTGAAATAACTACAGAGTAATAATAAAGGGGCTCAACGCCGGAATGTATCGGGTTTCAGGTAGCCCAGATAGTCGTCAATACCAAGTTTCAGGAGGAGACTTTCTTCGGATTGAAGACGTAAGTTCAAAGGAACGAATCGAAATTCAAGCCGAATGAGCCAGGTTCGTAAAGCTACTGATCAGTTCCGTCCTGCTCAATCTCCGTTGACACTCCAAGTGCAGTCGATATTATTGTCCTTGTAAAACTGTTTTAGTGCTGGTTTATCAAACCATAGCTGGATTTCTTTGCCCACAATATGGCCGACGCTGCTTACCTTCAGGTAAAGACCACCCGCCGTCCAGCCAGGCATGATATCATATTGTCCGGTTTGTGCCGCGTAGACGCTGAGTAGAGCCAGAGGTTCCATCGAATCAAGATTAGCTGTTTTATGATTATCTTCCAAAATCTCGATCACGCTTTTCCCTTCGTAAGGATTCTGGAGCTCCAGTTTGTCCATGACGGGATTTTGGATAATAAAATTATCTTCCAGAGTAAAAAGACCGCTATCGGGATGCTGTCTGGCTTCGAGCAGGTTGTCACCAATTCGTTCCACCATTTCCAGGAACTCCGCCCTTGGTTCCACCCGGTACAGATCAACCAGCGCAAAGATATAGGCGGGTTCTAAAGCGCTTGTGCTAAAATTCAAGATCGGTTCGCTGCTTTTTTCGGCGCCGATGTCTCCAATTCCGACGGCTTTGAGCATGTCTCGTAGGTAATCTCTGAACTCCCTTCTTCCACCGGAAACCCGATACCCTCGGGCGCAAACAGAGGTGTAGAGAGGGGTAATTCTTTGGGGCAGGAAAGCTCCTCCTTCCCTAGCTCCAAAGTAGAGCTTCTCCAACCTAAAAGGGCCCTCTATATGAAACTCCGTTAGATCCGTCCCATCGATAATGATGCTTCTCAGCTTATTGCTTTCCTTATCGTACGAGGCGTTCAAGAAACCGATGATGTGCTTCTCAATAGCCTCTTTTATGTGAGCCATTTCGCCTATACGGCTGTACTTTTGGGCGTTTTCCACGATTGCAAGCATCCCCATCATCTGGGTAATCGTATGGTTCAATTGATTACCTACATAGACTCTCGGTTCGGTAGCCTGCGGATATTTTCTGCCGAAAACGTTGAGCCCTCGTTTGGAGATTTGCGGATGTACGAGATTGGGCCAGATACCAGTCTCCGGGTCCCGCTGTCTAATAATCAAATTCAATAATCGTTCCGCCCAGATCCGCGGAGCTTCCTCCTGTTTTTGATATCCTAGACTGTATGCAGCGTAAGCAAGATCCAGCGCAACGCTTATGAACGAAAGATCGCTGTTTATATCCGGATCCCTGTACCCATCCCAAAATCTATTCCATGTGTTTGCATGATCAACCTGCTTTTTGAAATCACCGTGTCGGTTGTAGTGTAACGCGTTCCAATCCTTGATATTTGCCTCCCAAATACCTTTTATGAGCATTTCGCCCCGTTCAGGATTAACAGCCCTCAGGAATTCCCAGTAGGGATATACATCCTCTATTTCGTTGACAACCCCTTTCATCCCGTACGTATTACCGGTTACCAAATCCACATAGCCATGACTTCCCCAGTGCAGAAGGCCGCTTTCCTCGTACCAGTAATTGTTGAACATGTATTCGGTGGCTTCTCCGACAGCGTTGACATATTTGTCGTCCCCAGTGAACTGGCTCAAGGAAGCCAGTAGTCTTATCAGGTTCTGCTGGTTGTGGAAAAAACTCCAGACCGTTGGCTCCAGCTCGGTTCCGGTGCGGTGAGATGTCATGGATCTAGGAGCCCTTAAATGCTCCGTGTGTATGCAGTCTGCAAAGAGAGGCATATCTTTGCCACTGTATCTATCCCTTCCGTACTGTATCGCGGTATCTCCGTATCGACATGCTGCTTTTAAAAACCGGTTACTATCTATTTCATCGGCGTTCAATGCATTTCTGCTAATCCAATAATTTAATCTATCAATGCTCATATGTCTTCCTTGGACTACTTCTGATTATTTTAATATACATGTAAACGATCATTCCACCTCGGATGCTATTGTTGAGATCACTACAAACACAGGTGAAAATTAACTTCCATGTTACAAGGCAAATAGATAAATTAAAAGTGATTAAAATCATCTTAATTTATTCCGTGCCATATATCGTCTTCACATTTTCAAGTGTCCAAGCTACCATATTTAATGAATCAAAACAGAATAGAACAATATATCAATCGAGTAATTTAGAGGCACAAGGAATTCAAGTGTCAGGTATAGAGGAGAACAAAACTACCCAAACACTTGTGGCAAGACAAAGAAATGTGTGATGCTAATGAAACGAGCAATAGGCGTACCACTGGTAGTTAATGTTTGATGAGCCTATGCTGTGCAGAAATTGGTGCCTCAGCGACTACTTCTGCTTAAAACTCGCGTCTGGAACAAATCGGGTATGGGGTAATAGCGCTGCTGGATACCAACTAAATTCTTAAACAGTTGGCGCCTTTATTCTCCAATCCTACCTTGAAAGTTATGTAACGCTTCGAATTGACTTTTGTGTCAAAATGATCTGTCTGGCTTGTCTTCTAGGCCTGTTTGTTGATTAATTTAGCGATATTTGGTCTCTCTTTGGAACTACTTTTTGCCTTATGGTGGTATAATCCGGTATTACTACATTCCGTAATGACTGTGTCTCACTGAAGTATTACAAAGAAGACCTTCGGGCAAATACGGTGTTGATAAGAGAAACAAGGAACCTAAACTGACGAGCGATTTTGTCAACAATCACGCAACGACATTTTTCGGACAGCCTTCTAAATACGAAATAATGTTATCGACAGCACCTTCATTGAGTAGATCCACTCCTTCTGGTGTCATGTCAGCACAATGCGGGGTCAGAATAACCTGCTTGCAGGCCAAAAGAGGATAATCAGGAGGTGGAGGTTCTTGGTCATAGACATCGATGCCTGCTCCACCGAGATGTCCGGCATCCAGCGCCTCAACCAATGCACTAGTTTGAACAACCTCACCACGAGCACAATTTATCAACAATGCGCCCTGTTTCATCAACTCCAATTCTTGCTTACCGATTAAATGTCTGCTTTCATCGGTCAATTTAATGTGAAGACTAATCACATCTGCTGTCTGGAGTAATTTCTCGAAACTAACATACTGAATACCAAGTCGATCTGCCTTTTCCTGTGAGGGATGAAGGGTCCAGGCAATAACATTCATTCCAACCGCCCGGCCAAGTTTAATCATCTCAGATCCGGTATTTCCTGTACCTACAATTCCCAACACTTTGTTACGCAAGAAAATATTATCTATACGGTTCCATCGTCCGGCTTTTGTTTCCGCGGTATGAAATGCAGTTCGTTTAGCCAAGGCAAACATCAACCCAAAGGCATGCTCAGCCACAACTGGTGCGGTTCGCCCCGGTTGGTTACAGACAACAACGCCAAGTTCTTTTGCAACCTGCAAATCAATCATGTCAGTGCCAATTGAACATGTGGTAATCATTTGAAGTTTAGATAGTTGACGAAGAATTGGAGCTGTCCAATTCACCATTCCGCGGCTATTAATTAAAATGTCCGCCTCCTTTGCCCGATTCACTTTCTCTGTGGAAGTTATCGGACGATCAGTATACAAAACAACATCACCGTAAGGCGTTAAGCGCTCTAAATGTGGAGATGTCTGTATCTGTGGAGGATCATCTCCAGGAACCACAATTTTTAGCCGGTTTAAGAAAGATGTTTTAGACAATTAATTTTATCCTTTCACACTAGGGTTCACATTTTTTATATGCAGTTTTAATGCCAAGCTAACTTGTTGAAAGACATTGCTCCAATCATTTATCTGATTTTGCCGGAATAATTTCATTGTTGGATACCAGGGCGTATCCTCTCGTTCCAACATCCATCGCCAGTCGGGTATATAAGGCAGCAGGGTCCAGACTTCCTTGCCCAATGCTCCGGACATGTGTACTGTTGTATTGGATATAGAGATAATCAGATCAAGTGCCGATATCTGTGCGGCAAAATCATCTAAATTTGTTAATGGATTTATTTCCTGATCCATGTATATCAGAATTCCTGTTGCAGAACGATATTCACCAATTTCCTGCTTGATATCTCCGTATTGCAAATTAACAAAGAAACAATCTGGTTGAGATAGAATTGGTGTCCAATTTTCCAGAATGGTACTTTTTTCCTTTTTAATTCCGTGATTAATACTTTTCCACGAGATACCAACGAGCAATTTATCATTTGTTAGTTCTTCATACTTGTCCCTTAACTGTGAGACCTTCTCCGATGAGGCTGATAAATAAGGTCCTTTGTTTGGAAATTGGCTCTCATCTGTCCTCAGCCACTGCGCCAAACTGCCTATTGGAACTTGGTAGTCGATATTCTTATCTAGCAATATCGGGTTGGGTTTCGGTTCTCGAGAAACAAATTGGATTTTAGGAAAGGAGCGTTGGAACAGGGGAACGAGTCGTTCTTCACATTCAGCAATAATCTTGACCTCCATTTGAGAGAGCGTATCGAGCATGTTGGCAAACATGATTTCATCGCCGATTCCTTGCTCGGTCCAAACAAGGATAGACTTGCCGCTAAGGTTCGTTCCATCCCAAGCTGATTGAGGAAAGTTTCGATTTTCGGAAGGAAAATCATGGCATTCCCATCGCCACTCATATTTTTTCCATCCGTGCTCAAACTCTCCAGTCAACAGCAATAGCATTCCAAGATTCTTATGAGCTTCGGAAAATTGTGAATTGATTTCCAAAGCTTTCTGATACACTACCATGGCCTCCTCGAAATTTCCTTGCAACTGGAGCACATTTCCCAAATTATTGTAGGCATCAGCATAGCCTGGTGTAATCGAGAGTGCTTTATAATAAGCATCAATAGCTTCTACCAATTTTTTTTGTTTTTGCTTTGTAACACCGAGATTGTTGTGTGTCCTAGCATCATTAGGATTGATTTCCAAAGCTTTCTGATACACAACCACAGCCTCCTCGAAATTTCCTTGCAACTGGAGCACATTTCCCAAATTATTGTAGGCATCAGCATAGCCTGGTGCAATCTCAAGTGCTTTGCAATAAGCATCAATAGCTTCTTCTAATTTGCCCTGTTCCTTTAGTATAATGCCAAAATTATTGTGAGTTCCAGCGTCAGTGGAATCGATTTCCAGAGCTTTGCAATAAGCGTTAATAGCCTCCTCTAATTCGCCTTGCTCTGCTAATACCATACCAAGATTACGGTAGGTTCCAACATCAGTGGAATCAATCTCCAGAACCTTATGATAAGTATCGATAGCTTCTGCCAATTTCCCTTGTCTCTTCAACGCCAAACTAAGATTATTATATATCTTGATGTCATTAGGATTGATTTCCAGAGCTTTACGATAGGTGTCAACTGCTTCTTCTAATTTTCCAGATGAACCAAGTATATTCCCAAGGTTGTTATAAGCATCAGCATTGTTTGGGTCAATTTCAAGGACTTTGTAGTAGGCATTAACGGCTTCTGCCAATTTCCCTTGCTTTTTTAATACAAGACCGAGGCTAAAAAAGAATGATGACTGGTTTGGCTCTACCTCTATCGCTTGTCCGATTAAATCACCTGCTATCTCGAAATTTTCAACCTGATAAGCAATGACGCCTAATAGGTGGAGCGTGTTAACATTCCAGGGATGAATTTGAAGTATCTGTTGACATACAAGTTCAGCTTGTCGCAATTTCCCGGCCTGGTGAAAACCAATAGCTTTTTGTAAATCTTCTTCAGCATCCACCTGATTAGGATCTTGATCGGGCAATCCACAATCCGTTTTGCTATTCACGACGAAATTTTATCCTATCCTAATACAGTATTTAAATTGACAATATGCCTATACCCAGAGAATATTCTCGGTGGTGTTAAAGACTAGTTACTGACCTAGGTTCGTTTGGTATTAAGTGGTAAAACATGAAATAATTAAGTCCGAAATAGCGGTGGTAACCAAGAGGATTTTGCGCTGACATTTACATTCTTTCAATAGTCATCCACAGATATAATCCTAATCAACTGTTTGTAGGTTTACCCACAGTTGTCTAGGGCCTGTTAACATTCACGCCAAGCAGATAATGGTACACACCAAGTTGAGC
>DTUY01000335.1 GCA_012963885.1 Candidatus Poribacteria bacterium | reverse complement strand
TGTATTTAAGTTAAAACTTAAATATAACCCTCCGAACTGGATAAGATTGAAAACCGCTCCTCTTTCCAACGACTGCGGACTGCGTTTGTGACTGACTGGTTTTTCAAAATCCCAGGATTTAATAAATTTCCATCATAATCACAGTTTTGATGACTCTGGTTGTTCATCCACCACGGCTATCTCTGGTGTCTCAGGCTCATCTATCACCATTGCCTGTCGTTCATCATCTGCCGTTTTGGCCTGAAAGGCTGTAATGCAAGCCACTGGATCATCGCAGTTAAAGGTATACTCACGACCTGTGTTTAGAACCAGATGAATGCCAGGTCCGTTATCTGTGATGTAACCTACTATGCTTGAGAGATTTCAGGCGCCATCCCTTACCTCTCCACTCAATCCATCTGATATTGGTCTCTTCGATTTGGGCAATGTCCGTCACGTTTAGCTTGACGCTCCATAATGCATATCCAAATCTCAACTCATCGTGATCAGCAGATACGAAATAAAAACGGTAGCCGTAAGCTAAGAAGGAAAGAATCGAAATGGGAGGAAGGGAACTTAACAACAACCAGAACCAGCCACCTCCACTGGTCATTACATAGATGATCACATAAAAAAATCACAACGATAACAGCAACAATGGGCCACACGAACCGTGTCTGATGCTTCTGGTAGTACATAGTTTCCTATTACTCGTAATTAAGTTTTCAGAATCTGAGTGGATAAAGCTCGAAGGACTAGTTATTTTAACAAATGAATTAAGGATAAGAGAGGAAAAAGCTAAGTGAATGAAGACAAGGAAAAGGGTACCAACTAGTGCTGATACCCGCTTAATTACCCCATACCCGAGTTATCTTTTGCGCGGGTTTCAATGAATGATTTACTGATTCTTGGCGTTGATGACTTTACTGTGGGGTAAGTTACCTGTCGTCAGTGACACAATAATGAATAGCTAGCTACCATTTCTCCAGACCATCTTTCCCTCACCCACTTGACAAATTAGTTGATGGTGAACAACTGCTATCATTTCCCCTTTGTCTCCCGGAACAAACTCAACAGTTCTACTAAACATAATGAAAATTGGCGGCAGCTTGAATCATCAAATCCAAAAAGCATACGTTTGCGAATTTCCTAACACGCCAATAATCATCCATATGCTCCCCATCACAAATTCACCCAAGATTAAGCCAAGAAAAAATGGTACGCCCTGCCGGTAGACTTTCAGCCCGCCATACTTCAACACAATCCACTTGATTAACCAACTTAAAAAAATCGGAAACCAGATTAGATTCATTGACCAACTTCCGGAGAGCGCATACCCGAGCGGATGCAGAGGCCAGCCTAAAAAACGAGTTCTCAGCAACATGAGAGTATTTGTCCAGGCAAAACCCATCCCCATAAATCCCAGACCAGAATAATCAGTACCCACTGGACTATTGAGCCACCCTTCTAATCGCGTGAATGCTTCTTGACCGACGAATATCCCGTGGGCACCCGGCATGCGATAGGTCATGATAAGATACAGTAAAAAAGAGCCAAATGAGCCCACAACAATGGCGGGAATTGTTGCTATAAATATACTGTTGCTCTTGATCTTCATCAATTCCGCCATTTTGAAGCCTTCCAATTGGTGCGGTTGGGGATGGTTCCGATAGTCGCGGTTGAAGCCATAAAACAAACTGATGGTGGTCAGGTTTGCTGGGCCCAGTCCTTTCGTGCCAAAAATATTCACCATGATTGTATCGGGCCCCGAGGCTCCCGCATACCACAAGTCATGCACAGGTGTTCCGAGTTCAGCCCGCATACGGGTAATGGCAATCGAAATCGAGAAAAAGGAGACCAGAAAAATACCCGAGGCCCAAAGCGTTAATCCTGCCTTGACGCAAAAGAACAATAACAAAACGGCAACCCCGATAATAATCAGAGTTGCTGTTCTATACCGAATCGGTTCGTGAGTATCATCCAGTGAGGACGAAAGAGCAAGCATTTTTCTGAATATGGCCCAGAGGTGCCTACGGCTACTCCACAAGGCCAATGTGCATAATCCGATATAAGCTCCCACGGCCTGTTCGTTGCCATATGGGAAACGTGGCAAACTCCGTAGCCCCACAGCACTACCAATGATCAATTGCAATTTGTATATCAAATAAAAAGACCAACACGAAAAGGAAAGGTCTAAAGGAATCAGAAATCCGAGACCAATGACGAAAGGGTAAAATCGGATAGGGAACCAGCTAACCGCTGACCATGGTTTCTCAGTTAACAGTTGCCTAAGGTCATATCCGCGGATAGGAATTTGCGGGATCATTGGATAAAAAACACCCAGTCCGTTTAACAAGTTTATACCTACTGCCAACAAAAATCCAATTATCAGCACTCGATTGCCAAACAATCCGCTTAAATCTCGGTGACGTATCATTTCCAGTGGCAGCTGAATAATGGGATAACTTAGTTTCTCGTGTTCTATCCACTGTTTGCGTAGAACAACATTGAGACAGGTCATCATTAAAACTAGGAGACTGATAAACCCTGTCCACATTAGGCAAGGAACGAACCAGGCCCGGAAATGCAGTGGAATGAGCAAATTCGAAGATTCCTCGTAATAGCCCCTAAGTGCCTTTAAATCATCAACAATAAGGTGTTTGGGTAAATAGCGCCAGAAAAGCTGTTCCCAATCATTTTCTGGCGTTGCATACCAGAACGCATGCCCCAAGTTTGACACCACATCCTGCATCATATCCAAGCCACTGATACCAGAAGCAATCGATAGCATGGTATAGATAATAAGCAGGTCGTGGGATGAAAAAGCAAGCTGGGGCAATAACCGAACAAGGATCAAATTCAACACTTGCAGGACAAAAAGGGTAAAGACTACATTGAAAAAAAGAGAAATACAGGTTGGATAAGCTAGATATCGTCCCATTTCAATGGTCACAATCCAGTAACTGTTGAACGGGATGAGAATACAGCCAACAAGGATTGCTTTATAGATCGATTTACTTTTCCTTACACCGATTGAGGTATTCGTATTCATCCGATAGATAATATAGATACTTTCATTGGTCGGTATAAGAATATAGGCTGTTGGCTTGACCTTGAGTTTAATACAAGCTCAGGTTATTTAGAATCATCAGGCGGTATGTGGGTTACGGCCATACAACACGAGGTTGTCTTTCAACAGAATGCCTTCACCGTTTCTTGTGCCCACTGGCATGTAGTGTATCACCATCGCTCGGCGGTCTTGGTTTGATCTATTTGGATGTGTTTGATGTAACGTAAGGCAGTGGTGTACCATCGCGTGGCCAGCCTTGAGTGGTACGGGAACAGATTGACTATCGTTAACTTCGACTGATAACAAGGCGGGTAATTCTTGTCCCTCTTCTTGGGCACGACTGTGATCAGGTTGCCTCTCTAAATGACTACCTGGTACGACATTCATACAACCGTTAGCAGTATGAGCATCATCTAGGGCAATCCAAATACTAACCAAATCAGCCGGTTGACAACGCCAGTAGCCATTGTCTTGGTGCCAAGGGACACTACCTCCGATTTTAGCCGGTTTGTAAAGAGCTTGATCGTGAAACAGCTGGACATTTGGCCCAATTAGACTGGTGGCAATATCGAGTAATGGCTGATGATAAAGTAACTCACGGAAGGTGTTGCTCTTTTGCCACATATCCACCACTTGCAACATTTCGTTCTGTTGTTGGTCGGTCGAGTCGACCGTCACCGACAGATTTCGCCAACCTTGCTCGGCCGTCTGATAGCGTTGCTCAAACACTTGGTCGTACGATCGACGCAACTGCTGGAGATGATCGTTCTCAATCACCCGATGTTGGATTTCTAGAAATCCAACCTGTTGAAAAGTTTGGATTTGTGATGTGTTCAGTTTCAATATTTCACCTCGTAATTCAATTGTACTTATACTAGTCAGCAAACTGAGATAACAGTCTATCCAAGCTAATGGCGATCAGGAAACGGTTCGACCAATATTTCAACCGATCAGGCCAGATCTATTCAGTTTGGTGATAGTTGTTCCTAGTCAGTTGATTCAATAATCTGTTTTCTGTGAGATAGATCAGTCGCAGAACTGAAAAGCCCCGTCTGAATTAAACGGGGCTAAAAAATGCACAAATTGATTGATTGCTTTAGTTCAAGGCGTGAGAATCTTTTATCTTGCCCCATGAGGTGGCTAGCTTATTCTTAGATTCTACATTGAGTCCAATAGTTGCCAACTGCAGAATTTCTGCTTTGTCCAATGTTCGTTCAAACATCATTATTTCGTCCAGCAATCCTTGGTAAAAACGAGAACCACAACAGTCATCTTTACCAAAGACAAAGTTGAGGAAGCTTTGCTCAATATGCTCGATTTCGTTCTCAGCCATCTCCAATTTTTTGGTAGACGCTGTATAAGCGTAAGCAGTAGCTTTCTTTTTTTCAACGGCTACTGCAACTAAGGCCCAAGTATCTTTGGGAATTTTGATCGATCCTTTCCAATCCCAAGTATTCGCAGCATTATCGTTATAGACATAAGTTAAAGTGTCAGTGTCACCATGATAGCCCATCCAATAAGCCTGCCCTCCGTTACCCCGAGCCGAAACGAAGGCTGCCCAGGCTTGAGCTTTATAACCATTTATCCAAGTTACTACGGTAAAGTCTCGAACTACCGGTGCTAAATCCTCCTGGGCTACTTTGATGTGGCTGCCTTCCCCATCAAAACTTGCAGCGCCACCTACTTTTCCATTGGCTTTCCATTTGACGCCTTTGGTCAACTCACCATGGTAGTCGTTTCCTGATTCGTCCTTG
>DTUY01000334.1 GCA_012963885.1 Candidatus Poribacteria bacterium | reverse complement strand
AAGGATGGCTCCTGCGAAGTTAATATACCTGATGAGATTGATTATGTTGATCAACCCTCAGTATTAATTGGGAATGCGGATGTTTATTATTTCTGGATATTTTATCATATAACAAGATTTTGGTTGATTCAGATGGTTCAAAATAGAAACGAAGTCAAACATGTCTTAAATAGCAGACCTAACAGCTTTCAACAACAAACTCTTGAGCTCCTCCAGATTGATTCTACCGATTTTGGCTATCTCAATCCGAGTGCGACCAAGTTTCGCCAACTATATCTGCCAGTTGGTATCCATCGCTCTTCGTTCACTCACCCTGGAGCGATCAAGTGGTTACGCACGCAACTGTTGCCGTTGGACTCGTGCCCACACCGGCGGATCTTCCTGTCGCGTCAGGATGCGGCCCGACGTCGGTTGCTGAACGAGGAAAAAATCATTAATCGGCTGAAACCTCATGGCTTTGAGGTTGTCGTGCCCAGTTCCCTTTCGGTCGCTGATCAGATCGAAGTGTTTAGTCAGGCGGAGATTGTTGTTGGTCCGCACGGTAGTGGTTTTGCAAACATGGTGTTCGCTTCGTCACAGGCGAAAATGATAGAGATCCACAGTCCGCACTGGGCGCTTGGCTTCTATCGGTCGTTGGCATGGATGATGGGGCAGCAACACGGACAGGTAATTGGCTTCACCCGAGGTCCTTCAGAGGATCCAATGCAGGATTACTTAGTTAATCCAGGAGATGTTGAGAGTTTGGTGTTGGAGAAGCTCGCTGAAAAGAAGTGACAAGACCAAATCGATCAATCATCGCGTTTGCTGGAGGCCTTATAAATCGAGAGTATCTACTTATAGGTAGTTGCTGGTGTAATGTTCCCAACAGAAGGGGGGCATTATGCCGAATTGTAAAAATTGTCACAGTGATCAAGTTACAAAAAACGGATTTGTTCGTTCCAAGCGGCATTATCGCTGCAAGTCATGTGGATATGATTTTATTTTGGTGATGGGCGCCTAAAAGCCGAAACCGCTATCAAGCGGGCATTTACCGCTATTCTCATGTCAAGCCCGCAGCGGTTCAAAAGTGGCTTTCGATTGAGGTCAACCTTCTGTCTCAGGAGAAATCGGTGAAATGCAGTTTGACAAGATATGGCATTTCATCGGTTAAAAAATAAGAGATGGGTCATGCTATGGGCCGATCCGTTGCCTGGGTTATCAGCGGTCGTGAGGCAGTAACCTTCTAACGATTATACAAAAAAGTCGGGTCCTTAACGGATTGTATGTTCTACACGGATGACGGGGACGCCTTTGCAGAGGTTCTACCTAGGGACCTTCATATTGTTGGGAAAATCCAGATGGCGACGGTTGAACGCGATAACAGCAATACACACCATCATCTGAGGTGAATGACATGTGACAGCAAAGTCGTCTCGAAAAAGGAAGAGTCGATAGCGCTATCAAGATGTGGCGTGCTTTGAACTAGCCGGATGGTTTTCGACGATAATCAGGATGTTGTACTTTCATCTTCAGGTAAAAAATCTCCATGAATTAAGTAATATTGTTGGTGCTGTATACAAAATGTGCAACATTTTAAATCCTAAACCGAAAATCCCTCTTGTGTATTCGCCCCTGTCTTGGCGACCAAGTAGAAATTATATTCGGCATGTGCTCTATTCAGATATTCAACAGTTTCAACCTAAGTGTTCACTTGATGCTGCCTGTGGTCAACTAATGCATTATTGGATGTTCGAGACAGGTGAATATTGGGGGATTGATATTGGTTATTTGACTATACTTTTCGGTCTTGGTTCTAAAATAAATAGGAAACTAATTAATGAAAGAGGTACAGAACGGCTAAGATTGATAAATGGAGATTTGTTGCGTCACATTGGTGAATTAGGACCGTTTGGCCTAGTAGTATCGACATACACTTTAAATTTAATTTCTAAAGTCAAGTTTGTTTCAAGTCGTCGAGTCAATGATCCAAACAATTTTCGTAAGAGGTAACCTAATTTTATCTGATATCATTTATAGATGAAGCTGACAGTTTTTTTTACCGTTCTTATCTGGACAGTTTACAAATGTGGATGTGCTTTATTACTAATCATTAAAATCACAAGAGTTTGAAAACGAAACTGGAAATCGCTCCTTGTTAGATCAGGAAAATCTGCGCAGATTAACTGTAGAATTTGAAATAAACTTTGAAAACGATTCGAAGTTTCACAACTACGCTTATATAAAGCGCTCAGGTAGAAAAATGGGTTTGCCTTATGTAAGCTTAAACCTCTAGCAGCTCGACTGACGAATGATAATCTTTTGTTATGGAAGGTATGCCGATACCCAGTATGCATGTTGCTAAAAGTAAAGTTGAGGAAATTAGGTGGGTTTATAATCAAATTAGCGGTATAGAACACTGCACTGCGGAAATAGCGATATTGCGCCAAAGTCAAGCAAAACTACGCAGGATACTGGAGAAAAATCATATATCTATTAACAACAAAAAAGATGAAGGGATCCATTTACTTAGTGACCTAAGAGAACTGCCTGCCAATATTGTGATACTGTACTGGCTTGATGCGACGGAGGGAAACGTATTTCCAGATACTAATATGTCTGAAAGACGTAAGCAGCTATGTTTAATTAAGCAGTTAGTTTCAGCTTACATCTTTGTTAGTAAAGTGGGTTCTGATACTAACTCTGCTGACGCCCTAATCCAATATCTGTAACGTTATTTCCCTACTTGCAGACAGGTTCTATATCCTTTTGGGAGTTTCATCAACAAAAATAGGAAGCGTCTAAATGGTTCGAGTATTTATTCAGGCTCGTATGAGTTCTAAAAGGTTTCCGGGTAAGGTGCTTGCCCCCTTCAACGGAATTCCTATTCTTACCTGCGTAATAGAGCGAGTGGATAGGGTGATTCCATCGAGTCGAATTGTCATCCTAACTAGCACGCATCAGTCTGATGATCCACTTGTTTGCTACATGCAAAATGCCGGGATTTCTGTGCACCGGGGAGCGCTTGAAAATGTATTTGCGCGTTTTCAGTCGTGTTTAAGAGAATATCCTTGCAGTTGGTTTTTTCGTATATGTGCTGATAGTCCGCGTCTTGACAATGCGATACTACAAACTATGTTAATCAAAAATGATAAATCAGATGTTGATTTGATTACCAACGTTTTTCCTAGGACTTTCCCAAAAGGGCAGAGTGTAGAAATGCTTAATTCTAATACGTTTGAAGGTATTGATCCTCATAGCTTAACCTCGGCTCAACAGGAGCATGTAACCAAAGTCTATTACGAAAAACCTGAAAAATATAAGATTATTAACGTCGAGTCATTAGACCCGGGTTTGGCCACTATCAATTTTTCGGTAGACACTATAGAAGATCTTTATCGCTTACAGAATTTTTCTGATCTTGAATGAAGGTGTTGCCTAGGAATCCGTGGAATAAAATGAGCACTCGCAAGAAAATAGGCGTTGCAGTAGTTGGGCTAGGTATAGGAGAGCAGCATGCTCTTGCTTATCACAAGATGAATAACTGCATAATACATTGGTTCTACGATTTGAGTCATGTGAAGGCAAGAGTAATCGCAGATGAGTTGGGACAGGGGAAGGTCGCTGCTAGTTTTGAGGAAATTCTACATGATCCTAAAGTGCAAATTGTTTCTATTGCTTCCTATGATTCAGCTCATTTTTCGCAGGTCGTGGCAGCACTTGATGCGGGGAAACATGTTTTTGTTGAAAAGCCAATTTGCCGAACTCTTGATGAGTTAGAAGTTATTAAGCAGGCGTGGATTCGGCATAGGAATAAGTTGAAACTATCCTCAAATTTAGTCTTACGTTCAGCTCCCTTATACCAATGGCTGAAACAAAAAATTGAGTCCGAGGATTTTGGGAAAATTTATGCGTTTGATGGGGATTATCTTTACGGCCGATTACACAAAATTACGCGGGGTTGGCGAAAGAATGAAACCAACTATTCCGTCATGCTCGGAGGTGGAATCCACTTGATAGATTTAATGTTATGGCTGACAGGTGAAAATCCTGCCTCTGCCTACGTCGCTGGGAATAAAATTTGCACACAAGATACCGGCTTTGGTTATTATGACCACATTTCTGCTTTACTCACCTTCCCTTCAAGTATGGTGGGAAGGATTACATCTCATTTCGGTTGTGTTCACAGGCACCATCATGTCATACGTGTTTTTGGTACGCAAGCAACATTTATCTATGATGACTCTGGGCCACGGTTACATAAGACTCGAGAATCTGTGAGTCTGGCTTCTCCGATTTATCGCTCCGCTCTACCTGCTACGAAGGGCGATTTGATTCCGGCTTTTGTAGATGCTGTAGTGTGTGATGCAGACTGGAGCCAACATACACAAAAGATGTTTGACGTGATTAGTGTTTGTGTGGCATGTGATGCTGCGGTTTTAGCCAATTCACTACAGGAGGTTGAGTATGTATGACAGAAATTCCTATAGTTTTTTGAAGAACATGGATCACAGATAGTGAATATGTTGGCTTGTTTTGGAGATGTTTGTAATTCGCCGCCAATTGGATACTGGGCGAACCTATTTTAAAAATAAGCATGGTTTTTAGAAAGAATCATGTGCCAAAATAATATCAGTAATTATTTGATGAATTTCCTGGGTCTAATAAAGTGCCTGAATATTTACGAAATCTTATTACTGACAAAAAAATTAATAAAGTCTTAGATGTTGGAGGCGGAGCTGATCCAATGTTGGATATTCGTCAGGATAATTTGACTTACGATTTGGTTGATATTAAGAGTGAAGAACTTCAGAAGGCAGATTCTGAGAAATATTCAAACAAAT
>DTUY01000333.1 GCA_012963885.1 Candidatus Poribacteria bacterium | reverse complement strand
TCTATATAATCGTGTACTTAGCAAGGAGGAAGTCGAACAGCTGATTAAAATCGGTTTAGACGTTCAACCAAAAGGTAAGCTCACCGCTTGTTAAGCTGAAATAAAGAAACACAGATAAAAAACCATATTCTCACGGATTTGCAGCGATACGGATGCGGAGTATTTAACAATGGCGGACAGCCCAAATATTCTGTTAATTATGGCAGATCAGTTGATGCCTTTCCTGATGGGAGCCTATGGTCATCCAGTTGTTAAAACGCCAAACTTGGACAGATTGGTTGAACAGGGCGTACGTTTTGATGCCGCTTACACGGCTTGTCCGTTATGCGCACCGGCGAGAGCATCACTCATGACTGGAACATACATCAGCCACAACAAAGTCTGGGATAATGCCGCGCCATTGGCTTCCGATCAGGTGACTATTGCGCATTATTTATCAAATGCCGGATACGATACGGTAACCAGCGGCAAACTTCACTACACGGGGCCGGATCAACTTCACGGGTTTCGAAGAAGACTGACAACGGATATTTACCCCTCAAGTTTTGACTGGCTACCAACAGCCCAGAGGAAACGTCAAGATAGGTTCATCGATCGCCGAGCACATGCCAACAGTTATTGCTTGCCGAACGTAGGGGTATGCCAATGGACCAGATATCTTGCTTACGATGAAGAAACCCAGTTTCGTGCGCTTGAATATTTGCACGCTAAACGCATCGATAAATATGAAGGAAAGGTAGATCCGTTTTTTCTGTGCGTGTCCTTCCATTGTCCACATGATCCTTTCAACGTAACACAGGAGATGTGGGATCTGTATCAAGATCGGGAAATCGAGATCCCTGAATATCCGGCCAACATGGATGATACTTACTCTGCTATGGACCGTTGGCTCAACTCTTACCATGGTACGGATCGAATTGACATTAAAGATCCTCAAAGCCTGACAGCGCTGCGCCGATCATACTACGGATTGGTAACGTATATCGACAGGAAGGTCGGTGAACTGGTTAAAGCCCTTGAACGCTTGAAACTGCGGGAGAATACTATTGTCATCTTTGTCAGCGATCATGGAGACATGCTGGCTGAGAAGAACATGGTACAAAAGCGATCTTTCTATGAGTTCTCCAGTCGCGTACCGATGATTATGAGTTTTCCCGATGGATGGGCAGCTGGAACGCAGTGTGCACAACCGGTTTCTTTGATTGATCTTGTACCCACCATTTTGCAGCTTGTTGGAATTGACCAGCATCGGCCTCTGGATGGAAGCAGTCTTTTACCTTGTATTGAAGGCCAGGGGACGGATCGAGTAATCTTTTCAGAAAGTCACACCAATGGCATCTATGAACCGTGTTTCATGATTCGAAAGGGACAGTACAAATACATTTACATCCGCAACGAGGCCAGTCAACTCTTCAATCTGGACAGTGACCCAGGAGAATGGAGCAACCTTTCTGGTCATCCGGACTATGTGGAGATCGAAATAGGACTTCGTGATCAGATTCTAGCAACCTTTAATCCAAACGCAATCGAAGAAGAATTGATAAATAGTCTCCTTAATCGAGAATTGATCAAACAAGCCAACAAAATTAACAGCGTAAATTGGGACTATTCGCCCGCCTGATGGAACAACCGTGGTTGTCATCATAAGTTAACAAATGGGACGAAGATGAAAATAAAAAATAGAATGATAACATCCTGATAGCCTAAGCTACAAGAAGTTTGTCTCAGCTCAGTCAAGAGGTTAGAAGCCAAAAAGGAGGAAGTGTGACATATATCCTTTCAGTCGAAGAAATGAAAGCTTTTCATGAGGATGGATTCCTAATCGTTCCCAAACTGATTAATCAAGAAGATGTTCAAGAACTTCTCGATCACACGGTTGATATTATGAAGGGGCAGGTCACTGTGCCAGGGCAAATTGATCCTCCGCCATCTGATGCAACGATTGAAGAAATTGAACAACGATACGTTCGCATTCATCAACTTCATTTCCATCTGGAGATTCACGAAAGATATTTGCTCCATTCACGCATTTTAGATGTCTTGGAAAAACTGATTGGTCCGGATATTATGGCTATGCAAACGATGCTTTTTCTTAAAGCTCCAGAACAGGTCGGCCAGGGTTATCATCAGGATTCCTACTATATCCCGACGCGTCCCGATACGCTCTGCGGTGCTTGGATCGCTCTTGATGATGCGGATGAAGAAAACGGTTGTGTCTGGTTTGTCCGCGGAACACAATATGAACCGATCCACCGTGACGCTCAGAACGTCAGTCACGATGATGTGAATCTTAACGGCCTTGGTAAGATCGCAGCCAAGTATACAGACAATGAAGTTCCGGCAGTTATGAAATCGGGTGATGTGGCGTTTTTTGGTGGGCATGTTATTCATCGATCACACTCTAATGAATCAAAGACCCGTTTTCGCCGAGCCTTTGTCGGTCACTACGCAAATGCTCGTTCTTGGACACATTGGGGAGCCCCATTAGACGAAAGCCGTAACAGCAATCAGATACTGGCCCGAGGCGACACTCACTTACCTTATGCAACTCCAAAATTCGGCCAAAACAAGAAAAGGATCTAGAAGGAATCTCTTGATGGATAGAGCAAATATTATCTTAATTATGACGGATCAAATGCGTGGAGATTGTTTGGGTGCAGATGGAAATCCGCATATTGAAACTCCAAATCTAGATTTTCTGGCGACCCAAGGCACACGGTTTCGTCATGCTTATACCGCCTGTCCGTCCTGTATTCCCACACGTGCGACAATTATGACCGGGATGAACCAGTGGCACACTGGAATCCTCGGCATGGGGGCTGGACAGGGTCCCATACCAAACGACTTTCCGCACACGCTGGCAGGTGAATTAGCCTCGGCTGGTTATCAAACCCATCTTGTCGGTAAAGGTCATTTTACCCCGCAACGGGCAGAGATGGGATTTGAGACGCATGAACTGGACGAATCGGGTAGAATGTTTGCCAATGGTCTCAAAGATGAATATCGAACTTGGTTTGATCAAGAGAAAAAAATGGATCTTACTCCAGATGATCATGGTGTTGACTGGAACTCGTGGGTTTCCCGCCCCTGGCATACAGAAGAATATCTCCATCCAACTGCCTGGACGATGAATAGATCTATCCATTTTATCTCTCAACGGGATAGATCTCGACCATTCTTTTTAAACATCTCCTTTGCACGTCCCCATTCACCGTTTGTCCCGCCAGAACACTATTTTAATATGTACTATCACAGTGAATTGCCAAGTCCTTCAGTCGCTGACTGGGCTGATCGCCATGATCGTCCGCAGGATGCGGCAAATCCCAACGCATGGCGTGGCAAAAAATCAAAACGACAGATCCACCGTGCACGATCCGGTTATTATGGATCAATCTCTTTCATTGATACGCAGATCGGCCGTTTAATGAACTGGTTGAACCGACATCAGCGTGATGCGTCTGCCAATACTTGGTTTATCTTTACATCTGATCACGGCGAGATGTTGGGCGACCATCACCTATGGCGAAAAACATACGCCTACGAAGGCAGCGCTCGCGTTCCATTTATCGTTACACCTTCCCGAAACGCCGCTCAGGCTGAATGTAAAGTTGCCGATCAAGTGGTCGAGTTGCGTGATATTATGCCGACCATTTTAGATATAGCAGATCTTGAAATCCCCAAAACAGTGGATGGCAAAAGTGTCCTCCCGTTATTAACCCGAGAAGCAGATAAAAGTTGGCGTAACTACATTCATGGTGAGCACTGTGCCTGCTATTCTCAAGAGCAGGAGATGCAGTATGTCACCAATGGAAAACGTAAGCTGGTCTGGTTGCCACGTATCGATGAGATGCAGTTTTTCGATTTAGATGCTGATCCTGGAGAGTGTCATAACCTGATAGACAATCCCAGCTATCAAGGCGAAGTCAGTGAATGGCAAAGATACCTGATTGCCGAACTTGAAGCCCGAGACTGCGGTTGGGTTGAGGACGGCAAACTGATCTCCCCGCCTCCGGCTGGCCCGTTGGTTTCACCATATAAAAATGTGCGTTATCAAGGATAAGTCTCTCTCCAAAGCAAATGCAGCCAAATTCATCAATGTTGCGATTTGCTCCTTATTCATATTCTCTGTTAGTACTGCGGAAGAAAATGAAATCCAGAAAGCTATTGACACAAGAAAGCGGGGACACTACTTAAAGGCAATTGAGTATCTTCTGCAGACGCTTAGCAAAAACCCTGAATCCGTTGAAGCTAATGTTGAGCTTGGAACTAACTACTCCAAAAGGGGCGAACTTGACCAAGCCGTACGATACTATCAACAGGCTATTGAACTCAATCCGAAATCGTTATCCGCCCACTACAATTTAGGTGTTGTCTTTGCCCGCAAAAAGCTATTCAAGGACGCCAAGACTGAATACCAAATCGCTATTGAACTGGATTCAGGCCAATCTCTACCGCATTATCAATTAGGCCTGATTTTCGAGCAGCAGGCTAAGTTTCAGCAAGCAATCACGGAATACCTGCGGGCCATTCAGAGAGATCCGGATAATACGAGCGCTTACTATCGGACTGCAACCGCTTACTATCGTTTGGGCGATCAAACTCAAGGAGATCGATACCTGAAAAAATTTCAATTTATGAAAGCACAATCTCGGTATGAGGCGGCAGAAACAGCACTAAAGAAACGCGACATCCAAGAGGCCATCAAACAGTACCAGCGCGCTATTGACATGGCTTCTGATTTTGCTCTAGCCTATGCCCGACTCGGTGCAATCGCGTTTCAGCAGAAAGACAGAGCAAAGGCAATGAGCTATTACCAATCATA
>DTUY01000332.1:2974-17345 GCA_012963885.1 Candidatus Poribacteria bacterium | reverse complement strand
CAAACCTAAGCCAATGGTGCGGCGGCATAAGTAGGATACCATCGCCTCCAGCCTCAATCTTTGTCATTTTTATGCCTAGGGAATTACTATATGTATCACGGCTGCCCTTAGTCATGAATCCACCTTGGTGGCAAGGCCTCGCCACCCCGTTTACCAACAAAACGGGCATCTTGATGAACTAGAAAGTCAAGAATCTGTTTAGTTAGGGACTCTCTAATCTCGGTATAATCTTTATCAGTCCACAGGTTGTTTTCTTCCCTTGAGTCTTGCTGCATGTCGAAGAGCTGGCCTTCCGTATTATTCGTCGTATTGTACAGATTCAGTTTGAATCGTTGGTCGCGAATCATCGTCGCGTGGACGGGAGGATCGAAATAAGGGGAATTCGTGTTTCTACCACCAAGGCTGCTATTGCGATAAACGCAGTACACAGCATTGTGTGTAACCAAAGATTCGCCTGCACAAACTGGAACCAGGTTAATCGCATCTGGCATAATCTGTTGTAATTCGTTTCTGCTCATCCCTGCAGTTTCAAGAATTGTGGCAGCAAGGTCATGCAATTGGACGACTTGCGGTAGTTTTTTTTCACCGATAAACCTGCTAGGCCACCGCATCAATAGCGGTACACGCACACAAGCATCGTAGAAAAAACCGCCTTTTTTTGTTTGAAGTCGGTCACCAAGCATATCGCCATGGTCAGAAGCAAAAATCACTAGCGTGTTTTCGGCGAGGCCTTTTTGTTCAAGCGCTTTCAGTACACGACCTACTTCGAGATCAATTAATGCAATTGAAGCGTGGTAGCCAAAGCGTATCTTCCTCAATTCTGATTCTGACAACTTACGTGCATTCCCACCTTCAATTGACAGGCGTTTAAGTGTTGGTAGGGCATCTTCGAAATCACTTTCCAAGACGAACGGGTCAGGTATCTCGGCTTCGTTAATCAGATCTCCAATTTCCAGTGGATAATCCTGATAAGGATCGTGTGGATCAAACACACTCATCATACCGAAGAACGGCTGATTTTCGGATGCATTATTAATATAATCTATGGTTCGCTCAGCAGCCCAATGCGTCATATGCACTTCACGTGGGATATGCAATAACTCTTTGCCTTCATGACACAGCCGATCGTAAAATTCCGGATCTGTCTCCTTTAGCCATTTCGCATAACCGTTAAAAGGAGAATCGAGGTGGATAGCATGATCTAAACACCATTCATAAACATCAAACCCATCATGCGGATGGCGTTGTTCAGCTTCGGTATACCGGCTGCAGACATGCAGTTTACCAAACAGCGCAGTATGATAGCCTAATCGCTGAAGGTATTCTGTGAACAATATCTGATCCTCAGGTAGATTGTCGTACAACTGATAGACTCCATGGCCAGGCAGGTGTTTTCCCGTCATCAAGCTTGAACGAGAAGGGGTACAGATAGGATTATTGACATAACAGTGTTCAAAAAGAGCACCATCAGTAGCTAACTGGTCCAAGTTGGGTGTATGTGCAGCCTCAAATCCATAACAACCAAGGGAATCAAATCGCTGTTGATCAGTCATGATTAGTAAAATATTGGGTTGTAACATTAAAGTTCCTTCCCTTCAGATTTTCGCCTTCGCAGGAGGAAGTGTCGTCAACCACTCCAGATTGAAGGCATAGTGCTGTTGGCTGCTGATGAGGTGAATAATGCCATCTTCTGACTGGCATGCTGTTAGATAGCCACCAGGTTCCGCAGTATTTAAATCCATGGTAAAAGGACGTTTATCCATGGTTTCGATCTCCCTACCTGACCCATCATCACTAACCAAACGAATATGGGGCCAAGTTTCTCCTTCATCAAAAGAGACAGCCGCGAATAGACCAGTTACCAACCGTTTTTTTTCAGTTTCGTCGATGATTGATATGTATTCAGGTTCTTTGCGACTGCCAGTGAAAGAAGCGAAGAAGAGTGGTCCCTCATTCAAGCGCATCAGTACTGGACGCTGCCCACCGCCAATTGGTGGGAACATACTTGGATGGTAATTCCATGTTTCCCCCATATCGTCAGAAACACTTTCTGGCATTTTTCCTTGGATATCGTTTCCACGTCCAAATGCCATAAGTCGACCGTCTTTAAGTTGTACAACACCGGCATGAATACCAGCAATCGAGCCGTTGGACATAGTCCAACTTTGACCGTTATCTCGACTTATCCATAGAACCGAACGGCTGCCAGGGGCATCGGAGACAAACACGATATCTCCTTTCTCTGTAATGAACTCACAAGCCACCGGCTGACTTGGAATCCCTCGTTCAGGATTAACAAACCGAGCCTTGGACCACGTAACACCATTGTCTACAGATGTTCGCATAATCAGGGCTAATCCACCTTTTTTGTATCCCGGTCCGGCAGAGATTCCATTGAAATGGTACAAGGTTCCCGCATCGTCACACATCAGTGCCGGCGCATGGTCATTCCGGTCAGGTGCATCCCAAAACAGATCAGCCTCATCCCACTCTTCCGCTCCATATCTCAGTCGACTTGCTGCCAGTGCCAGTTCACGACCGGGTTCCCTGAAGCAAGTGTACCAGATGGCCAGTATGTCACCGTTGGGACACCTGGCAATAGCCGGATCATGGTTGTGTTTTGAGTACAGGGGACCAGTAGAGTCTTCGGGGATTTTGACGTATTTCCGCGGCCCCCTGAAGTATGGTATGTCAGTGTCAGGTCCCTGATCAATCTCTGGAGGCGTATCTTGTCTTACACTCCGCTGCCATTCCTTCGACTCCAGAGAAGGTAATGGTTGGGTTTTCGGTAATTCTCCCATCACAACCCGGAACCCGATTAACCAGTGTTTATCTTCAGGTAACGTTCCCATACGGTTGGCTGACCGCAGATAATAGATCTCAGTGGAGTGGCTGCCGCCGCGAGTGACTTTAAAATCACCGTCCGACCGACCGACGGGATCGACCTGCATTTCGGGTTGGTAAGGCCCGTACCAATCATAACACCACTCTTCTACATTGCCGTGCATGTCATAGACACCCCATTCATTGGGAGGTGTCTCTCCCACCGAGAGAGGAACTGTCTCATTACCCTGGCGCAATGCCCCGGCGTTCTTCAGGAACGGTTCCGGCAGCGTGTTTCCAGTATGGAAAGGCGTCCTTGTACCGGCACGGCAAGTGTATTCCCATTCAGCTTCCGTGGGCAAACGATAAGGAACACCTTCTTTTTCCGATAACCACCGGCAAAACTGAACCGCTTCGTACCAACTGACGAAAACAACGGCTTCGTCATCTTCGGTGGAGAATCCACGTTTACCGCGCAGTTTCCGATGCTCTGGGTCAAATTGTTCATATTGAGCGTTGGTAACCTGACAAGTGCTAATATGGAAAGATTGACTGATTTTAACTTTGTGTGCCGGATGTTCGTCAAAGTCCCCGTTTTGGCGGTGGGTTTCCCGACCGATCAAGGCTTCAGGCAAAGTGCTTCCTTCGAATCCCAGAGACAATTCGCCAGCCTCAATCTTTGTCATTTTTATGCCCAGGGAATTACTATTACTATATGTATCATCTTCTAATCCAGTCATCTGTATTTATCCTTTTATCCAATGAGCGTGACAATGTCTTGCCTGGCGATTACCTCCGCAGGGTTGCGAAGGACGAACTTCAAATTTTGGACATTAGAAATTAGCGGAAAATTCCCAATGCTTTGTCTCCTAGATGCGGATCCCTGACACTTCCCTCATTCACCTAAACCTGGAGAGATGATACTTTTGGTGTGACCATATGATGCAGTTTGGGATAACTCCTGTGTCTCTGGTGAAAGTCTCTCCCAAACTTCTTCGGGAAAAGGATGCTTGCGGCCACGGTCGTCTGAGAAATACTGTGTTTTGTAGCGTAGGATCAAGAATCTACGATCCCGGTCAGTTGGTTTCCAGATCCGCACTCCATGTACCGTTAATTCGGAGAGAATGATAACATCACCAGCTTTAGGAGTTACATTGACCAATGCAGGATGAAGTGGTTGGTTAGGATCTTCCAGATCTTGGAAAAAGATGCCATCGGGATCAGTGTGAGATTTTTGTGGGCGTTCAAATTCGCTCTTGTGTGAACCGGGTAAAACAACCACCCCACCATCGCCAGGGTTAACATCGGTAAAATAAAAAAAACAGATGAAGTCATTACAGTGGATGTGACCGTCTTTGACACCATAACGTCGTGTCTGCCAACCACAATCTTCACGGGCACAATGCAGAGGCGTCATTTTTTGATTATGATGCAGATTAACGATGAGTGACCCTCTACTGAAACGTGGTTGACCTCCAGTTAACTCGTTGATAATAGGGCGAGTGACCGGATGCCAGGTTAAGGATTCCAGCGATTTATCAGCTGAAAATCCGTTTGAGAAGGATGTATCCTTGTTTCCATCGCCACGCCCTATCCCCGGTGGTAATTTGTTAGATGGCATTTCCAACAAACGATCGATTGCCTCTTGTGCATTGCTGAGTTCATCTGCTGCCAAGACATTTTTAATATGGAGATATCCATTGAGATCAAATAAGTATCTCTGTTTTGCAGTCATTATGTTTTTAACCCTTTTCTTATTTAAATTTGAATCATTTCATCAAAATCATATTTTTCCAGTTCAGCATATAATGTTCGCCACCCTTCTTCGGGAAAGGGTAAGTTTGGCAATCTTGGGGCCCCGCAATCAAAACCGATTTTGCTCATAACTGCCTTAAGAGCACCTTGAAACCCATAAGTTTGCATGATATGCGTAATTGCATTGACCCGGTTCTGCATTTCCATCCCATCCATGTAGTCCCCAACCTCAGCGCATCTACGGATTTTCCGATAAACTCCCGGCATGAAATTTAGCGTTGATCCAACGTTTCCGTGTGAGCCTGACATTACCGCGAAAAGACACTGTTCATCCATCCCTGAGAAAATAGTCCAGTCCTCCTGACGAAGTTGAACTAGTTGTCGAAACTCAAACATATTGGAACCGCTGTACTTCGCCCCTACCAGGGAAGGAATTTCCATCAGCTTTCGCATTAGTGATACAGCATTAACTGTCCCTCCAAACATATATCCGAGAAAAGGCAATTCTGGTACTGCCTGAGCAATTTGTGAATAGTAAGCATATAAACTTTCTAGACTTTCGTAGTATGTTAGAACAACACTACTTATACCGCTCGCACCAATCTGATCAGCGTGCTTGGCTAAGGCGACCGCATCTTTGATCGAAAGAGCGCCAACGTGTAGAATCACAGGAATACGCTCATTCACTTGCTCGATAACGGTTTCTGCTATCAGGTTACGTTCAGCGACTGACATGAAAACGCCTTCTCCTGTTGTTCCTCCTACGTAAAATCCATCAACATCTTTACTAATCAGATGTTCAGTTATTTCCCGTAGGACAGTCACATTCACATCATCACAGTTGGTAAAAGGCGTAACTAGTGCTGGCCAAGCACCACCAAATCTTGGCAAGATCTACCTCCATTAAAACTCGTTTGTACTCCTTTAATTCAGTGTTTCTCTGGACATTATAACCGAGATCACACTCGCCTGCTTCAATACCCCTAAATCTATCCGGAATTTTGTGAACATGATTAATGGTGAATTGCTATCAATTTTATAGTTCAGATACGGTAGTTTAATTTTAACTGAACATCCATTTAAAACGAATCGCCGAAAATTATATTCTACTAATCGCCAATGACAGTTGCACGAAAATTCTTTGGCTGATATTTTTTTCATGATATTAAAACAGTTTTATGAGTATTTTGCTGAAATGTTTCAACCGAAAACAAGTTTATATTAAATATCAGCCAACAGATATTTAATATAACAAAAGGCAGAGTTCATGATAATTAAAAGCAAACTGTCAATTGAAAGGGAACTGGAAGTATTACTCATAGCTTATGACTACTGCGTGCTCGGGTTACGAGGAGAACGTCTCGCTAAACACCGCCATTTTAGTTCAGCAACTGCCGCACGACGAATTTAGCAATCAAAACAGGCAGGATACATTCGAAAAGTAGTACTGAATATTCCACCAGATGAGTTGCAATCATTGTACCAGTACCTTTACCGGGCTGACTTGATGGAAACCATTCACAACTACATTGGGCGTGAACACTTAAGAAATCTTATTGTTGTTCCAAGCGTGCCTCTTGAGGACTCAAATCAACATATACTGACCAATAAAGAACGAGTTGGTCGAGCAGCTGCAGTTCGCCTACTCAATCTGTTTGGTGACAATACATCCCAAGCGATTGGGATTTTCGCTGGGCGCACATTAGCAGTGATGGTGGATGAGATTCAGCAGAATTCCGAAACAATCGGAGAATTGAACTCCCCGCCTAAATGTTTTCCAATATTCGGTGACCTATTACTCACACCTTTACACCATCGATTGTATCCGCTCGCGGCGAAATATGCTTCTTCAACTCTTGCCGCAGAGTTAGCAATAGCAGGAGCAGTGGACTTCCATCTCAATCTTTCTATTCCAGCATATATCCCACAAGGATTCATAGCAGATGCAAATGGAGATAAAGTTAATCAAAAAATACAAACTGCAAGGTCATTCGTTGAAGCAATTCCCGCATATCGAATGATTTCCGGAAATTCCCAGCCAAATTATGAGAGAGAAACCGAAGCCCTTATTACTCAGGTAGATACAATGATCACGGGAATTGGAGGTTTAGAAAACGGGCATATTATGGGCTGGCTGAGCATGGTAAAAGATCCGGTCAGCACTCCACACGTTGATCCTATCTATGCAGGGCCAATCTACACGGATGAAGAACGTAGTCAGTTAGAATCGGAAGGTGTTGTTGGGCATCTTTGTGGAACATTTATCACAGCGGATCAAGTTGATCGATTTCCTGAGGATTCACTTGTCGAAATGGTAAACCAGCGAGTTTTAGGTACCCGACCGACCTTCAGATTTGCAACGATGCACAGTTCGAGCAAGAGGAAAAAGCAGCGGTGGTGTAATTCTAGTCGCTGACGGAGCAGGAAAAGCCCGCGCTGTTGCCAGTGCTATTTCAAATCGTTGTATTACAGAACTAATATGCGATTCTGAACTTGCTGAAGAATTGGCTAAGGTTAAGGGGATTGGATAATTACCTTACGCCTTAGCCCTCCTGTTTAATGGTAGGAAGACAGATCTTTTATTGCTGTTTGTACCTTTGCAGATATTTGTGCCGGTACGCGAGGGTTAAAAGGTCCTCCATTTCCGCCTTCTATATCCTCGAACCCACTAAGAATCATGGCCTCTACCACCGCAGAATAATTATAGACCCGTCCATTGGTAAATCGAATATCTTCTAAAGCTGAGATTTTAGATTCAATTTGACGTGAAGTTTGGTAGTCTTCTTGCCGCTGAGCATTATTAATTTCGTCGGAAGTCCTGGCAAACACGACTGCAATTCCGGATGTATGGCCTTTGGTACCAAGTTCAGCCGCTTCAGTACACCGATCGCCAATTCCCCAAATCACAAGTCCACTTTTATCCACACCTTCAATCAGAGGTTTAACATCATCTTCATCAGTTCCGATTTTGACACCAATAAAATGCGGTGACTCCTTTATTAAACGAACTACTACTTCCAAATCACGCTTTTGACGAAGGTAATAAATGAATCTTGCATTGCACGAGTTACCGTATTTTTCAGCTAGTCGCTGATACTGATCGTATATCCCCTCTGGACTCGAGATTCCTGACAAGGGCATCAATAAATAAGTGTCCGGTGGATAACTTAGCTTCGATTGAGCTTCAATTAATTTCCCTGCGATTTCAATCGGGTTAGGAACAATTCCCGAGATAAGGACGCCTTTGCCTTTCATTTGCTTGCCGGTTTGATTAACCAGCTCAATTTGATCTTCAAAACTAATGTGGTGCAGCAAACTGGTGCCGCCAATAGCGATAACACGCGGTCGATCGCTGCTCAGATAATTGTTTTGCATTAAATAGATCACATTTTTTGCATGCCCATGGTAATCGATAGCATCTTTATTAAAAGGAATAATGGGGATGGCAATAACAGAATTAAGAGATTCTAAAAGCGTATTAGTGTCCATACAACCAACTTTATAATTGAATACATTTGAATTATTTACGGGGTCATCTCAATTACCACAACCCCATAAACCAACATAGATCTAATCTGGAAATGAAGCCGATCCGAATCCTGATTCCAAGTTAAATCCTCACGATGCGGCGATTCCGGAGACAAAAAAGTTACTTCTGTAATTTTTTTACTGCTGTCTTTCAATCTCAGATTAACACCGACATCAGATATAGCAATTGGCGATTCATTGGCCGGACCACCAGCTTCTGATTCAATACGGTTGTAATTTACAAAATGAATCACAACCCTTTCCGTTTGTAGATAAGCATTAACGCGGACCGTCCACATCGTATCGAATGTCGATACTCCGCCATGGATTTCATCTTGCAACACCGATACTAGTTTTGAACGATCATCCAATGCCACATGGAATACCTTTTCGTTCCCGGTTAATTGGTTGCGAGAGAGGGGGACATCTTCTGGATTTACGGTGAAAATGACCGGATTATTCCGAGTCGTATATTCGGCGAGTAACTCGGTCTGACTTTGGCTGAGTGCATTTGTGTCAGTAAGAACAATACCACGATATTGGTCCAAGCGTTTCGCAGAGATGTTCTGATCGGATAAGACATCAAATAAAATATGTTCATCCATCAGAAACTGTCCCATCTGGCGAAAGCGTTCAACAGGTTGATCGTCGCAGTTCAAAACCGATTGGCGCGGAAAAACCAGAGCCACCTCGGCATAACTCTCTACTGGGTGGTAGTAAGACTGAAATTCTTCGGCAAAATGAAAGTAATCGATAAAAGCCTTACTGCCATCAGGATCTTTCCAATTACAATACAATCCCATACCCGGTCCTTGACAAGCTAAGCCTTCTGCAATGCTGGCGCGAGTTCGTGTTCCTTCATACCTTCCTAATACTGGAAGTTTATGATCTGAAAGTTCCCATATAAATTTTAGGTTCAGCATCCGAACGCCGGCATCTCCATTAGCAACGGTTCCGGTACCCGCTCCGGTACTGTACCATAACAAATCTTCATCACGTCCCCACATCTCTTTCGGCATGACGTTTCGTTCATGAGGGTTCATGAATCCGAGATGGTTCCATGAACCCAATATCAGATCTGGTTTAAGTTCACGTCCCGTTTCAATGAATATTTCATCGTAGTGCTGTTTCCAAGTAGACTGAGAGAAACGCATCGCTTCAATCTGTAGACCTGCTGGGTGGGGACTATCTGAGTCAATCCAACCTGGAACTTTCCCTAACGTTCCATCTAGCCGAAACGAATCCAGGTCACCGATATCGAACTTCGAATTAATTTCCTTAGGTGAATACCGATCCAGAAGATATGCGCGAAAAGCCTGGTTGCAATAATCACAAGCACAACCATGATTGTAGTTGTAAAGTGAGACAAACCCATCAACATCACATCGGGTAATCGCAATCTCAACCATCTTCCTGTGTAATTGACGCCAATGCGGATTATTACTACAGCCCGCTACCCATGGGAATCCATACCGATCCCCGACAATCATCTGACCATCAGGCTGTTTGTGGACTAGATCATTAATTTGATCGACAGGTTTGGGACCAAGCAATTCCGTGTGCCATGAGTCGTCATTATAAGATTCAAAGAATCCTGTTTTTTCCTTCGGATCCCCCCAAGCAATTGTCATGGAAAAATGACCAATAACTTTCCCTCCAATATCGTGTATTCGCTGATTGAACTGTTTCTGCCAATCCAAAACTTCGTGAACACCGCGAGCTGGCAGGTTCATTGGATACCCACTTCCTAGTTCAGTATCACCAAGTGCATAAAGTTGAGGGCCGTAGAACCCCATTTGGACAACTTGAGGTCTGGCTTCTTCGAGGAAACTAACAAACGCCGGGTCTCCGGCCATGGCCAATAGGGCAACATAACGATTAAAATATTTTTTTTGACCGCTATCCTTAGTTTGGTTCATCGTTATCTCCTGCTTCTTTTCAGATTGCCTTCCTTAGCTGGTTCAAATATAACCGGTTGACCCATCAGGTCTAATTGGACAGGTGCGCTGCCAATGTGTATAGTCGTTATCACGAATAGCATCCTCGTTGACTTCAACCCCTAGTCCGGGCCGATCCCGTAGTTCCAAATATCCGTCATTAGGTAAATATGGTTCATCAATCCAGTTACTCCACTCCGAGTTGGTCGGCAGAATATATTCCAGGATTTTAAAATTGGGTGTCGCTGCAGCAAAGTGTACGTTAACCGCTGTGGCTAGCGGTCCCATTGGGTTATGCGGCGCGATTGTTACGTAATGAGCCTCGGCAATAGCCGCAATTTTCCGCATTTCCAACAACCCTCCGCAAATGCAAATATCAGGTTGAATAATATCAGCGCCTTGTGCAGCAATCAGGTTAAGAAATTCAAAACGCGTGTACAGCGATTCACCTGTAGCCAGAGGCACTTGCATTTGAGCCCTTAACTTTGACCAGGCAGGAATATGTTCCGGTCTCAAGGGTTCCTCATAAAAGTAGGGGTCATACGGCGCTAGAGCATTGGCCAACTGTAACGCTCGAATGGGTTCTAAAATTTTGGCATGTGGATCAAAAGCGAATTCCCAATCCTCAGGTGTATGTTTTCGAATGTCGGCAAAATAATCAGCCGCGGCGTTACAAACCCGCCCCCATCGATCTGCGTCTGGATTAAGGAGATATGGTCCTGTTTTAAAGACAGTGAACCCCCATTCTTGATGGAGTTGTTGTGCTCTATCACTAAGTTCTCTTCCGCTTCGGCCGCCGATACCATGATAAACACGAATCCTATCCCGCACCGCGCCGCCAAGCAACATGTAGACCGGTAACCCAGCGGCCTTACCACTGATATCCCACAGGGCATGATCAACAGCAGATATAGCTGACAAACCGACTCCGCCTGGAGGGAATCGAAACTGTTGATGCAATTTCATCATTATGTATTCAATTCGGCGAGGATCGTCACCTTTAATCATTTCAAAAATGTAATTGGCTATTGGTTCCACCGAAAGATCTGGACCGGTTGAATATGCTTCGCCCCAACCATAAACACCTTCATCAGTTTCAACTTTCAGTAAAGCTCTTGGCCGATTTCCAAATTGAGCGACAAAGGTTTTAATACCTGTTATCTTCACTTATGTCCCCTCTAATTATCAGTTGAACTTGGCAACTCATATGGTATTCAATTTAGGACAGAAGGTGAATTTTGTCAATGATAATTTACATTAAATGAAGGGCCGAATCAAAAGGTGCCAGGTCAAATATTCCTTCATCATAGAGGATATGTTGAAGGAAGGAATTCATTGTGGTATGATGCTTGGAGATAAAATTGTCTGTAATCTGGAGGAGTTGATAATGAAATATCGGATGCTTGGACGAACGGGATTGCGGGTATCTCTGGTTTCCTTAGGATCTGGAGGTCCAAGCCGCCTTGGACAAAATACGGGCGTACCTGAACCGGAAGCGCACAGATTGTTGCACACCGCCTTGGACATAGGGATTAACCTGATAGATACCGCTAGCGGATATGGTCAAAGTGAAGAAATTCTGGGGCGTGCCCTTAAAACTGTCGACCGAAACCGATACTATATTGCTACCAAGACCCGACCAGTCAAAGACAATCGTATACTCACTGCATCAAAACTTACTCATCAGGTGGAAACAAGTTTAAAACGATTGCAACTAGAGACTATCGATATTTTTCAGTTTCATGGTGTTCAATCCAATGAATATGATGGTGTAAGAGACAGTTTGGTATCTACTGCCCAAAAACTCAAATCGCAAGGTAAGATCCGTTTCATTGGCATCACGGAAATGTATTTTCAAGATGGCGATCATCAGGTTCTGCAACGTGCCGTGAAGGATAACCTGTTTGATACAGTGATGGTCGGTTACAATTTGTTGAATCAGACGGCAGAGAAAACTGTATTTCCGCTATGCGATGCCCATAAAGTTGGCGTATTGATCATGATAGCTGTGCGTAGGGCTCTCAGTAGAGTCGAAGTACTGGAAAAAACTATAGCTGATCTCAAAAAGAAGGACGTGATCCCAAGAGACGAGCTGCCTGATAAGAATCCGCTCGGATGGTTAGTAAAAGACGGTGTGGAATCGGTAACAGCAGCTGCCTATAAATTTGCAGCTGCTTCAAAGGCGGTATCTACCGTCATCACTGGCACTTCAAAGCTATCACACTTAAGATCCAACGTTGATGCTATTCTAGGGCCTCCGCTACCATCCGATGATATGGCGAGGCTCAATGGTATATTTGGACATATTTCCGAAAGTTTAGGAAATTGAAAATACGAGCTTGGCTGCCGCGTTTAAAGTATTTTACAGAATTTAAAGGAATCCAATAAACAGGAGATTTTTTATGGTTAAATTTGCAGTTGTTGGTTTAGGTATGGGACGAGGCCGATCCCGGTTGATTCAACAGACAGAAGGAGCAGAACTAAAGTGTGTGGTCGACCTAAATGAAGAATTGGCGAAAAAAAACGGCGAGGAGTTGAACGTCGAATGGACAACCAATTTAGACGATACACTCGGACGAAGTGACATCGATTGCGTAATGGTAATGACACCAAGTGGTACACATGCCGAACTGGGGATTCGTGTTGCTAAAGCAGGTAAACATGTAATTACTACTAAGCCTATGGACGTCACTACAGAAGCCTGTGACCGACTAATTTCGGCCTGCGATGAAGCCGGTGTGATATTGGCTGTTGACTATCAAAGCCGATACGTCGAGAACAACTATCGTGTAGCGGAGGCCCTTAAACGTGGTTGGTTGGGAAAACCAATTCTAGGAGAAGTTCGCTTCAAGTGGTTCCGGTCAGACGAGTATTTCAAGCACGGAAATGGCTGGCGAGGAACATGGGAAATGGACGGTGGAGGATCATTGGCTAATCAAGGAGCTCATCTACTGGATCTCATTTCTTGGTTCATGGGGGATTACCAGTCAGTTTATGGTGAAACTGCCATTATGAATCATGATATTGAAACGGAAGATATTGGATTAGCCGTCGTCAACTTCAAGAGCGGTGCCAAGGGTGTAATCGTCGGAACCACTACATTTCCAGAAAGCGTGTACTTTAGTGCTGAAGTACACGGAACTGATGGTGGTGTATTGATCGATGAGGTACTAAGCGGAAAAATGCGTGTCATTGGTAACGGTTTGCAAGAGCGACTTGATTCGGTAGAAGACAATGTAACCAGTATCATCTCGGATATGGTTGGGGCTATAGAGAATGGAAGTCAGGTCCGGATTGATGGCAGAGAGGGACGCCGGACAGTTGACTTGTTAGAAAAGATCTATCAATCGGCAAGAGAAGGGCGGACTATCCAAGCTTCGGAAAGTTAACCTGTGGTTTAGGGAGGGAATCAGGTGAACGCAGAGGATGTCAGGGAATATTTAAAAACGATAGACGGCGGTTGGGTCAACTGGGGAAATACGGTTGATACCTTCAAGTCGGGGGACCCGACAACCGAGGTGCGCGGTGTTGCTGTCGGTTGGATGGGGTACACTTGGGCTCTTCAACGCGCCTTGGAGTTAGATTGCAACATGTTTATTACCCACGAGCCGACCTACTATAATCATCATGATACCGATCAGAATATATTCCGTTATCAAGGGGTTGCAGCCAAACGTAAAATGATTGAAGATAGTGAACTGATCATTTTACGTTGTCACGATCTGTGGGACCAGGTACCTGAAATTGGTATTCCAGATTCATGGGCAACGCAACTCGGGTTTGAAGGTCCGGTGGCCGGAGAGGGGTACTTTCGGGTCTATGATGTCTCGGGTCAGACCGCACTGACTGTGGCGCGTGAAGTAGCAGGAAAGGTGAAAGAATTGGGGCAAAATGCTGTACAGCTGATTGGCCCTGAGCATCAGATGGTTTCGCGTGTAGCTATTGGTACCGGAGCGATAACACCATTCACTAATTTAATCGATAATTATCAGGTCGATCTAGCGATTTGTACTGATGATGGATTTACCTATTGGCGGGATGGTGCCTTCTCAATCGACATGGGTATCCCGGTAATCGTGGTAAATCATGCAGTTAGTGAGGTTTACGGAATGAAATTGCTCGCCGACCATTTAGCCGATCGGTTTACACCTATGCCGGTGCATTTCATTCCGCAATCGTGCATCTTTCAGCTGGTACAGGCATCTTGAAATGATCACAGAAGGTAGAGAAAATTGATATGGCAAAAATAGCGTTTATTGGTGCAGGTAGTTTGGGATTTGGTCGCAGGTTGGTGCGCGATATTATCTCTTTTCCAGAACTGGCGGATT
>DTUY01000332.1:0-2874 GCA_012963885.1 Candidatus Poribacteria bacterium | reverse complement strand
GGATTTGGTCGCAGGTTGGTGCGCGATATTATCTCTTTTCCAGAACTGGCGGATTCGAGCATTCATTTGGTTGATCCAAATCAGGAAAGAGTATCAATTACCTATGACTTCGTGAATCAATTGATTAAGCACAATCATTTACCAACAAAAGTCTTCCAGGCGACCACCCGTGAATCCGCTCTGGACGGTGCTGACTATGTGATCGCTTCAATTCGGGTAGGAAATGACCTTGAACCGGAAAAACTGGATGTTCAGATCCCATACGAAACCGCGGGATTACGGCAAACGGTTTCCGATACGGTTGGTATCGGTGGCATCATGAAAGGACTACGAACCATTCCTGTTATGCTCGACATCGCCCGAGATATGGAAATGCGCTGTCCCGATGCAGTGATGCTGAACTATACCAATCCGATGGCCATGATCATGTGGGCTATACATCAAGAAACAAGTATATCTGCTGTAGGTCTCTGTCATAGTGTTCAAGGAACGAGCAAGCAACTCTCCAACTATATGGAGATAGATTACGAACAGATGCGCTATCTTACCGCAGGGATTAACCATATGGCCTGGTTCCTCGATCTTAGTATGAACGGTGAGGATTTGTACCCACGGTTAAGAGATTGTTTAAACGATCCGGGAATTTTTGAAAAGGATCCAGTCCGCTTTGAAATTTTCAAACACTTTGGTTACTTTGTCACCGAATCGTCCCGCCACATGGCTGAATATGTCCCTTACGTTATGCCGCACGTTGAGGAAATGAAGAGGTTAAAACAACCTATTCGAACTGGAGAAACATTTGCCAAACAGAATGAAACACGCCAGATCCGGATTAAACAGGCTATTGAAGAATCCAAATCAGCCAACCTTGAACTACAAAAATCGAACGAATACGCAGCCACAATTATTCATGCCATTGAGACTGATACACCAACCTATATCTATGGCAACGTGTGCAATACAGCGCTAATTACTAACTTGCTGGATCGGTGTTGTGTGGAAGTGCCGTGTTTGGTAAACCGTGTTGGTGTACAAGGATGTTATGTCGGGGATCTACCGCCTCAGTGTGCCAGCTTATGTCAAAGTAATGTCAGCATGCAGGGGTTGACCGTCCAATCCATATTAGAACAGAAACGAGAATACGTGTATCACTCGGCTATGGTTGATCCAAATACGGCGTCCCAACTGACACTTCCTCAAATCCGAACGGTTATCGATCAACTGCTTGAAGCCCAAAAAGAACTGATGCCACCACTTGGTTGATTCCCTGAAAACTTAAGAATAGATCCACGGTAATCACCCTGACCAAATTCCCTCGCCGGATTAATTATACTAAATCTTGGTGATTCTATCGGGGAAATCCATCTGGATGATATTAAATAGAATCAATTCATTTTATCAAAAGACCTAAGGAGAAAAATGTGTTAACTGATCAGCAGGTTCAAACTTTCCATGGAGATGGATTTGTAAAAGTTACAGGGTTGTATACAGAAACTGAAATGGGAGAAATGGAAGATGCTTTTGAATCTTGTATTAAAGGGCGGCTAAGGGATTTCACTCACGGAGAATGGAAGGGAAATCAGCCGCAGTCCAAAAGTGTAGAGGGATGTCATGACCTGCAAATGTATGATTTTCGGTGGACTAAGTTGCTGTTATTTCATCAACCTTTAACCGATGGGTTCGTCAGTTTAATGGGGCCAAACGTGCAACTGCACCACACCAAGCTATTTCGGAAAGGAACTGAACAAGGAATTGGATTCCCTATGCACCAGGACGCTGCTTGGATGAGGCATGAAAAGGACTCCTTATTGGCTGCAACCATTCATATTTCCGATGCAACAGAAGAGATGGGATGTTTGAAAATGTACCGAGGTTCACACAAATTCGGTCATCTCCCTGTATTCTCTAAGAAGGGACGGTATCTTGATCCAGACAGGTATCCGATTAGCCAAGCAACGGCGATTCCAGCCAAACGAGGTGACGTAGTGTATTTTAATTACTTGGCTATTCATGGTTCGGATATTAATACTACAAACAAGGTTCGTAAATCGGTGCTAATACAGGTGCGAAATCCTGCAGATAATAATATTGATGGTCAACACAATGGTAGCCATGCACAAGGGATGATGCTGGCTGGAATCGCATAGCCAGATTTATACAAATAAACGGTTATTCCTCAATTTATTGTTCGTTTGATTTCTCCCCAACTGATGGCTAATTTGGCAGTTGGATCAACCGAGGCAATCTGCATCAAACCCTGTTTCATCACGTTGTTAATTTCATCTTCAGAAAGAGCCTCCGTAAAAAAACCAACTTCGTCAAAAAGACCGGTTGCCGCCACGTTTCCGGGTCTAGCTCCAAGCCAAATAGGGGATTTGCTAGTATCCAGCGTACCTCCACTGGGCATCTCTCCGTCGATCTTGCCATCCATATACATCTGTACGGTTTTGCCATCGTATACTTTGGAAATATGATGCCATTTATCATCGGCAATGACTGTTTTACCGTTGATCCGACCGACCTTTCCCTTTGCATGCCACATAAACACTGGCATATGTGTGTCTTTGTGGATCCAGATGTCCAGGTGTCGAACGTTTTTCTCTTCAGGCCAGACATCGCCGTTTCGCCATACAATATACTGCCAAGTTGTTGGTTTCAGTTTAGTCCAAGCCATGAATGTGTAGGGATCGGAATTAAAAACATCGTTGTGGTCTATCCTGACATAACTATCCCCTTTGCCTGGGAACTGTAAGGCTCTTCCAAACTTTCCGTTTGCAACCCATTTCGGGGCTCCTTTAATTTCCCCATCGTAACCACCAACAGTGTCTTTAACTATTTTTCCATTGGATTCTTCAAACAGCCAGGCGGCAGCTA
>DTUY01000331.1 GCA_012963885.1 Candidatus Poribacteria bacterium | reverse complement strand
ACTGGTGGAGGTAAGGGAAAGCCCCATTGGATTGTTCTGCCTACGAAGTATCAGGCGGATACTGACCAATCCCAACTGGGTTATTAAACATGTGCTGCGACCCGCTTGATTAACCCGTACACGATATGTTCCAGATACGAGTTTCAAACCTTCAATAAGGGTAAGGATTGAGTATCTGATTTTCCCAGCTCAATAAGCGGAAGATGTTTTATCATAGATTGGTTGAACGAAGAAACTATGAGAAATTATGAAAATCAAGAAATCAATTCCCCTTCAGTTTGGCCCATACAGTGGTCATTTTTCCTGCGACTCGAACCGATAAGTTGTTAGACTTAATCTCAAAGTTCTGTTTCGCCTCTGCTGGTGTCAGACCTCGATTGTAAATCCGGACTTCATCAATCAGACCGTTAAAATGACGCATGTTGAGTGCATCACCGATATGCAGTGGCTCTTCGTTTTGTGACAAATCACCTTTGACGGGTTGATCTGCGAGCACTTCGCCATCCAAGTAAAGCATCCCTTTTTTACCATTATAAGTTAAGACCACGTGATGCCAATCTTTATTATCATAGCTAGGCAAACCTGTCTTACGCGTGTCTTTTGGATCCAAGGTTACCGAGCGAAATCCAATATCTGTTGGATTTCTAGTATCTCTAACCCACACACCATAACCAGAATTATCCCCTAAAGACTGTCCTTTACTCACTGGCCTAGGGTATTCATTATCACCACTTTGACCTTTGAGCAGAAACCAGAATTCAATAGTGACTTCTCTTTTGAGGTCTAAACTGGCATGATGTGGGATTTCCACCAGATCCTTTTTACCGTCAAACGACAATGCTTCACCAAATTTACCTTTGACACTTTTCGGACCACCTTTGATGGTACCATGATTCTTCGACCAGATGTCGTTTACAGTTTTCCCCTTAATGGTTGTCTGATCAAAAGACCAAAATCCAACGAGGTCTTTTGTGACCATTTCAGGTGGAATAACTGGCCGACTATCAACTGCACTAAAAGTAGTGACCATCAGAAACAAAACAATGTAGAAAAAGGGCTTTGCCATCACATTCCTCACTACGCTTTATCATGAAAATTGAAATTGTGGAAAGATGTTTTACGGCAATACATCATAAATGAGCTTAAGCTCTCTCATAGTAGCATAATGAAGTATATTCTTCAAACCCAGTTGCTTCCTTGTCCGAAGTAGAGGTTGAATATGGCTGCGGATATATTCCTACAGATGGAGTGGGGTGCTACGCTGTTTTGGAAGCTTGTCTTTTGCGCTGGAAAATTATCCGACGTAATGTATGTACCGCCGTGGCGTATCGTGACTAGTGGGGGTAAAGAGTTGGCAGCAATTGGTTCAATCAAATCGGGCGCATAGCACCCAAAGTGGAGGCTCGATGTGTCAGCCAGATTCTTAGGGAAGGCTCATCCCAAGAGCGACAAGATGTTCTATGGTAAGGCACTGGCTTGAGCCAACATCGCCTATACTGATCTTGCATTAGGCGGGTATAGAGTAACCATATAAGGAGCCTTGATTACCCCGTACACGAATTATCTTTTGCGCGGGCAGTGATGACGGCTGAAAGCTTGGGATATATGCTTAATGTGATAAAGACAGCAATTAATGCCTTTCCAAGATTAACGATTGATCAGCCAACTAACCAGTATGGTGCTAACACATCCAATGCATCCTCCGGTAATACAGCCGAAGTAAAACGAGATCTCTTGCTCCATACGGCTGATGACAAATGGTTGCACTGGTTTGACCTCCCATTTCGGCATTCCCTCGGCAATTTCTGTCATGATCTCCCCACGCCGTTGTCGGATGAATTTCCTTTTCTCAGCCAATAACTCAACAAATTTATCAGCTGATTGGACTAATCTTGATTGTGTGGTGGTCAGATATGGCTTAACTAAAGCCTCTATTCTCTCCGTTTCTGCCAATAGGTCCTTCTCATTCCAGCGTTGTTCTATAATCTTTCTCAGCGTCTGTTCATAACGCTGACGTCCCAACTCCAGCTGATACAGCTGATTGGCTATCAATCCACCTCTTATTTTAACTGAAACTGGATCCTTCTTATCCCCCTTATACCAACTGGGACTAAATCGCTCGAATAAGCCATCCGCTCCCCAAGGAATAAAGTGGAATTTATCTGTTTCCGGATTGAGATAAATAAAGAAGTTATTTCGGTTGCCTGAATAACCATCCCAAAAGCCCAGTAATCCTTCCATGGCCCAAAAGGTATAGAAAGAATCCAAATCAACCAATTTACCTATGTCAGTCTCTATATTTTCATCGGGCTGGCGTAACATCTCAATCAACTGCTGCACTTTTGGCCGGCCCACTTCGTCGGAACCTAACTTGTGTTCAAAACTTCCGGCCCAGTCAGGGTAAAAATCAACCAGCGTGCCTTCGTATAAGACTCCGTCTTCATTACCAAAGGCCCGTTTCAGCAAGGGCTTATGTATTCGTTCTACATGGGTATAGACACCTAGATCTTGGCCATTAACTGTCAACTTGGCATAAGCACAACGAGGAGCCGGTAGGCCAACTTGGTTGAACAAGCTATAGCCCATAAACTGGCTGATCAGGCTCGGATCTTGTTCATTATTGTTAAAGGTTAAATTGGTTAACCCATCGATTTGACCTGTTTTATCCACTTGGTTAAGCTTGACCTTCAGAGACGGACGGTTAGGATTTCGCGAAGAGCCAAGGAAGCCTTTTTTACGAATGCCAACCTGAAGGAAGATTACTCCATCAATGGAAACAGTGGCTTCAACATAAGTATAGGGCGAATCAATGGGATGATACTGTCGCCTGTCAGCCAAGGCAGTTTCAAAATCTTGACTTTGTTTGCGAATGGTGTCCCAATCCTTGGGCTCAACCGTAACTTTCACATCTAAGACCCGATCAGAGGGAAAAATATCATCTATTGTCAGCGTCTTATTTGTTTTGTCTCCGGCATAGGCCATAATTGTTAAAACAACTAAGATCAGTAACCAAACTAGTCTTTTCATTAAAGCCTTCAAAATAAAATGTGAGTCAGTTATATAGATGCAACAATTTATAAGTAGGATAGCATTTTCTTGAAGAGTAAGAGAAAAAAGTTTTGAAAGATTAGGTCAGCATCTAAGGAGATGCCAAGAATAGAAGTAATGAGAAGGAAAAGGGTACCAACTAGGGCTATTGATACCCGCCTGATTACCCCATACACGAGTTATCTATTGCGCGGGTATCAATAGCCGTTTAATTGCTTAAAACTCTTATTTCAGAATCACCATCTTTCGTGTCTGGTTGTAATCTCCTGCTTCTAAGCGGTAGAATTAAGTGCCTGAGGCAACAGTCTCATCCGTTTCTGTCTTACCGTCCCAATAGACAGCCTGGTCTGTGGCCACATATCTACCCGCCGTCACCATGCCCAGCTGTAGTTGCCGTATCCGCTGGTCCCGCACATCATAGATAGTGACAATTACTTTCGTATCCTGACTTAACTCAAAGGGAATTCAGGTTTCAGGATTGAATGGGTTAGGATAGTTGGCTAACAATTTGGTTTGACTGGGTAGTCTCTCTGGTAAGATAGTTTTAAGTACATTGAGAGCCATTTCTTCTGCTGATGAGCGTTGAGGCCTAGCTTCCAGTTGGTCTATAGCTGAGGCAATGTGGTGCTTCTGTTCTGTAGTCAGTTCAATCTCAGATGCTATAGCTAGTGTAGCCAGTGATTGACCAAAGTTACCCGCTACTATCACCAGGTCAAAGATGTTGACTGTGCCGCCACCGTTGACATCTCCCGTTAGCTTGTTTGCTGGCTTGGCTCTGCCTTCTGTTACTGTCACCGTTGTCTGCATCGGTTGAGTAAACTCGTCTACATTGCTGGCCTGGAAGATCAGTTGATACTCTCCCACCTGATCAAAACCGTCATATTGCAGTTGGTATTTAGGCTGGTCGCTCTTACTCTCAACTGTTGTCAAATCCACTTCCGTCACCCTCTGTTCCGCCTGTTGTCGATCTTTGAAGATGGCATTGGCATCAAAGCTGGGTGGAATAATCTCTACAAATACCTGATCCAGGTTACTGCCAACTAGCTCCACCTCAAAAGTCTGGCTCTCTCCCTAACTGATGGTTTTGGCTTGCAGTTGGCTGGCAAAAGCCGGAGGCAGGGACAGACTGGAGAGATCTGCCGGGATACGACGTTGACCCAAGGCCCTCAGATCCAGCAGTAGCTATAGCATTACCATTGACGTCTATCTGTGGGTTCTGGGCTTGATGGGTAGCCATCTCCTTCATCTGTTTCTGTGTCTGTTCAAAGGCATTTTCCATGGTATCGTTCCTACTAATGTGGTCGAAGAAGTAACGGGAGAAAGAAGAGGAACGCAATAATTTTGTTTGTGAGGATGGGTAGAGATTGCAAGATAAAGAAAAAAGGAAGCTTTGATCTGTGTTAAGGTTGGACCAATTACCACTGGTTTCCTTACAAGTGACGAAGAAGTGTCTTCTAATGAAGTTTGCAGGGATAGACCAAGATCCTTATAATAGCCCTGTCTGTAATTTGTAATCCCAGGTTGTTTGGTTACCATGTTAAATAGCTGTATTTCTTACTGTCAACATGCATTAACCTGGTGGGTAGCGAATTGCTACTGTAGATAAGGACGGCTCGGTTCAAATCTACACCACGACATGGATGAACTGCTACCAACCGCCGACAGCCGAGCGCTCCACCAACCGGCTGTCGAGGAAAAAGAAGAAGTATGGGGGCTGAGTTATAACCTGGGATATTAGGAGAAATAATGGATCAAGTCGCACAACGCAACTACCGCTACATCGAGGCCTGCCCCATTGCTGGTGGACTTGGTGC
>DTUY01000330.1 GCA_012963885.1 Candidatus Poribacteria bacterium | reverse complement strand
CACTAATATGGTAAGGCAGATAAGGTTGTTCATACAAAGTTGGTTTCCATAAATGCTTTGTTAGGTTTCTGGCGACGATTGCATGGCACAATTCATCGGAAAAACCTGCTAGATGCGGATGCCAGAGATTATTCAGACGAATTAAAAAGACCGCCAATAATAAAGCGATTAGGAACCAGTGTATCTGAGAAAGTTTTAGTTGCTGACGCAATATCATTTCTACTTAGTCCAAATTTTTACATCCCCAAATTATTAGTATTGAGTTTGACAGATGAAGTTTTGGTGAAAAACCGACAATTTCGCAACCTAATGCTGACTGAGATACCAATGTTTAAACAAGGCACTAATATCGTTAGCCGGTTAGTTTGGAAGTAACAAAGCTCAATATGAGAGTTACTATGTCAGGATATGTTATTTCAGCTTCTAAAGGTAACAGATAAGCATTATTCTAAAGGGTGTGATCGATCCGAAATAGGGAAATAGATGCGTGACCCGGAGAGTTGGGAAACGTAAGTACCGTGAATCATCTCCAGAGCCGCCACAGCATCTGCCGCACTTGAAATAGGCTCCTTATCATTTTCGATTGCCTTGATCAGGTCAATTGCTGCCAGCTGATTTCCTTCCATCAACTGGTTATTTTCCAGTTGGAGTCTCTCCCATTTTTGGTCCTGATTTGCCGGGTTAAAATATCGGTGAGGGTAGAAATCTAAACTTTCGGATGCCCCGCCTCTCAATGAAATGATACCTTCGGTCCCAACAATGTCCATGCCGTAAGTTTGTTCTCCACCGGCACGATCTTTCTTAGACTGAAAGTAACCTGAGACGCCATTTTTGAAAGCAAAATAACTACGGATACAATCTCCGGCAATTGTGCCAACAGGTTCATTGGCTTTTCTTCCAGAGGAAGCGGTAATTTCATTTCCGTTTTCAGTCACGTGAGATGACATCCAATCAACGTTTCCAAAAAAGAATCGCATCATGTTAAACAGGTGGGTACCAAGTACAATCATATCTTCACCACCACCTCTGTGATCCTGTGTCCCAGTGGCACTTACAACTTCGACCTCTCCAATTTTGCCACTTTCAATTAGCTGTTTGAGTTGATGCAGACGTGGTAGATAAACTGCTTGATGTGCAACAGCAACTTTCAGGTTTTTCGCCTTTGCAGTTTGCACAATTTGATCACCATCTGCTAAGGTCATTGTCATGGGTTTTTCGCAATATACATGACAACCATTGTTCAGACAGGCTAATACCATATCCAAATGTTCAGAAACCCAGCGTGGACAAACACTAACAATATCTAGATCTTCCTCCACCAACATCTCATTATAATCAGCATAACTTGACATCGCGCCGGCCTCTTGGACGGCTTTCTCGCGGCCATCTGGATCTGGGTCTGCGATGCTGGTAAACTGAACATTATCCAGGCCTCTGTAGGCCAAATGAATTTGGTGGCCAAAATTGCCTGCACCGCTATGCCCAATCGCGCCAGCTCGATAAGTTTTTTTACTCATAATGTATGCTCCTTTATGTGTTTAGAAATAGAATTTGTTTAATTTTGGTGTATTCTAGCATTATCCCAATATAATAAATCTGTTACAGACTTTTGAGATTTCTCCAAAAAGTCACTAGATTACCGACGGAATTTACAGTGTTCGGTTTAAAGCTGTATCAAGGAACTCGCTACTATTTAGACTCATTTCCTGTGATTTTCTGCTTCCGAGGTTCACCTAACCGATATGCATAATACAAGGCGACGAGACTAAAAATAAGCGAAAGTAAGAAATTAGTTTGGAACGATAGGTCTTCCGATATCACACCACCAATGAGGGGGAAAACGGCCGTTGGTGTAAGCATAATATTCATAAAAGCAATGTAGGACGGACGACGTGCTTCGGGGGCAATTTCCAACAGGTAATTCATCCTACCAATCATCCCTCCATTATTCGTCATGGTAAAAATAGCGTACGCTAAAATCAGACAAATAAGGACTGGGGTGATAAAACCGAGCCCTGTGTTCCAACCCACCACAGCCAGTGACGTTTGCATCAGGTATCCAGACAGTAGGATCAGGACTGGCGATAGCATAAAAACAAACGTATTCATCAACAAAAGAAGGCGATTTCCATATTTGTCTCCGATGTAGCTCCAAAGGAAGTTAATTGGGAGTGTCAGGCCAGCAGAAAGTATAATTAAACTACCAACGAAAGATTCAGGTACCTGAAGTGACTTGATAGCATAAGGAAGGTAGACGACCGGTCCAATCATAGCCATCGCCTGAGCTAGATTATTTAAATATTGGAATTTAAAGTTGTCGTCTGCCTTGAAAATACCAATGCCTTTGATAATATGCAGATAAATGGATGCACGCTTGGCGTTAGCATATCCAGCAGGTTCATTAATCGAACTAAAACTGAGGACGCAACAACCGAGAAAAAAGGCTGCAGTTGCATACAGGTAAGCGTAATTATGCGGAAACGATGGGCCTGTTTCTTCCAGCATGAATCTGACATAGAATCCGCTGGCGATACCAACCAATCCACCGAAAAAACCACGTAATCCCATCAATTGCCCTCGTCTGCGAAAGGAAATGGTCTTCGCGATGATTTCGTTAAAGCCTATACTGCTAGATCCAATTCCAGCCGAATAGAAACCTAGAAGAACTAAAAACAACCATATCAGAAGATTTGGCGAGGTTGCCCCTATGGTATAAGTTGCCAAGGCGATGAAACCTAAAATGATGACGCGGAAGGTCCCTCCACCAATATAGAATATTTTCTTTCGTGACCATGTTTCAGCAATGTTTGAAATAACCAAACTTGAAATTGTGTTCCCCAGACGCATGATAACAAAGGGCAGAGTTGTCAAAACCACGGAATTTTTCAACCGAAGAATGAAAGCTGACAACACGAGTTCGGGTTGGATAACGGCTGTAACAACGTTCCATAGCGCGCCGTTGATAACGCCGATCAGGAACGCTTTTTCGTCGGTTTGATCTTGATTATTCATTCACTATGCATAGGTATGAAAAGTATTTGGTAGGATTGATGATAGGAATTTTCTCGTCATATAATTGGTACGAGGTGTTTTTTCTTTAGTACCTAGAAATTATGATAGTTTTCCGGCGTCCAATTGGGAACAGGATATCCAGGTGGCCATTCTTTACTGCCAACTATAGCCTCAAGTTTGTCCTTATTGCCGCATAGCCAATAATACATCTCAGCTGCATCATACCAGCCGCGATGTTGCTGTTGGATAGACGGAACATTGAAGTTGGCGGGTGGTCGATGATTGAAGTCAGGTTCAGTCAACCAATCCCGCTTGGGGGGATTGGTTCTCCAATATATATACTTCAACATGTTGCGTATTCCTTTAGACGTAGAAACCCCACGGCGATGCCAAATTGAGTATGCGGTAATATAGATCGATCCCGCTGGCGCAGTGGTCAGTACAGAACCGCGTATGGCCTCATAATGTCCCATCCAACTCCCTAGAGAGAAAAGAAAGTGTGAACCAGGTAACACTTCTGTTGGTCCTAATTCCTCCGGTGTATCTTGCGGATAATAGAAGACTTGCAGATTGTTCAATTCACAGCCGTAACGTGAACCACCGTCTCGATGCCAATTTTGGGAAGTCCTAGGGCACTTAATCCGATGATTTGGCAACTTGATGGGCAAGGCGAAATTAGCGCCTAAAAGAGATCTAATTATGCCAACCACCTGAGGATTGAGGAAGACATGCTCAATAAACCAATCCTCTTTCAGCAGAGGTCTATGTCCGCTTTGATCAATGAAATCAATCGTCCTTTGATTGATTTCATCTGGCACGATACCTTCTAACATCAGATACCCATCTCGGCAAAAAGAAAACACCTGTGAATCGGTAAAGGTTGGCTGGCAATCGTATACTTTGGCCATTCTAAATCAAGCCCTATCTAAATTTAAGTTATGTGCAAGTCATAACAGTGATGATACAGTCTCTTATTGTCAAATAGGATTTTCAATTAAAATAGTGAATAAATCGAAGTTCCTAGATTACTTTAGTTCCAGATCTATTAAACAATCAGCTAAGCGAAATAGATAGACGCATTCTAACACAATTCAGGTATAGGGAGAAAGAAGCTAGTTAGCTGAAAGTAATAGGATTTGACAAATGGTTCAGGACTACTATTCGTTGAAGTCACACTTGCGGTCATCATTTTTTCAAATTGAGTGGAGATGACTCTGATGTTTTACACATATCGTTAAATAGTTTCGATCTACACCATCGGTGTGACCAATATTATGCCGGCTTCCTGTTGAGGAGTATGCCCGTAGCCACCGCTTGATAGCCGACCAACTCACTTATCATCTATAATCTTCATCAGCTCTAAGATCACCATTCTTAGTCGGATGCCACTCTTCAGCTGTTTCTGAATAGAGGCTTGATAAGCTATTTGTTACCACTACTTTGATACCCAACACAACATGTGCAACTATCCTTTTACTTGCTCTTCGATTAGGAGCAGTCTCCTTCTCATGATCTAGTCCTTTATCATACTTCCACCACGCTTTTTTAGCTGAACCAGCTACAACCTCATTGGGCTTTAGATCGCCATTTAAAATTGTGTGTCGCTCTTTAGCTATCTCTAGATGTGTTTCAAGAATACTTCTTTTAGCCATAAATCGACTGTTACCAGTCTTAGCGCTCTTTGATTTAAGCTTTAACTTGAATATAGGTAAGAGACCTATTATCCTTATTTCTGTTAGGTTAGAGCATAATTTCCCTCACCTCTAAGGACAATTTGAAAATCTCCTTAGAGGCCATTCTGGTAAGTTTGGGGTTCTGAAGGACTGGGCTTAACTGCTACTATAAACGGGCTAAACC
>DTUY01000329.1 GCA_012963885.1 Candidatus Poribacteria bacterium | reverse complement strand
AAAGAAAAACACTAACTTTGGTCATGATGCGATAACCAAATGACCATCCTCCATATCACATATGCTATAGCTTTGTCGTAAGATTGATCCATAAGTGACATGATTATAAACCACAAGAATAATTATTGCTGGCAGAGTCATTAATACAAATTGGAGTAACTGGTGTCTGTGTCTATGCCAAAAACATAGACTAGCAAGATGAGCGCAAAAACAAGCGCTGTTGGACGGCATACAACGGCTGAAGCAACTGTAAGGCCTGACCATTTTATCCATCGTTGATGTTGAGAGTTATCCTTTTAAAATCAGTATTGTCAGGTTGATGAAAACCACCGCCCCTCGCTAATAAATAAAGGGTCAAAGCCAAAAAAATTGACAGGGACCGTGTTGGTAGAGACTTGAACTCCTTATACTCCAACTACAGGTGGCCGTGCCATAAAGCAATGCCAGGAAAAATGCCCAATTTCTGCTAAGAAATATCTTTGTTGCCAGGAAAAGGAACAACGCTGATAGAGTAATAGCTAATGATGCTGTCATTTTCTCCAGACACGGGACATGAGGTGAGTCAACAGGCAAGCCGAACATCACAGGAACGAGATATATTGGTAACGCCAAAATGGGGGCACCGGGATGATATTTTGAAACCCAATGATCATTTTCCTGCCGAGTATAGTAGTTCCTATCCTGCAAGAATGGAAACTGATCTAGGTTGAAATTACCTTCCTTGATAATGCTGATAGGTAAATAACGCGCGCCGAATGTATCACCAAGTGTGCTTCCTACCCGAAAGTTGATACTGTAAATCAACATCAAAATTGAAACCAGAGCAACATGGGTACTGATTCGTTTAATGAAGCCTTGATTTATTGACAGCCAATCTGAAGTTGTCTGTTGAAGCGAAGAAAATCGTAAGAAAGTTAAGCTAGATGATACTATTAATAGGATCCATGGTAGATGTAATGAACCAAATATAAAAAAAATGGCGGATAATATGGCGTGTGCCACACCATCATCTCCCGCATGTGAGGGTATACATCCATGTAACTACTATAATCCATTCCTTACCCGTATATCACAACACGAAGATTAAGATTTAATTCAGGCAATATTAATGTTCTAGAAACCACTTTTTTAGGCTTGGATATAAATTACAGTAGCGTTGATAATAACGTTCGTATTTTTCAACTCGCTCAGCATCAGAATGAATCGTTTCCCCTAAGATAACAGTCAAACCACATGCTGACTCAAAACTATCAAATACTTCCACACCGACACCAGCAATGATGGCAGCCCCAAGGGCAGAGGCATCTTGTACTTCCATAACCTGGACGTCTTTTCCAAAGACATCCGCTTGAATTTGACGCCATAATGCAGACCTTGATCCTCCCTCACCAATATAAATTTCATTAACTGGTAATTTCAATTGCTTGAAGCATTCTACAGAGTGTCGAAGATCAAAGACCACTCCTTCCATCAGTGATCGGATCATATGTGCCTTGGTATGATGTAGTGTCATTCCCAACCAGCCAGCGCGAGCATTTGCATCTGGATGAGGAGTCGCAGTTCCCTGAAACCATGGCATGAAGAATAGCCCATCGCTTCCAATCGGTGCGTCTTCAGCAAAGTCAATCAGTTCAGTAAAACTATCTCCGAACTGATCATGAAACCAAGTTAAACTGGCACCACCAGTAAAAGAGCACCCGAGCCAGAAATACTTATCTGGTATAGCATGGCACATCGGCCAAAGCTGATTAAAAGCTGCATCACTAATCTTTTCCGCATAGGTCAATACATGTCCTGCTGTGCCAATTCCAACGCTGACAATTCCCGGCTTTCTGATTCCACTTCCAACGGCCATGCAGGCCATATCACCACCACCAGCACAAACGGGAATTCCGGCGCACAATCCTGTCTCCTCTGCAACACTCTTTGTTATCTGACCAGTAACTGTTGGTGACTCAACGACCTCAGGAAACAATCTTTCTTCAATTTCCAAAGCACACAGGATTTCCCCACTCCAATTTCGGGTGTATAGATCTAGTGCTGCCGTTGCAGAAGCATCAGTTACCTCAGCTTTAAATGTACCGGTTAATTTGAAACGGATCCAATCTTTGGGAAGTAACACGTGATAAACATCAGCATAGATGTCGGGTTGACTTTCTCGTAACCAAAGTACCTTGGCCAAGGTATTAATTGGATTGAGAACATGTAGCGCATGATCTCGAAGCAGATATCCAACCTGTTCATTTGCCTGGTCACATTGCTTTTGAGCTCGTTGATCAAGCCACAAAATGGCCGAACGAAGTGGATTTCCAGAGGCATCAACAAACACTGCCCCGTTCATCTGCCCAGAGAGAGATATCCCTTTTATATCGCTGGTAGAAAAAGAACATTCATTAGACTCAAGATACTGAATGATTTGACGGATTGTGTCGCAGACTGCCTGCCACCAATCATTGGCATCTTGCTCGACCCAACCTGTACACGGCGTTGATAGTTGATAGTCCGCGCTGGCGCTGGAAATAATCGTACCTTCCTCACTCAGCAACAAGGTCTTGGTACTAGACGTACCGATATCAATACCAATAACGAGAGACATTTTCTCCAATTTGTCCGTAGTTGATTTGTTCAATCACCAATAAGAAAACGGCGGGGATTATTGATCAACATATCGTCAATGATATGCTGATCAATTCCTTGGGAAAGGAGGCGCGGAACAAACTTAGTCAGGACGAAATCAAGGCCTGGGCCACCACCGTAACTACGCCAATAGCTAGGTCGACCGAGGTCGTTACCCAGCAAAATCTGTTGGCCGAATCCAGCATCAATTAAGCGTTTGAGTAAATCAATTCGCCATTCATCCGGTCCATACTTTGCTTTACCTGGGCAATCATAGCCCAGATATGCTCCTGTTTGAGCAATCCGTTTATGTTCCCAAAGGTCGGGATTGCGATCAAGGTGGCTTAAGCAAACTCGGTGTGGTTCAACACCATGATCATCGAGATACTCGATCTGCTCAAAGCCCATTGTTCCAGCTTCAGTGTGGGTGATAATGGGGACATCCGTTTCTTTTTGCACTATGGCGGCAATCCTCATTAACTTCTGATCGTGGTCGTTGAAAGTATTGTAGCCTGTGCCACCTTTCATAATTCCTGCCTTGAGGCCTGTTCCGTTAATTCCTTCAACAATATCTTGAATACATCGTCGGATTAGATCAGATTCGTCTGATTGCCATACCGATTGATCACAAAAATAAGGTTTGTTAAAACCTGTAATCACAATGACATTGGCGTCGGGTACTAGATCTGAGACTTGTTTCGTTCCACGGATATTTCGACCGAAGTCGATGGCTGACATTTCAATGATTGTTTTTCCACCTGCCTCCAACCATGAATGCAGTTCTTGAGCCGATTTCTCAACGTCATTCAATTTGAAATCTGGATCTTCACGTAACAACCAAGGAGGTGCATCGAAACACAAGTGTTCATGATAATCCACAACACCTAGATCTTCTCCTCCAATTTCGCCTTGTATTGTCATTACTGTTCCCATCGAGTCTTCTCCTATCTGCTAGTTAATTTTATAAAGCCCTCCAGATTCATCGGTTGGCAGATCTAGAAATTCTTCCCACACTTTTACGATGTTGGTTACACAACGATTAAACCATTTTTCACCTTTTTCCGCCGTGGCTACTGTGGCATCGCCGAACACTCCAGACTCACTTAAGGCTCCCATTGGTAGTGTTGACATCTCATAATCGAGTGAATACGGTGGATACTCGCTGACCGCTTTAGTCATGTCTACCAAATCAGGATGTAAGTGCAACATCAGCGAGGTTTCAAATTCTTCAGCGTGAAAATTTAAGGGTTGCCAAGCGGTTGAATCGGCATCCGTCATAACCTGATTTAGATTGGGATAAAAGGCACGGAGAACTCGCATCGGGGTATGATCAACTAATTCACGAATCGTGTACTTGATTGGTTGTGAATTTGCACCGTGTGTAGTCATAATCAAGAGCACACGACATCCATTTCGGCCAAGACTAACAGCAATATCCTTGATAACGGATCGAAATGTATCGAAAGAGAAAGTCAAGGAACCAGGATAATCACGCCAAACCCATGAGTAACCGATTGGTATTGTTGGCAAGATCATACCCACGCTTTGTTTGCCAACTTGTAAGGCGAGGGCTTCTGCAATCAGGCTATCTGTATTTTGAGGCAAATGAAGTCCGTGCTGCTCTGTCGCACCCAGTGGTAGGATGGCAAAAGGGTAACGTTGCAAAAAATCGCGACATTCCTGCCATGTTGCTGTAGCAGCATCAATATAATTCTTTGACAACTGTTTTACCTCGACGAGATCAAATTTAAGATTATGCTCAACTATATATCACGCCAATCAAAAACTGCTGCCAGTCTATCGGTTTGCTTGTGAAGAAGTTTTTGGTAAGCTTCTTGGGCTTGATCTGGAGAGAACAAATTGTAAATACCTTCTACATTAACCCTATCTGTAGATAACCAGTTCAGCGCTCCCTGGATATTGCCCCACACACTATTTTCGGTAAAATCGGTGGAAATCATCGGAAGTTCCCATTCCCAACCGCTACGGATAACGACATATTTATGAAAAATGGCATGGTGCAGTTCATGAGCGTAAAGTTCAGTATGCCGTTTCCAGGGAGTTGCTATACAGACCACTTCCCCCTTTTTTCGGATAGCATTGCATCCATCCAATAATGCCTGTTCGTGTCCAGAACATTCAATAACCAAGGAAAACCTGCCGCTGAGATCAGGATCGTCCAGTGGTGCTGCTGGAAGAACATTTGGAATACCAGTTTCAGTTGCAATACGACGTCGGGATTCAACGGGATCGCAAGCATAAACGTTGTACCCACAGGCTAAAAAATTCTTGGTGGCAAGATGCCCAACTAGTCCCAATCCCATAACCAATACCTTTGCGGGTGGTCGGGCCGTAGTTGTTGTCAAAGTTGTCATGCTTACCCCCATCATTCTAGCAAAAACAGCAATTTCAGGGGAAAGCCCTGCAGGAACCAGAAGCAACTGGTCGGCCCTAACGCGGTAATAGGAGCGATGGTTCCCCATACAAAAAGCTAGATCTCCAGACCGGACTTCTTTCACGTTTTGACCGACTTCTTCAACTTGGAATACAGCTGCGTATCCCGGTGTACTAGGAAAGTTTGTTCCAAGATAGGCTGAGGCTAGTTCCGTGCCCGCGCTAATTAAAGTAACTAAAGTTTTTCCGGATACTTCATCCGGTCCAACTGGACTTTTTGGACGCTCCAATGGAAGAAGTTCCGCAGTTTCTTTAGCAGTTATGGTAACAGCATAATCCATTCTCTTGTGCCCACAATATAATTTCAGTGATTGTTTGACTTAGATGGATATTATATCATGTTCAACCAACTTTTAAAATAACTAGTGCCTCTATCATTGATGAGATCAATACATCGTAGGGCAATGTTCTTTTTGGTTAACCGTTCTTGGATAATCTAATTTGTCTTTTCGATAGCTTATTTTTCGCGCTTGAAATGGCCGTTCAACTGTTTGCAATTCCGTGTAATTTTGATATCTCGATTTTATTCTGATCAACCAAACCAATAGGATAATTTGGATTGGCCACATCAATGATTTCTTTTCTAAACAGTGAATTCAAGACGACAGAAGTACCTCCTTCATTTCCAAACTGACGTTGGTATTACTTATCAACTGTATGACATTATGGTTGGTTGAAGATGTTGATCTACCAAGATAAGGAGAGGATCAGATGTTGGATTTCAGACCCAAAAGGAAATACTCTTATCATTGGAGCGGATGAGTCCTTGTTGCCTCTAATCAGCAGATATTACCTGAAGGTCTCAAAGTAGACATTGATGCTAAATCTACTATGGAGCATTTGGGGGAAATCGATGAGTTCCCTACTATTTTGGCCCTTAACCACCTAACTCACACAGATTCTTATATTATGTTCCTTCTGTCAAAACGTCTCTGGGAGATATTTAAGCCGTATTATTAATTTTGTCGCTATCCGCGACGGATATGTTCAAAAAATACTTTCTCAGGAACGCTATCTGGAAGGTATCATTCGATTCGAAGCAGAAGTCTTTGGTCATTTAGAACTTATTGTTAGACCCTAACTTCATCGAGAAGCATATTGACATTCCGATGACTTTCATTATTTTGATATTGAAGTAATAAAAACAGCAAGTCAACCAAAATAGTGTACTCAAAATAATAAAATATTATTTGTTGGCTTGGGTAGTGAAGTTGACGTCAATAGCTATGAGTGTTAAAATTTATGCCTAAGGTAGCTGAAGAGAAGGTAAAATAATGATTGATGCATCAATACAGCCGATTCTGGAAAAAGCACTATTGGATGAACGCCTTGATTACGATGACGGCTTAACTTTGTTCAAAAGCTATGACCTGTTGTCAATTGGTAACGCGGCAGATCTTATTCGGAAAAGGATTCATCCTGAACCGTACGTGACCTATATCGTAGATCGCAACATTAACTATACGAATGTATGTCATGTGGACTGTGATTTTTGTGCTTTCTATCGCCACATGAAGGATTTGGAAGCGTATACTCTATCACGTCAAGTGCTTGGTCAGAAAATACAGGAAACTATTGACCTTGGTGGTGTACAAATTCTTCTGCAGGGCGGTCTACATCCAAGACTCAAACTTGGCTGGTACGAAGATCTTCTTCGATGGATCAAAGCGAATTATGATATCCATATTCATGGTTTTTCACCCCCGGAACTTGACTGGTTTGCTAAGATCAACAAAATATCTCTAATAGAAACTTTAACGCGCTTACGTGATGCTGGACTCGGGTCAATTCCGGGTGGGGGAGCAGAAATCCTGACTGACCATGCACGAGATACCATTTCTCCTAAGAAATGCACAGCTGCTGAATGGTTAGAGGTCATGCGGCAGGGACATCTAGTTCAATTAAAATCAAGTGCGACGATGATGTATGGCCATGTTGAGAGTTATGGTGAGCGAGTCGAACACCTACTGCGATTACGTGACCTACAGGACGAAACAGGCGGATTCACGGCTTTCATTTGCTGGTCGCTTCAACCAAACAATACACGACTCGAACATATGCCTGCATCTGGCAGCTTTGAGTATCTCAAAACATTGGCTATTTCGCGATTAATGCTGGATAATATTCCGAATTTCCAGTCATCATGGGTTACTCAAGGACCAAAAATAGGACAGCTTTCACTGAAATTTGGCGCAAATGATATGGGTGGAACGATGATCGAGGAAAACGTTGTTAGCCAAGCGGGCACCATATACTGCATGCCAATGGAAGAGATTGAGCGGCTTGTTGTGGAACTCGGTTATGTCCCCAAACAACGTAACTTTTTCTATGAAATTATCAACTAAGCCACCACAATAAGGCCGCAAGTCTTTGGAGTTATTAAACCATCCTTTTGTACAACTTGCCATTGTCGTTACGACGGGAGTCTGTGCAGGCTTTCTCAATACGGTTGCAGGCGGAGGGTCTTTACTTACGCTTCCGGTGTTAATCTTTCTTGGTCTAGATGGGGCAACAATGGCCAACGGCACCAATCGTGTAGCGATCATGATCCAGAACACTGTCGGTGTTGCGGGCTTCCGTCGAAAAGGGGTCTCCGACTTTCGCTATGGTATTTTAATTGCGATTCCAGCGATGATTGGCGCTGTCATGGGTGCTCTATTGGTCATCAACCTTGGGAAATTCGACAAAAACGGTGTCATTTTTAATCGTCTGCTTGCTATTATAATGTTTGGTGTCTTGGTGATCACACTTTCTAATCCATTTAAGAAATTCCAAAGTGACGTCGAAAATCTGGGAGCTTTTCGGAAAATTCTAGCTGTACTTCTTTTTTTCTTTTTAGGTATCTACATGGGGTTTATCCAAGCTGGTGTGGGGTTTATGATCATTGCAACGCTAACTATTGTTAATGGCTTTAATCTGGTGCGAACCAATGCTTTAAAGATGTTCGTTGTTCTCTTCTGTACCCTTGTCGCCCTGATCATTTTTGTTATTAATAAACATGTAGATTGGAGGTTTGGTATTTCGCTTGGTGTAGGAAATGCAGCAGGTGCGTGGATTGGCAGTCACTGGGCGGTAGAAAAGGGGGATAAGTGGATTCGAATTGTACTAGTGGTTACGGTCTTAGCTTTTGCCATTAAACTTATATGGACAAGTATCACACACTCAATAGCTTAAAGTTTACTCATTCGTCTTGAATCATCCTGTCAAGTTTTGCTTCAAGTTGATCCAATCGATTTTCAATTCGCGTAGTGTACGATTCCAATACTATTTCTAAAGTTGATACTAGGTCCTGACGGACGTCTCCTCGCAATCTGCTCTGCCGATCCAATTCCTCTCGTTTCTTTTCCTGTTCTGCTTGCATGGTCGAAACAAAACTTTCCGTATAACAAAACCATAGATTTTCGATAATATTTTGGCTAACGATTGTTTCGATGCCGACCAGCATGACTTCACACGTTTGGAGTACATTAGCTAACTCATCACCTGTTACATCCAAAGTATCAAATCTGGCATGAATTTCAGAATTAATTTGCTGCCACTCTTCGGAGAGATTAACCACTATTAGATTCACGAACTGCATAAGTGAAATCTGTTCAACTTTCGTGAGTATACGATTGCCAATTTCTTCAGTATCCGAATAATCGAGAAGTTGAGAGACAATCCAAAATGACAGTCTCTTTGGAATAGCAAGAATCAATTCGCCCTGTATTGGAGGGAGTCCGATTTGACAAAATACGATTTCTACGTTTTCGTCCAGAAAATCGCAACCTTCAATTCTCTCTACAATAGCACAGGACATCGTGGTATCAAGCCCTAATAGTTCGGAAACCGAATTCGATAACCTGTCGGCAAGTTGCTGGTGTAGCTGCCAGCTATCTTCTATTAGATTGTTAGCAAGATTAAGTTTCATCAACCCGCTTTCTCTTTCAAAAACCGTTCAACTGCTAAGAATGCTTGAGATCTTGTTTGAATGACATGTTTAAATTGGAGATCCTCGATATGACGAAGAATTTTTCCCAATTCAATTCCCTGCGTGACGTCATATTTACGCATAACTTCGTTTCCGTTAATTAGGCTGCCCCGATTCATAATTTTCAGAAAATCGAGATAAAAAACCCCAGCTATTTCAGGTATTTTAGATTCGACATTACCGATATTGACATTACCTATCTGCCAACCTTCAGATCTGATACGTGCATAGACATGCAATGCAACAGAAACCCAATCTCGTTTTGTTTTCCGTAAAAACTGGATAATTTCCTGACGTGAAGTTGAAGGTTTAGTTACTAAATTGACGAAACTCAATTGATGAAAGTGTATACGTTTAATCAGTCTAAAGGCTTTTTTACTTAAACATAAACGGTTTGTAATCTGAATCAATGTCTTGGTTGATCCAAGAAAAATGGCAAGTTTAACAATCTCATAACGCCTGAAATTTCCTAGAAGCTTTGTCTGGAGATATTGATCTACCTCCTGATAATATGGCTGGAGTATATCAGGTATCCCTTCTGATTCAAATATAGCGATAGCTGCTAAATCTTCATCTGTCACTTCAAGTTCTGGAATAACAGGTAACAAGATCTGGTGCCTCGACAACAGTCGTAAAGAATCTACAGACTCACTGGCTGAGAGGGTTTTCAATAATTCACCACTGATTCGTTCCATCGAAACTTTTGTTAACTGGTCAGCGTATTTCTTGGTCAGTGCAATTGTTTCTGCAGGTAGGTTAAACCTCAATTGTGCGGAAAAGCGGTAGGCACGCAAAAGACGTAGCGGATCATCAGCAACAACCTGTTCGCTGGAAAATCGTATAATCCGATTCTCCATATCGTCCAAACCATTATATGGATCAATTAGATCAATTTGATGACTATTAAATAACTGGGTGAGATTAAAAGCTATTGCATTTATAGTCAGATCCCGTAACTGAAGGTCTAACTCCAGATTGTCGGATCGAAACTGAGTAAAATCGATGTTAGATTGATCCGACCGAATCACAATGCGTGCTGTGGCTGGCTGATCCTCTAACTTAACAAAGGCAGCGTCGCTTGCATTTGCAAATTGCTTGGCAAACAAGATTGGATTGTGATCGACGGCAAAATCCAAATCATTAATTGGACGTCTAAGCAGCAAATCCCGTACTGATCCACCCAGCAGATAGAGTTGAATCCCCTGATCTTTAGCGAACTCATTAAGTTGAAAAAGGAGTTCCAAGTTGGGTAAGTTGGGCAGTATATTCTCAACCGGAATAGATTTCACTGTATTCAGATCACCCGTTATGTTCTTTTAACTCTTCTGTGACACGATTTAGGTAAAGTTAATAAAACACTATCGAGATGAAGATGTGTTGCGTAACCAATCAAACCAGCAACATAAAAGGGAATGGAAGTTCTTACCAAACCAAAGTTTGTTGGAGACAACCAATTTTCGATGTTGATAATTTCCTTGTGCAGATAAAGCGGTAGAATGATGAAGATCATCGGGAACAAAATCATTGTGATTCTGGAATGCGTCCAACCTCGGTGTTTGCCAAGCATCGGTAACATGGCGAATAATCCGAAAAACGCCGATTCAATGTACCATCCTTTTAGAATTAAGAAAATATTCATGATGACGAAAATTTTGTAAAAAATCGACTGGCTTTTGCTTTTAATATCGACATCAGGCCACAATCCAAATAATATTGCAATTATAAAACAAGCAACGATATGCCACCAAGGTTTGATAGATACTGTTGAATTCCAATCCATTGGCTTTTGAAATAACCAATGACCGACAAGAGTCGCCCCCATTGAAACTCCGAAGAAGGCCGAATAAGAAACTATGCTACCGATATAGTGTTCCCGAAATACTCCCATGATTAATTTCTGTTTTGTCCATCTATTACAGTTGATAACACCTTAATTTTGTATCCCAATTTGTCCCATTGGAATGTAATATAATCTGCGTTTCGTCCGACCTGAATGGATCCAATCTGATTATCAAGGCCAAGCACACCCGCAGGTTGGACGGTTGCCAGTCGGAATGCTTGGTCCAAAGAAATCTCAGCAAATTTCACACTATTTTCAACCCCGCGTGCTAACTCAATGGCAGATCCTGCTAAGTAATCAGTACCATACAACCGAACAGATTGATTAGAAGTCAATTCGATGTCTTGGCTGCCGAATTGGTATCGCCCAGGCTCTAACCCAGCCAGATGCACTGCATCGCTGACTAGAATTGCACGTTCAAGTCCCTTGGCACGAAACATACTTTTTACCACAGAAGGTGGTAAATGGTGTCCATCAACAATAAAGCTGGCGTGCAATTCGTCTGCCGCTAGTTGATCCCAAATATAATTTGGATGACGACGGATCTGGGCATGGGCGCCATTTCCCAAATGCGTGGACATCGTGGCACCTGCCTGAATCGCATCTTGAATCTGCTGGTGTTCTGCGCCAGTATGACCTATTGCGACGACTACGCCGCTTTCTCTTAACTTTTCGATTAAGGTTATAGCGCCCTCTGTCTCTGGAGCCAACGTAAGAATTTTAATCTGCCCTTCTGCTATGTCCTGCCAGCGCTGAAATTCATCCCAGTTCGGTTGGCGGACGTGCTCCTTTGGATGCGCACCACGAGGGCCGTCTTGCGGTGAAATGTATGGTCCTTCTACATGAATACCAATAATAGACCTATTAATGGTAGGATCCTTAAGTGCAGCTGTGATAACTTGGATTGACTTGGACATTCGCTGATTCGAACCGGTAACAACAGTTGGACAGCAAAAACCTGTTCCGGTCTTCCAAAGCGATTTCACCATCTGGCATACATCTGCTGTTTTTACATCATCACTGTTTAAATCATAACCAGCAAACCCGTTCACCTGAATGTCAATTAACGGAGGGGCAATACACACATCCTGATGATTTAAACTGCTCTCCTTCACTTTGGTGATGGTTGAGAATACTCCGTCAGCCATCTCAATTTCAACATGTTGCTTCAGCCCAACAAGCCAACCGTTAATGTGCATGTGATCTCTGCTAAGGTTACCGTGATTTTTCGTATTCTATCACAACCATATTAAGGTTTCAACGCAAAAGCAGATGGACACTGAGTTCTCAGGCATCGTATTGACTCACAGAAAGACTTATGCTAGAATTGTCGCGCATTACATAGAGGGAAAGGCACATGCAAGATCAACTGGAGCAAATTAGAACCGAAGCCTTAGCAGAAATACAGGAAGTCGAAACGCTTGAAACGCTGGAACAACTTCGAATTAAGTATTTTGGTCGCAAGGGATTGTTTACTGACGTGATGAAGGGAATGGGTAAGCTTTCTAAAGAACAGAAGCCAGTTATCGGTAAACTCTCTAACGAAATTCGGTTAGAAATCACCAATAAATTCGATCAAGTAATAGAGAAATTTAATCAACACAAACATGAACATAAACTAGCAGAAGAAACGATTGACATCACGTTACCTGGTCGGCGCAGGCAAATTGGCCGAAGACATCCGATAACTCAGGTCTTGGATCAGATTCAGATGATATTTAAAGGCATGGGATTTGAGGTTGTTGAAGGCCCCGAAATTGAACTTGAGTTCTACAATTTTGACGCTCTCAATACGCCAAAAGATCATCCAGCAAGAGATTTACAAGACACTTTTTATATAGATGAAGGCATTGTCTTAAGAACACATACCTCCCCAGTCCAAATCCGAGTGATGAAAAAGACGGCACCTCCTATTCGTATTATTGTTCCCGGTAAAGTCTATCGTCGAGATTACGATATCACCCATCTGCCGATGTTCAATCAAGTAGAAGGATTACTTGTTGATCACCATGTGACTTTTAGCGAATTAAAAGGTGTTCTGTATTCTTTTGCACGTCAGATGTTCGGTGATACGATACAGGTCAGGTTCCGCCCTCATTTTTTCCCGTTCACCGAGCCTTCAGCCGAGGTGGATATATCCTGTCTCTTCTGTGATTCTAAAGGATGTCGTGTTTGTTCCCATACCGGTTGGCTTGAGATTCTTGGATCCGGTTTAGTAGATCCAAATGTTTTTGAACATGTCAATTATGATCCTGAAAATGTTACTGGTTTTGCCTTTGGTATGGGAGTTGATCGAATTGCAATGCTCAAGTTTGGCATCACAGATTTACGGCTAATGTTTGAAAACGATATGCGGTTTGCAAAGCAGTTTTGAGATTATCTTCTCCTAACCAGGGAGATTGATGTGTCTGCCTTTCCGATTAATTTCCATGAAAAGCCATCATCATGTGGGAAGTTTGCACTAGAGATTTTACCCTTTTTACTTCTTTGTGTCACAACTACTATGGCCCAAGAAACAATTCTACGTTCTCAAGATTTTAGATCTATACCCAATTGGGAAGGAAAAGCGAATCGAAATTCCTCAATTTCGGAAAAAACTACAATACAGAATTTTGGATACAGTCAAACGAATTACGCTGGCGGTCAACGTTCAGGTGAAATTGGAGGTCGAATATCCAGATCCATAACCCCCGCAACCTATGCCAAACCAATTACGCCAAAAACACTGAACGATAATTTAGTAGCTTCCGGTAAATTTGCGGTAACGAAAGCTGACGGCGCTAGTGGAGTCTTGATTGGCTGGTTTAACGGCAAACAATCTCAAGGCTGGCGAACCCCTCATTCGCTAGTTGTTCGGTTAGATGGAAATGGTGGGAAATATTGGGTCTTTTTTGAATATGGCACCAAAAACTGGAAAACCGGCAGTGGTCATACTTTTGAAGGTGAACACTACCAAACGACTAGGACTCCACCTGAACTCGCTGATGGCAAAGTTCATACTTGGCAACTGAGTTATGATCCAGATAGTAACCATGGTCATGGTGAGATGGTATTTACTATGGATGGAAAGGCCTACCGAGCACCACTAAAATCCAGTCATAAATTAGATGGTGCCACTTTTGACCGTTTCGGTTTGATTAACCAACAAACTGCTGGAAAAGGTTTAGAAGTCTACTTTGATGATCTGAATATCGACGGCGTGCCGCATAATTTCGATATCGATCCAAATTGGGAAGAAAACGGAAATCGTGTCAAGTTTCAGGATCGAGAAATCCGTCCTTATCATGATTTTGGGTACAGTGCAACTCACTACGCTAGCGATGAAATTGGAGAGATTGGGGGCTTGATCTGGAGAATAGAGGAAAATGATTTGCAAAACTCAGGATATTACGCAGACAATATTGGTGAATTAACAATGGATCAGTATCTGGAAGCAAGTGGTAAGGTGTCGATGATTCGAGCTGCGGTTGACAGTGCGATCTTGATTGGTTGGTTTAATTCCGAGACCCATATTGGCGCGCCACCTGTAAATTTTATCGGTATTATGATCGAAGGACCAAGCCAAGTTGGACACTATTTTCGACCTATCTATGCCAATTCCCAAGGTGCATACGAGATTTGCGGACAAGGTCCAATTATCAGGCCAAATGCGGATAGGCATGACTGGACATTTGAATATAATCCAGATGCGAATAGTGGGAAAGGCAATATTATCGTTACATTTAATGATCAGACAGTGTCCTTACCTCTAAAATCAGGTGTGAAAGTAGACCAAGCAATCTTTAACCGATTTGGCTTGCTCTCTTATCAAAGAGGAGGGCATTATTTGGATGTTTACTTTGACAATCTGACTTATACTGCAAAAAAAGCACCGTAATAGTTCTCTTTCCAGAAAATATTTAGATAGGAGCCTGTATGAGCACAGTGATAAAAGATATTCAAACCATCACGACACAACCTAGTGGATCACGCTTGATCATTGTCAAAATTATCACCTCCGATCCAGGATTGCATGGTGTTGGTTGTGCGACATTTACACAACGTTTCAATGCTGTACATACTGCGATTGAAAAACATCTTAAACCGTTCCTAATAGGCAGAGATGTATCAAAAATCGAAGAGATCTGGCAGATGTCGATGGTGAACAGCTATTGGCGGAATGGTCCCGTATTGAACAATGCCATCTCAGGCGTTGATCAAGCATTGTGGGATATCAAGGGTAAACAAGCAAACATGCCAGTTTACCAATTGCTAGGTGGGAAATGCCGTGAAGCAGCAGCCGTGTATGGCCACGCTGGAGGTGGCACTCCGCAAGCTGTGGCTGATGACGTGCAGAATTTCTCAGAACAAGGTTACCATTACATCCGTGTTCAGATGGGGGGATACGGTGGACATGAGAGTCAGGCTCGTAAACCGGAAGGTTCACCTGACGGAGCCTATTTTGATCCTCGTGCCTATATGCGTAGCACCTTGAAGATGCTTGAACATGTCCGTTCAGAAATTGGAGATCAGGTAGAACTCCTACATGACATCCACGAACGTCTCCAGCCGATTGATGCTGTGAAATTTGCCAAAGATGTAGAACGATTCAACCTTTTCTTTCTAGAGGACCCGCTTGCTCCAGAGGACTTGGAATGGTTCGAACATATAAGACAACAGTGCTGTACACCTATTGCCATGGGAGAACTGTTTAACAATCCACGTGAATGGCAACCGTTAATCGAGGGGAAATTGATCGACTTTATTCGCATGCACATCAGCCAAATGGGAGGTATTACGCCCGCTCGGAGCGTGGCTTTGTTTGCTAATATGTACGGTTTACGAACTGCATGGCATGGTCCTGGCGACACGTCACCTGTCGGTCATGCTGCTAACTTACACCTTGATTTGTGGGCACCCAACTTCGGGGTCCAAGAATGGTGTCGTTTTTCGGAACTGGTTTATGAAATGTTCCCTGGCACACCAGAAGTTCGGAATGGATACATGTACCCAAATAAGCAACCGGGTTTAGGAATAGATGTTAATGAAGAACTTGCAGCTGAATATCCGTGTCAGGACACAGTTGAACATTGGACACAGACACGGTTACCTGATGGTAGCCCCGCACGTCCTTAATTTCCAAACAACTCAGGAAACCCTTTATCCATTAGCGGCTAATCTAGATCAACTTCGATGGCTTGGGTAGGGTGTGCCTATCAGACTGTTCAGGGTTATAGCATACACTCTGAGCCACAAAAATCATGACAAAAACTTTTTTTTATCTCTCTTGTTTCCCCGTGTCCGATAAACATTCAGCTCTCCTTTAGGTGCATCAATTTCGCCACCTTATTGTCTGCTACCTTGGCAGATTTGCATCATGATTTTTCAGAAATGGTATAATAAAAGAAGTGATGTTGTGTTGTTGGCCAGTGCTGGAATTGGTGCGGTTTTAGCACCAGATACTTGGTAAAATCCCAATTAAGAATTAGGGAAATGAACAAACACTTACTGAAAGTTGTCACAGGTGTTTACGCTGCGTTCATCTTTTGCATGGCTGCCTTTTTCTTTATAGTTGGTTTTATTTGTGGTGTAACACTTCGATCTTGGAACGATGTCAAAACAATTGACTTAGATCAACTTGAGTATCATCAAGTTGACACTTGGAAACAACATCTGGAAATTTATGCTGCTGTCACCACTATCCAGATTGGTGATGATATCGATTTTTTAATCAATAAATTGAAGCGCCTAGAGTATGAGGAAGTTCCTGAAAACAATTTCGAAAGTCTAAAAACAGGTCAGTATACATTCGGTGTAGATGAAGACGGAGATACTAAAAAACTCTTTTTATACTTGCAAGGATTCCACTATCCTCGTGTAGATAAGAACCCTTACGTTGTCAATATCACCTTAAATAACAAACAAATAGCAATAATTAAAAAAGAGAATGGTGTTCGTATCAAAAGTTTTGACTTGGCGCCAGAACTGATGAGCGAAATTTACGATAAAGGTGGCGCAGCCCGTGAAATTGTGACTTTGCCTGAGATTTCAGAGATGCTCATACAAGCTTTTCTAGCGGTTGAGGATAAACGCTTTTATGAACACTGGGGAGTGGATATTCGCCGTGTTTTTGGGTCTCTTTTCTATAATATTCGCAACCTTGGCAAAGGAAATCCGCAAGGCGCAAGTACAATTACTCAGCAACTGTCCCGAAACATCTACCTCAGTCCACACCAAAGATACGTAAGGAAAATTAAGGAGGCTTTACTGGCAGTTCGTATTGAAACCTATTTCTCCAAAGATGAGATTATGGAACGCTACCTCAATTTTATCAATTTAGGACGTTATGGCTCACGTGATTTACTTGGTGTTCAAGAAGCGGCAAAAAGTTATTTTGGAAAAATGGCATCCGAACTCGATATTCATGAATGTGCGACTTTGGCAGGAATCCCTAAATCACCTCCGCGCTATTCTCCAATTCGGAATCCCGAAAATTGTAAAAGCCGACGTAACCTTGTCATTCGATTGATGAGGAATGAAAACTTTATTTCGGATAGCCAATATCAGAAAAGTGTCGCTGAACCAGTTCGTGTGGAAAAGTCACAGAGCAAGCAAATCAGAGGATCATCCCATTTTCTTGATTACGTCCACGAGCAACTTAAAAATATCCCTTTGCTTGCAGGTCAGCTTTACAATAATGGACTGAAAGTGTATACGACCATTGATTTATCAATGCAGCAGGTAGCTGAAACCGCGGTTGCCGATCATCTACGTGAGTTAGATAAGGGTTATGCAGATTTACCTGACTATGATGAGAACAAAAATTCAGATTCCGGAATTAATCCAATTGAAAGCTATCTTCAAGCAGCCTTAATAGCCATTGATCCACGGACAGGTTACATCAAAGCAATGGTTGGTGGCCGAGACTATTACATTACACGACAAAAAATTAATTTTTTTAATCGAGCGGTACAAGCTCAACGTCAACCTGGATCAGCATTTAAACCAATCGTATTTGCTGCAATGTTTCAAGAACCGCCACTTGCTACGCCAGCGACCATAGTTTTTGATGAACCATGGTTTACAGAAGGAATGCCCGGAAAACGTTGGGCACCTAGCAACTACAAGGGACGTTACCATGGTGATGTAACCGTTCGAACAATCCTAGAAAAATCAATTAATGTTGCCACAGCACGATTGGTGAATGAGACGAAAACTGATCTTAACGGTATCGCTGAAGGTATAAGGCGAACAGTTCAACTCGCTAAGAATATGGGTGTCAAAAGTCGAATGTTGCCTTATCCTGCTTTATCACTAGGAGCCTCGGATCTTAGGTTAATCGAACTCACTAATGCTTATGCTGTATTTGCAAACTATGGAATTCATACCGAACAAATTGGCATTCGCTACGTGGAAGATCGTAACGGAGACATCTTAATTGAGAACTCGGTTCAGCGACGCCGTGTGTTGAATGAAAAAATTGCGTATCTGCTGACCAATTTGCTTAAAGGGGTAATTAGAAATGGAACTGGTCGACGTGTCCGAACCATGGGGTTAAAGCGTCCTGCTGCGGGTAAAACTGGTACTACAAACGATTTCACAGACGCTTGGTTCGTGGGATACGATCCAAACTTGTCTGTAGGTGTCTGGGTTGGTTTCGATGATCCTCAAAAAAGCACAGAATATGAAGGTGCGCACGCTGCATTACCAATTTGGGCAAGATTTATGAAAGAGGCCGTACGCAGTGAAATGAAAGATTTTGGTGTACCTGATGGAATTACCTTTCGTGAAATTGATAGGGAAACCGGTTTGTTGCAATCAGAAGAATGTCCTGAAAATCAGATTATATCTGAAGCTTTTCTCGTTGATTACGAACCAAAGATGATATGCAATACCCATAATTAACTGGGGGGAAATGGAAAAATTTGAATTAGTTTCGGATTATTTGCCACAGGGGGACCAACCACAAGCGATTGACAAACTAACGAAAGGATTACTTCGTGGAAATCGCTTCCAGTCTCTACTCGGTGTGACTGGTTCGGGCAAAACCTTCACCATAGCAAATATTATTCAGAACGTGCAACGACCTACATTGGTTATTTCGCCCAATAAAACGCTCGCAGCTCAACTTTATAACGAGTTTCGTGGTTTTTTCCCAAACAACGCTGTGCACTACTTTGTCAGTTATTACGATTATTATCGCCCCGAAGCCTATATACCAACAACCGATTTCTACGTTGAGAAGGAGGTCGATATCAACGAGGAAATTAATCGGTTACGCTTAGCTTCAACCGCAGCAGTACTTTCACGTCATGACGTTGTTACTGTCGCTAGTATTTCATGTATCTATGGTCTTGGCGATCCTGAAATCTATCGTAACCACTGCGTTGAAATTGAAATTGGTGATATCATAAGAAGGCGTGATCTGCTCAGGATGCTAGTTGACATCCAATACGAACGGAACGAGGTCGGGTTTTCTCGTGGGAATTTCCGAGCCAAGGGTGATGTTATTGAAGTATTTCCAGCTTATACAGATGTTGCTTATCGGATCGAATTATTTGGAGATGAAATTGATCGGATGATCGAAATTGATACATTAACCGGGGAAATTCTTACCAATCATGACAGGCTCATAATCTTTCCTGCCAAACATTTTATGACTGAGGAAGAGCGTGTGGAACAAGCGCTACTTGATATTGAAGTCGAACTACAAGAACAAATTGAGTTCTTCAGATCCCAAGATAAATTGCTTGAGGCACAACGAATTGAGCAGCGAACCAGATACGATTTAGAAATGATCCGTGAAACTGGGTATTGTCAGGGTATCGAAAATTACTCAAGGCACTTCACCGGCTTAAAGGTTGGAGAGCCACCTTATTGTTTGGTTAATTATTTCCCGGATGATCTGCTAATTATCATAGATGAATCACACGTGACTGTACCACAAATTCATGGGATGTACAAAGGAGATCGGTCGCGGAAGAAAACACTGGTCAATTATGGTTTTCGGCTTCCATCCGCACTGGATAACCGCCCACTTCGCTATGAAGAATTTGAAGCTCTTGTTAACCAGGTGATTTTCGTTTCCGCTACACCTGGTTCCTATGAGTTGGAACACAGCAATCAGGTTGTCGAACAAATTATCCGACCGACTGGCTTGATTGACCCGAAGGTTTCGATTCATCCTGTTACACAGCAGGTTGATCATCTGATTGGTGTTGCCAAAGAGCGCATCACCAACAATCAGCGTGTTTTAGTAACCACGCTTACCAAACAGACGGCGGAAGATCTAAGCGAATACTTCATAGAAGTCGGAATTAAGGCTAACTATCTACACTCTGATATCAACACGCTTGAACGGGCTAAAATTCTGAAAGAGCTCCGCGAAGGCGTCTTTGATGTACTTATTGGGATTAACCTGCTTCGTGAGGGACTAGATCTACCGGAGGTTTCGCTGGTTGCAGTCCTAGATGCAGATCAGGCAGGCTTTCTCCGATCAAAAACATCATTAATTCAAACAGCGGGACGAGCTGCACGTAATGTTGAAGGAGAAGTCATTCTTTACGCAGACAACTTGACTCCAGCAATTGAACATACCATCAGCGAAACAAAACGCCGACGCAAGATTCAAATGGCATATAATGAAGCAAACAATATTACTCCAGAAACCATCCAAAAAGTGATTCGTGACATGATTGACCAAACCCCGTCCGAAGAAATGATGAAACTCCAAGTCTCTGAGTCACCAATATTATATGAAATTGAGGATGAAGATCAAGATACTGAAACGCTAATTGCCGAACTGAAGGTGAAGATGCAAAAAGCAGCCATTAAAATGAAGTTTGAAGAAGCAGCGATTTTCCGCGATCAAATTGCCGAATTAGAGGCTGTACAGAAGTGAATACAGAACGTGTTGCTAACGATATCATTACCTATATCCGTCAAAATATAGTGCCGATTGTCGCCGAGCAAGAAGATCCTCCAACGCTTGATCAAGTTTGGCGATTTCGAAGCCAACTTCATGGGTTGGACCTTCTGATAATCCAAACCGATTTATCAGTCAACTTGGCACGCATGGTAGAATCAATGTTATGCACAAGCGAAGCTCTCTGGAACTTAATCGCGGAAAATGAGGAAACTGTTACTAATCTTAAAGAATACTCACGCGTGCGGTCACTTGCAGCTAAAGCTGAAGGATTAACCAATCTTGAAGAATTGATATCAGGTGAGGATTCGATACGAGATGTTATTATCAACAGCATCGCGTTTATGCTGAATTGGAAATCGAATACAATCTGGGTCGAAAGTGCGGAAAGGTCAAGACATTCATTAGCAGACAACTACATTCTTGAAATCCAAAACCGCATCTGGGAATTCATCAAGATGGGTGCGCAACAGACCACGGAGGCAGACTTGGATCGTACCAATCAAATCCGAGAAAAAGCAGAGAATTGTATACATCTTATACGGGAAAGCGAAGTGACGGTCGAAGCACAGATCGCCATGCTCTTACAAATATATACGCTTATATTGCGACTTCAACTTGGAACACTAATTATACGATTGGAGGAACTCACTACAGGGGAGGAAGGGTAGGACAGTCTTATTTTACTTTCGTCTTCTGGTACGTTGTCGGGTCTTTCGTCGTGATTTTTCTTCACTAGATTCATCAACATCGTCAATATTCTCAGCTTGACGACGTTGTTTTAAGGAATGGCGAACTTGACGTTCCTTTGCTCCAGTACGATCAACAAATCGATTCCGCTTCCAGTTAGATGATCGTGAACTCCGCGCACGCCTTTCGCTCTTGACAGCATTCCGTGTTGGCTGAGTAGCATTTTGGGCTGGTGCTCGCAGAATCGGTGCTTCATTGCTGCGATAGCTATCATATGGATTCGGATCTACATTTAAGCGATCAGGCGGCTGACCGCCATATGGATATGGCAACAATTGATTAGGGGAAACGCCATCTCGATAGTATTGCGACATCCGCCAAGCATCGGCAACAAATCTTGGGTTGCTGATACCACCTACGCTATAGTAGCTGCCATCATACTCGGTAGCGTACTCTCTTGCTGGATCCTGCTCAACGATCGATTGATCTAACGGGATGGGCCGAACACTGCACCCTGCCGCTAGGAACAAGGCGCACGCGAGCAACTTAACAACAAAAAAGGTTTTCATCCTCTCTGCCCATCCCAATTTTGGTGACAGAACCATAGCGGAAGTGTGAATTAGAGTAAAACCAGCTTAACTATTCTTCAGCTCCTTCATCACCCCAGGCTTTCCCTCTCGGAACAATCAGTTGCTGACCTACAAACAACCGATTGGGGTTGAAATCATAATAGTCTTGGTTGGCTTCTACCAAACGTAGTTGGTACTTGCGGTCGCTGTTTCCATAAACTTCGGGACGGACTGCAATTGCTGGTAGTGTATCACCTGGACGTACTTGATAGAATTTAACTTTATCCGGTGCTTGAATTGTGAAGCTAAACTTGTACGGTGTCGTCAGCGCATTCCCAGCAGCATCTTCGATACTCGAAACGGTAATTGAGTATGCGTTACCTGCAGTCATATGTTCATCAGCTGTAAACGTAATAGTGTTACCGCTGCCTGTTGCTTTACCACTAATTTCGGAAGTGCCTGAAGTAATAAAAACCGAACCGGTCCCCGAATTAACATCTTCATTGAAGGTAATCGAAAGCGAATTCATAACCTGCATGGAATCTTCATATTCACTAATGATCTCGTTATCAGATGGATCTGTAGTAGTGATCTCCGGCGGTGTGGCATCAGTATAAGTAAACTTCTGTGGTACCGTGATCTGTTCTCTCTTTTCTTCTGGTTGGCCTTTATTTGCCACCTTAACTTCCACTTCTCTACCAGCCATACCAGCAGGAGCTTCACCAGCAGGAGCTTCACAGGTGACTTGAGTTTTACTGGGAACATTTATGCTTTGGGCACTTTTACCACCAAAAGTTACAATGACACCGTTCTTCATATCAAAATCTTCACCGGTAATTTTAACGAGGGTTCCCCCGGTTTCCGGTCCACTGGTTGGGGTCATTCCTGATGGCAAAGGAGGGGGGTTACAACCAGCACATCCAGCTAGCCAAACCACAACAAAAACTAAAGAAAAAGTTAAGGCAATGCCTTTGAATCGATTCATATTCGTTTCCTCCATAGACTCCTACTAGATTCAGAATTCTTTCCTCTGTCGCAAATAAAGTCGGGGATGCGTAAAACATCGAGAAGATTATAAAATCCTTTAAGATGCGATAGTATAGCAGGTTAACCCAAAACTTGTCAATTGTCAATGTCGTTTATTGGCAAAATCTCTACTTCAAATGCCGCTCTTACATCAACTGAACTTTGACGAATAGTCAGACATTCTGAGACAATCTTATTGCTTGAACGGAACATAACTCAGATACTTGGCATTCGATTCCAGACTTCATCAGGAATTTCAGTTGTCGCTGCTTTATAATTCTGTTCGACTTCCAAGGCATTTTTCGAACCGGTGAGAACAGTATCGATGAGTGGTTGACGCAAACAAAACTGAATAGCAAGGTCTAAAAGGCTGAGATTGTTTTCTTGTGCCCAACACCATAGTTTATGTGCACGTTCGCCATCTGGAGAGTGGATGCCGGGGTCTGGTTCAGCAGAGGACAGTAAGCCCATTGCAATCGGACTTCCGTTGATAATGCCAATATCATTCTCTTTAGCAATCGGCATCAAGGTTTTTGACGCTGATTGGTTGAGCAAAGTATAATCAAGGTAGGTTAGAATTACGTCCACAACACCAGTTCTAATAGCAATTTCATGAAAATCATGTTGGCGAACCCCCAAACCTATAAAATGGATCAACCCCTCCTCACGCATCTTTTGTAATTCATCAAGCGCGCCCCCCTTGGCTACAATTGGGGCCATACTTGTTGGATCATGAACCAAACAAACATCAAGATAATCAGCTTTCAATAAACGCAGGCTATTTTCAACTGACCTGCGTGTCCCGGAAGCGGAATAGTCACCACGCCATTCGGGATGTGTGCCTGTTTTAGTGGCGAGGTAGACTTTTCTTCGCCAACCTCCGTTTAAAGCCAGTCCAACGCGTCTCTCACTTTCACCGTAAAGAGGTGAAGTGTCAAGATAATTTATGCCCAACTCAATCGCCCGATGGACAGCTTCTATGGCCTGATCGTCAGTAATTTCGTTTCGACCAAATCCAGCGCCACCCATGCTTAGTGAAGTAACCTCCAAATTTGTTCGTCCAAGTCTCCTTTTTGGAAGTTTCGATAATGATATTGACATAATTTCTATCTGCTCCCGTCCATGCTTAACGTCATAATCAGGTTCCCAAAAAATTTTATCGATTCGTCAAGTCTATACAGACAATAATGATGTTAGATCTATTGAAAAATTAGCTAGTCGTCATTTTGCGGCAGATTCGACAAAACTTTCTTCGAGACAAACACCAACGGAAAAAATCTTCCATTCGGCCTAGTTCATATGACTTTGAACCGTTTATTTCCTCTTTTGCCATACAATCATCTGACCAAACCTACTCGGATACGAGCGTATCCCACGGTGTGTCTTTTGTTCGGTGACATTCCAACGACATCAATGATATCAGATGGTGCAGATCCACCTCGAACCGTATTGGTAAGAAAAGTACCTGAGAACGGACAGGAAAACAGCACATCGACCCAGTTTAAGTCGGTTGCCTCGGTAGGGACTTCAGCTAGACAGTATGCTACCACCTGATCAGAAGTCGGTGTGTTAGGAACGAAAGACGCTAGTATAATCAGCGTCCCATCTGAGAGAATATGGAAACGGGCAGACTGCGGACGCCGCCCATCTTCCTGTTCGCAAATTTGTTTTAACGTCTGGCACGTTTGAACTTCCCCATCACGAATAGTCATATACTTTAAACAATACATAAGATCCTGATTTAGGAAAAATTGCTCTCTCAGCCGGGCATCCATACTGGCTTCACACCAAATAAGATGGACAGTCCCATCCAAGGAGAGCCAAATATCATTGTTCCATACATGCCCCGCAGTCGCATCAAGGTTGACAATTTCAAGCCATTGGACAAACGATTGATCCTTGATGTCCGGCGTATACGCATAAAAGAGCCGGCGGAAAACATAATCCCATTCACGCCCGGTGATCTCATATTTCGCGTGTTTCCATTCTTCAATTGGTTCAACAATATCACTGACACCCAGGAAATGTACAGATCTATCATGCATAATGACGTTGGGATAGCACAAACGCAGGGGCTGTGGTTGTTGGTACTCATCCGCATACGGCCAACGGATATGCCCAACACCAGTCCACTTTTCGCCTAACTCCAATAACGACATATGAGCAACATCCATTCCAACATTTTGGATATAGAGGACTTCATTATGTTCACTATCAGCGACAATAGTTCGGTATGAATGTTCTGTAAATCGCGGCTGATCTTTCCAAACAGGTAGTTCTCTGGTACACTTGGTTTCGATGTTTTGTGTGTCAAATCGGAAAACAGTTGGTTCAGCAGGACCGCCATATTCTCCCGGCTGAGTCAACGTCGGGTTGGCAGTAACAAGCAAATCCCCATTTCCTAAGAGTGCAACAGGTGAAGGTTCACGTGTCCGTCCGCTTTCATCCCGATATACTAGCTCCCATGCATCATGCTGATTTTGGAATAGCAACCATCGACAATTATGTAATGGCTTCTGATCCGGTAAAGTCTCAAGTCCTGCCACATAAACCGTATCATCTGTCCGGGCAATAATTGTCGATCCATGACACCATAGCGGTCCTGCCCCATTATTTGCAGGTTCAAAGGAATAGATATCGCTTTCCATTTCAACAACCGGTTGGATTCTCATACGCTTTCCCTGTTTATTGTGCAGTGGTTATTGATCGCTGCATAATTCAATTTTCCCGTTCTGCAATTTTAGCCTTGCCTCGAAACTTTTCCCTGCCTTTGACTTAAAGCCTTTCAGTTGCGATGTCTCTCCTCTTTTAAGCAAAGTTTTAACTGAACGCAAGCCTATTTTTTTACCGGCAAACGTTTTGGGGACTATAAATCTACACTGTTGTTTAGAATTACTACAACTATATGCATTTTCATGTTCAACAATCTTTTGGCTGCACAGTGGACAATCCCCTATCAATGGTAAATCCTTGGTTGCAGGTTGGCTGGCTGGTGCCGTGTTTTTCTCTGCCTTCCAACTCTCCTGTCGTATAGGTTTCTGGCGATCTTTTTTTGGCACTCCGATATCCATCAGATGCCCGTCATCCGAAAGATAAAGAACAGACTCAACCCCATCTTTATCTTTAATTGGCCCAAGTAATACTTTGTGTTGAAGAAGTGCTTGAATTTGCCTGACGCTCAGTTCAACCCCCCTATACTCACTCCAGATGACAAATTCACATCCTTCCCGCCACTTTGAGCAGCCATAGCCGCGTCGCCCCTTTATAACTGAATTGTTACAACGCGGACAATTTCCTAAGCTATTGTTATTAATAGCAGACACGTTGCTAGTTTGAATAAGTTCGTTGGTGAACTCAATTACTCTATTCATAAATTGTTCAGCAGGAAACTCACCTTTTTCCATAGCTTTCAACCTTGATTCCCAACCACCGGTTAATTCGGGAGATTTGAGATTTGGATCCTTAACCAAAGCTATTAGATACCGACCTAAGTCTGTGGCGATGATTTTCTTTTTTTCCCGCACGATATAACCGCGTCTTAAAAGTGTCTCGATAATCTCAGCACGGGTTGCTGGGGTACCTATTCCCCTATCCTTAAGAGCATCCTTTGACTGTTCATCTTCGACCATTCGTCCCGCAGTTTCCATTGCTCCCAAAAGTGAACTTTCATTATAGTTGGATGATGGTTTGGTCTTTCCAGACTTGATAAAGGGCTCATGATCCCCTTGCTCTCCCTTTACAAATTTGGGTAACTGTTGTTCTTCACTGCTATCCTTGTTATTTTGTGTTGGATAGAGTACTGTCCAACCCGGATCAATAATACGAGTTCCCCTAGCTTCAAAAGAAACGGAATTAGACACAGCGCCGACCGTGGTAATTTCCTTTATACACTTTGGGTAAAAGGCAGCAATCAAACGTGTTAAGACGGCACCAAATATATTGGCTGAGGGGCTCGGCAAATCCCTAGGAACTTTCCCCGTTGGAATGATAGCATGGTGATCTGTTACCTTTTTATCGTTAATGATGCGCATATTAAAACTGAGATTGTCTAGATCTAATGGGTCTATCTCTTGCTGTTTTTCTGCTTTTAATTTCCGGAGTACGCTAATTACTTTGCCTTTCATATCCTGACTTAAATACTGAGAATCTGTACGAGGATACGTTAACAATTTGTTTTCGTATAATAACTGAGCCAGTTCTAGCGTTTTGGAGGCAGAAAGACCGTACAAACGGTTCATATCCCGCTGTAAACTTGTCAAGTCATATAGTAAAGGAGGATTCTGGTTCTGCTTTTTTCCCTTGATATTTTCAATAACAAATGGATGTCCGCTGACTTTCTCTTGTAATGTCTCAGCATCTTCTTCTTTATTAAAGCGTTTACCTTTAAATTTAAAGACCACATCTCGGTACCGAGACATCAATTCCCAAAACGGTTCAGGTCGAAAATTGCGAATTTCATCGTCTCTTTTGACAATCATGGCCAAAACCGGAGTCTGCACACGTCCAACACTCCATAAAATTTTTTCTCGACCACCGTACCGCACAGTAAAATTGCGTGTTCCATTTAAGCCAACGATCCAATCAGCTTGGCTTCGGCATTTTGCTGCAGCGTATAAATTGTCATACTTACTACCTGATTGTAAGTTATTAAATCCTTCACGAATAGCTTCGTCAGTCAAAGAACTCAGCCATAAGCGCTGAAAAGATCTATTTTCACAACCAGCCATATGAAATATATAGCGGAAAATCAGTTCGCCCTCACGTCCGGCATCCGTTGCACAAACCACTTCGTCGGCATTCTGAAGCAACCGTTTAATCACTGAAAATTGTTTCCGTATTCCAGCATCATCTATCAGTTTCAGTTCGAATATCTCTGGGGTGATAGGCAGTGTGTTTAAAGACCAACTTTTGTAATTTGGATCATATTCGGCTGGTTCTTTTAAGGTAAAGATGTGGCCAAAGGACCAGGTAACCTGGTAGCCTTGTCCTTCGTAATACCCATCACGACGAGACTTCGCTCCGAGAGCAGATGCTATATCACGTCCGACTGACGGTTTTTCAGCTAATACAACCTTCATATATTTACAATTCTCGCAGGGTTAAATCGATATTTGGTTGAATCAATACAGAACCCATGATTGAAAACTAGATCTCCAAGAGACTTTTGGGATCTGACTGTGGATAATTATCAATATAGTTTTGAACGTATTGACGCGCCACAGCAGGCATTTCATCAATATGTTTCAGCAAGACTTCAAGTTGACCATATTCGTGTTTCATAACCGGATATTTAGCTTTCCAAAACGCACAATGCATTGTCCAACGCTTTTCTCCGTTTGGGTTCCAACCACGATGCCACAGATTCGCATTATAGTAAACAATATCTCCTGGTTCAAGCATCAGTTCAATCGCATTAGGCATATTTAAGTTTCCATTTCCTTTTGCCACTTCCAGTTCCTGACAAGTGGAAGCACGCAGATGACTGGCAGGTACAATATTCAGAAAATGATCTTCCGGCAAAAGTGGGGCGTTAAACTGTAAAAAATTGCCGTGAAGACGATGAAGAAATGATTCTTCGTCGTCATCCCCCGGCTTGCCGATATCTCGATGCCACGACTGGCAATAGGGTTGTCCACCACCGTTAGCTAGCATCCCAAAAAGGCTATGCCTAACCGGTTCATCATCTAATAGCGTTTCAATATGCGGTGATAAGTCTTCGTCCAGCCACTTAGCATAAGCATAATCATATTTGTCAGGATGTAACAAGTGCCCCACACGAGCAGGAAGACGCTTGCCTTTATCAATCCATCCGATTTCACAGTCGCCAGCTAGAGCCCGGTCTATTAGCCGGTTAACAGCGGCTAATAACGATTGGATTCGGTTTTTACTAAATGCGTTATGAATAACCAAATACCCTAAATCAGTGTATACATCGATATCATTTTGGGTTATTGGAACCTGTGTATGCAAATTTCCCAACCTAGTTGTTGATTTAAGTTGCCATAAATGAGGGAATATCTATGCATTTACCGTTGCAACGTGACGATTCCCAACCTGCTAAGATAGGTGCTAACGAAAAAAGACCATCATGGTAATCATTGAGAATCCGGTTTCCATCGTTAGAACGTACGGCCTCAATAAAAGTTTGATCCTGCTTAAACCATGGATCGAAGGCCTCAGTCGTGTAGACGATCTCTTGATTCATTTCAATACGTTCATAGCCATAGATTGAAAGGTAACCTTGTTCAAAAAAGATCTGGAACCACGGATTATCCTTTGGTTGTCCATTACTAGCGGAAATAAAGCTTAAGTTGATAGTCGCACCACTTGAGGAGGAAAAATGAAAAGCGCAGGACAACGGTTTAGAATAGTCATCAGGATGATGGTAGAAAGCCTGCGCTCTGATGATATCCAGCCCTGTCATGAAACGGATGTAATCCACAGCATGTCCACCCCAATCGAAGGCAGAATATCCGCCTCGCTCAAAATCTGAGTGCCAATCAATATTTTCTTGGTCTAGTTGACGAGAAGGGAGTCCTCCAAAGCTATTGAATTGTGCGTGAATAATCTCTTTATCCTGTAATAATTGGCGTGCTTGTTGAAAGAGAGGCCGATATCTTTCCCGAAAACCAACGGTGCTCAGAACTCCAGCTTCCTGAATTGCTTCATCGATATGTTGAGCTGTTTCCATCTTGATGGCTTGTGGCTTTTCACTGAAGATATGAATTCCTTTTGAGGCTGCCATAGCCTCCACATCTGTTCGGGCAAAGGCAGGTACTACGGAATAGAGTACATCAAATTCCTCTTGGTCCAATAATTGGTAAGCGTCATGATAGGTTTTGGAGATACCGAACTGTTCAGTTGTGAACTGTAATGCTTTCGGATTTATATCGCAGATAGCAACAATATCCACGCCATCAATTTTCATCAGATTAGGTATATGTGTCCTGTTAGCAAACTGGCCAGTTCCAAAGAAAGCCACCCGGACATCAGGTTCAATTTTACCCATTATGCTGCTCCAAAAAACCAGTAGATTCCAGCTTAATATAGCAGAATCTCAACCTAAGTTCAATGACTGGTCAAAAGATACTTATTCCATCAATAAAACAAATGGGGGAATATTATCGTAATATTTCCCCGATAGTAATCAACTTCAGATCAAATCTTCCATTCTTCATTAATTTCGTCCTGATAGCCTGTGATCTTGTTGTTATAAACATCTTCGAACTTCACCGATTCCCCACACCATCCAGATTCGTAAATCGCATTGCATACGGCTTGCGCTTTTAGCCCGTCAACACCGTCAAGTTCCGGTCGACGACGCGTATGGACAGCATCCAAAAAATCGTATACTTCCAAGGCTACGCCTTCGGTAATATCATGCGGAAACAATCTGTCTTTCTCCTCTTGGCTGAGACTTTCCATATAGGCTTTTTGCAAATCATCTTTTTCCTGTTTACTGCCATCCCAAAGTTGCAATTCAGGCTGCTGTGGATATCCCCCTCCACTGTGGATCGAACCGATACTACCATGATAGCTATTATAACCCATACCACGACCCGGTGCAGCTCCAGTACTCACCCATTGTCCGATGACACCATTCTTGAATGTAATGGTTGCTAAAGCAGTATCCTCAACCGTTTGTGGAACATAATCCCCATCCCCAACTTGGAACTGAAACTGGTTTAGATTCTCCACTCGCGCGTAGATTTCGTCCGGCTCTCCAAAGAAATAAATCAACAAATCAACGTAGTGTACCCCACCATCGATAATTCCATTTCCACCACTGGTCAGCTTGTCTTTTCGCCAGACCATTGGCTCATTACGCAAAAGATTTTCTGGGTCGGTAGCCCCGCCAATTCCTTGTCGAAAGAACATCCGTGGCTGACCGATCATTTTCTCTTTGTTGATCATCCACTCAACCGTTCGTGGGCCCACCCAACGCCGTACCTGCTCCGCAGTAGCTAGAATTCGGTTGTGTGCCTCCGCACTCTGGATCATCTTATGGCCAGCCCGTATCGTGACCGCCAACGGTTTTTCTACCATCACATCGAGTCCAGCTTCAAAACAGAGGATAGCAAGCGTATGATGCAGAAAATGTGGGCCACAGATATCAGCTGCATTCAACGACTCTTTACCCAGCATTTCGTTAATATCAACGTATACATTAGGCTGAACGTTGTCCTGGCTTTCGGCCGCTTTGCTGGCAAATTCTTGTGCGCGGTTTTGGTCAACATCACACATAGCTACGAAATCAAAGATGTCGATCCCTTGATTCTTGAGGTAGATATAAGCGTTCAGATGTGCCCGCGCCATACCACCACAACCGATAATAGCAAGTCGAATTTTATCTTTTTGCATTAAAATCCCCCTATTTCATTATGACATTAATTAAGTATTGCTGACACCAAAAAGTCATTTTTCGATTATAAAGATTATAAAGAGACTATAACGAGAATTGATATCATACCAACTTTTTTTGATTCGTTAAAGGCTATCTGTTAAAATGGCTTTAACCGGAATCTAAAACTTGAATAAGGAGTCAATCATGTTGGAAAATTGGTTTAAATCAAGGATATTCTTTCTAATCACAACTATTGCGGTTACTTTTCTGTTTTTTATTCACATACCAGTAACATCTGATACAACGCTAGTCCCAAGTGGAGATGAGAGCATCATCGCCCCTTCTGCCAGATTGGAGAAATTGTTTGATTCCGGACACTTTACTGAAGGGCCTGCCGTTGCCCTCAACGGAACGGTTTATTTCAGTGATATTACTTTTACTCACGAATCAGGAATGCAAGCAGGACATATCTGGGAATATACCCCCCGAACCAAACAAACCAAAATTTTCCGTTCCCCCAGCGGAATGTCCAATGGACTTAAATTCGATGACCAAGGGAGGCTAATCGCGGCTGAGGGTGCAGATTTCGGTGGTCGTCGACTGACTCGAACAGATCTTCAAACAGGCAGGAGCGAGATTATTGCCGGTTTATACGAGGGTAAGCCGTTTAATTCTCCTAATGATATTACTATTGATGAAAAAGGAAGGATCTACTTTAGCGACCCAAGATATATTGGTCATGAACCGATAAACCAGCCAGTGATGGGTGTGTATAGAATTGATCCCGACGGCTCAATTCATCGTATCATTGCCGATGCAGGAAAGCCAAACGGTGTTGCCATCTCACCTAACCAGAAAACACTGTATGTCGTTTGTCACAACAACGGAACAACCAACGAGAGCCAACTGTCGGAAGACACGTCTGTCTACAAAGGCCGCATGGCCCTGTTGGCTTATGATCTTGCCACAGATGGGGCAGCAACTTTTCGGAAAGTTCTGGTTGACTACGCGCCTCAGGATGGTCCAGACGGTTTGGTTGTCGACAAAGAAGGATATCTCTACGTAGCGGTACGTGACGTAACGCGTCCAGGAATCTACATCTATACCCCCGAAGGAGTTGAACGAGCTTATATCCCTACACCTAATCTTCCAACAAATGTGGCCTTTGGTCGAGGCGAAGATAGCAAAACCCTATATATCACGGAGGGTACAAGTTTGCAGCGGATCAAGGTGAAGAAGAGCGGCTATCATCTGCCATCAGAATAAAGGATATACAGAACTATCTTGTGTTTCACATTTGTTTCCCAGTTTGTTGTATTCCTTTAAATAGACCTTTTGCATTAAGTAGTAAAACCCACCAAAATCTTAGCTGAAAGACAGCTAACTTCTTTAAAATATAGGTTCAAAAACCTCCGAACTTCTGTTTCTTCGACTGGGGCTAGAGGTCTAGTTGGTAATCTGTATTACAAATGATTCAATTTTCAATACATTATCAAGTTAAACTGTAGGACGAAATTTCTCCTAAAGGAATGGAATTAGGAGAAATTTCTTAGATCCATAACCTTATTTTTTAAGAGTCAACCATGAAGATGGTACCAGATTTTCTGGCCTTCAGTATCGTCGTCATAGTTGTTACACTTTCTTCAGTTCCTGTCCTTAAATCCGGAAGTCAGCTGAATTTTGATGTAGATTTCTTCCAATATGCCTCTCGTCATGAAGCTATCAGAAAAAGCTTAATCGAATATCATACCTTTCCGATGCGTTCTCATTGGTTAGGCGGTGGTTTCCCGACACTCGGCGATCCGGAGGATCCGACCCTAAACCCTCTTGTACTGATTACAATCTTATTTAACCCAATTACTGGGCTTAAACTCATTGTTTTTTTCGCACTGCTGATTGGTGGGTTAGCGACTTATGCGTTGGCACGTTACATCCTTGGATATACACAGTGGGGATCACTTTTTTCGGCATTGATCTTTAGCTTGAGTTTGTTCGTTCCATTACGAGTCCAAGATGGAAATCCCAACGAAGTTTATGCGACTTTCCTTCCCTTATGTTTACTATTGATAGGATTGGCCTGCCGTGGTTATAAGCTTCCAATTTTAGTTCTGCCGGTTGTGTTCTACACCATGCTTTCCGACGGAAAATTGAACTGCTTAATGGGGATGTTTTACATTGGAGTGATTTGCTTGCTCAACCTCATTCCAGGGTTCAGGATATTTGCTAAGAACAAGTCGGTTGATCGGATTTATGTTCAGCCTCTTAAGGTTTTTCTCCTCGTGATAGGTATAACATTTCTTGTTGGAATGGTACGAATCCTACCAGCTGTTGAACATATAAACGCCAAAGGCGGCTTAGGAAATATTGATCTGTTATTCTACGATGAAACCTATAGTTTTTCCGGCTACGAATTTGAACGTCTCTGGCAGGAAACGGTTGGATGGAAAGGTAGGCAGGGGCTTGTCACAATTGGGTGGCTTCCGGTTCTCCTTTTTGTAATCACTATATTTGTTTTTTGGAGAAAATCTCTGCCTTGGGGAATAGTACTGATATTATTTGGGTGGTTGGCGCTTGCCAACAATATATCTATTGATTTATTCGAGATACTATGGCACTTGCCAATATTCAACGCTGTTCGTCAACCCATTAAATATTTTAGCTTTCAGATCGTCTTCACTATTGCTATAGCCTCAGGACAGTGTTTTGTACTGTTAAAACGACTCCATCCCCAATGGTTGGAGCATTTAATCTCTGTTATCTTGATTATGCTTGGTATAGGATTTCTTTATCCGAGAATAACAAAGATCCAAAGTGAAACCTATAATTTTGTCCACCCTCAATTGACCCAGCCGAAAACAGGGTTTTTTAATGTAAAAGGTTGGGATTTGAAGCGGAATCGTAAAGAGCCATCCCTTGCTATCACTTACTTCAACCTTCTTAGAAATATAGGAACGATCGATTGGTATACAGGTATCCCACTTGAGGAAAATGCTGTCCCTAAATATTTTGTGGATATCGATAATAATTATCTTCCAAATCCTGAATACCGTGGGGAAGCTTTTCTCTTAAAATCCGGAAATAATGTAAGAAGTAAATTTCGGCCAAACTTGATTAGCGTTGAGGTCAATCTCCAAAAGCCTGATATTCTTATTATTAACCAGAATTATCATCCTGATTGGCATACTGATCACGGAGAATTGTTCAATAAGAATGGGCTAATTGCATTGCGGCTTGATCAAACTGATGCCTATCAAATTCATCTGCGTTACTATTCCCGCAGCTTTTATCTGGGACTGGCGATTACTGTTTTTAGTATGGTTACTTTGGGATGGGTCTGTTGGGCTTACCGAACGGCACGCCTGCATGATTGGATACGCCATCGTTCGCTGTTACTCAGATACAGTAGTCGCACGATCTTATGGTTAATCGAAAGATGACTTGAGATTTTTGTAATAGATCAACAATTGCTGGATAGTACGGCAATCCAGGATTTTCTAAATTGAGATTAAAAAGACAGGGTACATAAATGAGAGTTGTTACCGGCGGAATTAGTCACGAAACCAGTACCTTTACAACCGTTATAACCAACCTGCAAAGCTATAAAGATCGATTTTATCTGCACGGAGATCAGATCTTGAATATGTTTCATGGCACCAATAGTCCCATTGGGGGATTCATCGATGGAGCGAAAACCCATGGTTTTGAGCTGATTCCAACTGTTCTCGCTACTGCTCAACCGAGTGGGCCCACACCGCGAGACCTGTTTGATGCTATTCTCGATGAATTACTAAACAGAATAGCTGACGTGGGTTCTATCGAAGGGGTCCTATTGAGCTTACATGGATCAATGGCAGTCGGAAACTTAGATCAAGCAGACGGTATCGATGATGCCGAGGGATATATTCTGGCTGCTGTGCGCCAGTTGGTTGGCCCGGATGTGCCGATCTTGGTTCAGCTGGACATTCACTCTAATGTATCTCAAAGGATGGTTGATCAAGCAAGTGTGTTAATTGGTCGAAAGAGCTATCCGGAAGTTGACATGGCTGAACGTAGCCAAGAGTGTGCCGATATCCTGATGCGGATCTTAAAGGACGGTGTATGCCCAACAATGGCCTTGCATCAAATACCGATGTTCTGGGGGATGAATCAGGTGACAGCATATTCGCCAATGCGGGAAGCTATTGCTGAATTGCATAGGGTCACCGCACAACCCGGTGTAATCTGCGGTTCGATTGCTACCTGTTATTATTTGGCTGATGTGCCGAATATGGGGTCATCAGTTTATATTGTGACTGATAATGACCAAAATTTGGCTCAAATGTATGCTGACCAGCTTGGAGCTTGGCTATTTGAACGGCGAACGGAGTGGCATTGTCCATTACTATCAACGTTTGAAGCGTTACAGGAAGCTAAGTTAGATGGCCGTTATCCGGTTATCTTCGCTGACGTATGGGATAATACAGGTGGTGGATCTCCAGGCGACAGTACTGGTATGCTACGGACATTTATAGAGGCCGGGCTTCGAGACGCTTGTGTTTTGTATATAGTTGATCCCGAATCAATTGTCCAATGCCAAGAAGCTGGTGTGGGAACAAAGTTGATGCTGGATGTGGGAGGAAAATCGTCGCCACTACAGGGGAATCCTATCCCCATGAAGGCTGAAGTCGTTGCATTGTCGGACGGTTATTTCCATTATGATGGGCCAATGTATGCAGGTTTGGCTGGGAATATGGGGCTTTCAGCACATATCAAGCAGGATGGTATTCACGTGCTTTTGGTCACTCAGCGTGAGCAACCTTTCGACACGGCCTTTTCCCGCACGCTTAATCTGGATCTGCAGCGGATGAAGTACATTGGAGTCAAGTCTGCGGCGCACTTTCGTGCCGGATTCGAAGCCTGGTCGGGAGCAATCCATGTCGTATCCGAACCCAGTGTGCATACTTTAAAGGATCTAACTTTTAATCGATTGGGACGTAAGCTCTATCCTCTTGATAACATCTAGTTTTTCCCTTCAAGATCTAAATTGTTGAATACAGTATATTTTCAATTATAATAGCGGATACAATAACGAAGGGTTTCGTTGTGTTGTGGATGTGTGTTAGGATTTAGACGTATTTTAAATTAAAACTTAAGTACAAGCTTTTTATCTGCCTTATTTATTACTTCAGTAGGTATTAGAACCAAGAATTACGTGTTGGCAGATTCCGAATTCTCTGTTTTGGAATCAAGCTTGATTAGATAAGGAATATGAAAATCATTTCCCTTTTCAGAAAGGTGAGCAAACCATTATTCATAATTATCTTTTTAATATTGCATTGTTTGATTCTTAATAATTTTATTCTGTTATCAAAGGATATGATCTATGGAGACTTTTCTGGGCTTGATCTAAACCCTTTACCTCGCTATGGTTTTATGAGAGTTCCTGAAAATCATTTTACATTAAAATATGAGTCTGTTAATAGATTAGCGGCTGATTTTGCCCAAATCTATTTCCCCTCTCAAAAGTTCTCTTCTTTAACGACAGCCTATACAAAAGAGACCCTTGATCCATGGCAAAGGCCGTCGAGATATGCACCTTTTATACATGCTATGTGTTCGATTAGTCTCTGCAAGTTCGAATATGGTTTTGCTAGTTTCCTGCATATGTTAGTCCAAATGTTGCTATTTTTTTTATCCTTCATTTACGCCTTTAAAATCCTGCAGATAGAAAAAGACCTGTTTCCCTCAATCTTACTGGTGAACTTCTGTCTGTTTCTAACTCCCGTAGGTCTGTCATGGTTTGAGCGGGGTCAATTTTCCCTTTACGTTTCTCTAAGTTATTTATGGTTAGTTTTAGGGCTAGTTAACAGAAATGGGTACTATATATTTCTATCAGCATTATTTGCTTATGTTAAGTGGACCTCATTCCCATTTATCTTTTTAGTTCTTGTTCTGTGGTTGCTAAATTCAAAAAGCATTAAAGAATTAAAATATAGCATATATCTGGCATTGGTATTCCTGTTAACAGTTGTTTTTTTCTTTTTACTCTATCTTGAATACGGCATTCATTTCCTTGTCGGGCTTTTTGAACAAGAAATTGCATATGAGCCTCAAGGACTTAGCTTAATGAAATTGTTCCCTAGATTTATAGTTAAAACATTGCCCTTTATGCTAGTTGTCCTGGGATATTTGAATATCAGGAGGTGCAAGAATAAATTTCTTTTTCTGATTCCTTATTTTATGGGTTCTGGTATTATACTAACTATCTATCCTACGCTTGCATACGACTATAGTATTCCCTGTTTGTTTTGTTTCATCCCTTTGGTTATTTATTGGGCAAAATGTTTCAAACTCGACGAACATTCCATCGGTCGTTTAATCAAGTATTTGTTTTTCTTCTTTGTCATCATCGCCTCCTTTTCAATCAATATTATCGAAGTGTTTTCTTCAGAATTGACTATCATCTACGGGTATATTTTGTTTGCTGCAGTCTTTATACTACTTCCGTTGCTTAATCTAAGTGCCAAGAACGAAGAAGGCAGATTCAATGCATTAGCTAATTGAAAACAACAGGACCGCTAACAAATATGAATTTGAACAGCGGATCATAAGTGGTGAATCTGTGCAGGAATTAGGCTATCGGGTTTTAAATGAGAGAATTATAGTTGCCTATTGGGTTGTCGCTTGTAGTTTTAACAATTCACAAGACAGACAACTTTTGGTGTTTGATAACCTCAAAATCAGGATTGGCTAACAATCTTCCTCAGTCCTGTTCTTGTAAACATTATTAATGACTAGTGCCTTCGGTTCTTTTACGTTTGCCGAAACTAAATTCTTTTTGCTGGGAAACTGTTAATATGAAGGCATTTATGTCTATTTGCTCACTTATTTTTACTGGAGGTGTTGTCACGAACAATGGAGACTACTTTGTCTTACGCCACGGACTGGCGAATTCTAAACAGGTCTTTGAAAGTACAGGAACAGGGCGTGTGGTTTTTCTGGGAGGATCAATCACCTTCATGTCAGGATGGCGAGAAATGGTTTGTGTTGAATTGAAACATCGTTTTCCGGAGACTAAGTTTGATTTTATTAACGCTGGGATTCCATCAACCGGTTCTACTCCAGGAGCGTATCGCCTAGTGCGTGATGCTTTCAAAAATGGCCGAGTGGATCTTATTTTTGAAGAGGCAGCTGTCAATGATTTTTATAATGGCAGATCAGATGAGGAACAAATTCGTGGCATGGAAGGTATTGTTCGTCATGCCCGTAACATTAATCCAAACATTGACATTATTTTAATGCATTTTGTTGATCCGGAGAAAATGGGAGAATACAATAAAGGCAAAATACCAAAAGTTATTCAAAACCATGAAAGGGTTGCAGCCCATTATAATTTGCCGTCTATCAACTTTGCACTGGAAATCACAGAACGCATCAATCATGAAGAATTTACTTGGGAGAATGACTTCAAAGACCTGCATCCATCGCCTTTCGGCCACCAACTTTATTTTCGTACGATTAATCGCCTATTTGAAGTTGCGTGGGTTAACAAACCTGTTGCAGAGGATAGTCAAGTTAAAGCACATTATCAACCTGAAAAATTGGATGAGTTCTGTTACGACACTGGCATGTTACTACCACCTAATAACATAGAAAAAGTTAATGGATTCAAGATGGATCCCCATTGGCAAAACACCGTGGGTGGAGGAACTCGATCAGGTTTTGTGAATGTTCCTATGTTAGTGGGTAAGAATCCAGGGGATAGTTTTGAACTGAGTTTTAGGGGAAGTGCCGTTGGCTTGCTTGTCATAGCTGGTCCAGATGCTGGAATTATTGAGTACCGGATCAACAATGGCAAATGGGAAAAACAGGATCTTTATACTCAATGGAGCCAAGGGTTGCACATTCCTTGGGTTTATATGCTTGAAACCGAATTGGAGAAGGGGAAGAAACACCAGCTAGAGGTTCATCTGCTTAACCAAAAGAATATGCAAAGTAAGGGATATTCCTGTCGAATTGTTAACTTTGCCATAAATTCTGATGAGTAAATTACTGAGATCAGGAACTATATTCGCAGCTTATTGTTATTGTGACTTGCTTGAGATCAACTTGAACTTAATCTATTGCCTATATGTACAACTACCAAAAAACCAACCGCTATTTTGCCCAGGTAGCTGACAATCTAAAGGATATTGCGGAAGAAGAAATTCTGTTTCTGGGTGGCGATAACACCCGTCAGGTCTATCGGGGGATCTATTTTAATGCGACCCCAGAGGTGCTTTATACAATCAATTTCCAATCACGTCTGATTCATCGTGTTTTAGCCCCATTGATGTTATTTGATTGTCATTCAGATCGATATCTTTACAAAGTGTCTTCACGAATTGAATGGAAAGATTTTTTTGATTCTTCCCAAACTTTTGCGGTATCTGCTACCGTATCGCATAGTGCTATCAAGCATTCAAAATTTGCTGCCCTGCGCTTAAAAGACGCCATCGTGGATTACTTTCGGTCACGCAATGGTGAGCGGCCCTCAGTTAACAGAAGAAATCCAGATCTATGGATCAACCTGCATATCGAAAACAATAAAGCAACAGTTAGCTTGGATACTTCCGGTGGATCTTTACACAAACGGGGCTACCGTAAGGAAACCGTGCTAGCTCCAATGATCGAAACCTTAGCAGCAGCCATCATTAAATATTCCGGTTGGGATGGTAGTGTGCCCTTGTACGACCCATTTTGCGGTGCGGGGACGTTACTTTGCGAGGGGTATATGCTTGCATCTCGTACTCCCGCCGCTATAATGCGTGCAAATTTTGGATTCCAAAGATTGCCAGATTTCGACCCGTTGCTGTGGAACCGGGTCAGGCAAAAAGGAGTACAAAAGAAAATAAGGCTCTTAAAAAACACTATCGTTGGAAGTGATTTATGCTTGAAAGCTGTCAAATCGGCAACCCATAATTGCTCGATGGTTGACGAAGAAAATGTCATTAACATTGAGCAGAAGGATGTATTTGATATTCCAGGCATAGAAGGCAAGACAATTGTCTGTAACCCTCCTTATGGAATACGAACAGGCAAAAATGTAGATCTTGGTCATTTTTATAAAAGATTTGGCGATTTCTTGAAGCAACGTTGTCGCGGTTCAACTGCCTATGTATACTTTGGCCAGCGTGAACACATTAAGAACTTAGGGTTAAAACCATCATGGAGAAAGCAACTTTCTAACGGAGGGCTTGATGGTCGATTGGTAATGTATGAACTATATTGAATTAGAAGGGTTTCGTTATCAGTGGATTTATGATAAATTTGCAAATACATGGCGTGTCGATCTCTCGGAAATTGAAGAGCAACAACCTAGGGATCCCAACGGCCAGTTGCGGGAGAACATGCCAGACAAAGTCTGGCAGTTATTGAGACAGCACGGCGAGCAACCATTAATCACTGTATAATTGATCCCAGAAATCTGTAAAGGCAAATCAAATAATAATAATAAAGGAAAGGTATTGTGCGACAAGACACATCGGCAAATCATACGACACTTATCGAGAAAGGATTTATTCTACTTTTTAATAGCCAAGATTTAAGTGGTTGGAAGATACCAGAAGGAGATAACGGACATTGGAATGTCGTGGATGGTGTCATTGACTATGATGCCCAGTCAGAAGCCAGTGGTGATAAAAATCTGTGGACGGAAGAAACTTTCGTTGATTTTATTCTTCGAATCTCATGGCGTTTTAAGCAAACATCCGGGTTGTATCCAATGCCAACCATTCTTCCTGACGGTTCACACGAAACAGATGAAAATGGCGAGGTCATTAAGGAACTTCGACCCAATGCCGATTCGGGTATCTATCTGCGTGGCACTGGGAAAGGACAGGTGAATTTATGGTGTTGGCCCATCGGGTCTGGAGAACTTTGGAACTATAGAAATGATAAATCGATGACCGCCGAAATCAGGGCCAGTGCTGTTCCTAAGGTCTGTGCTGACAACCCTGTTGGAGAGTGGAATTCAATGGAGATCACTATGAAAGGGGATCGAGTCACCGTCGTATTGAATGATCAGATGGTAATTGATAATGCGCAGACCCCAGGGTTGCCAGAAGAAGGGGCGATCGCTCTACAGCATCACGGTGGAATCAATAAAGAAACGGGAGAATTGTCTCCGGCATCAAGTCTGGTTCAATTCCGCGACATTTACATCAAGCAACTTGATTAAAACCAGTTCCGTTCAGGGAATTGGACCAGATATTGGATGTATCAGGCTGCGACTTTATGTTGCCGTGTTATTTTGAACCGGCATTTTTAAGGAGACGAATAATGTGGGTATGACCTTTGGTCTCTGCCAGCACGAGGGCAGTGTCACCATTTTTATTCTTTTTGTCGACATTAGCCCCGTTTGCCAGAAGCAATTTGACTGTGTCTTTTTTCCCGTTCCATGACGCGTACATCAAAGAGGTCTCATTTTCGTTGTTTTCTGCACTAACATCAGCTCCACTCTCAATTAAGAGTTTCGTTATACCTGCATGACCCATTGTATGTACGGCAAATATCAAGGCGGTATTTCCTTCCATATTTTTTATGTTCGGGTCAATCCCACTCTCAAGTAAGAGTCTGACTATATGCATATGCCCCTTCATTATAGCAGCCATTAAGGCTGTGTTTCCTCTTACATTTTTTGCATTTACTTTGGCATCATGTGCTATCAGCGTTTTTACTACGTTTGAGTGACCTTCATGGCTGGCCAGTAACAGGGCCGTTGTGCCTATGTGGCTTTGTTGATTGACATTAGCCCCGTGTTCCATAAGCAATTTGACCAGTTGAACGTATCCTGCTTCAGCTGCTATCATCAAGGCTGTTTTGCCTTCTTGGTCAGTGGTATTTAGACTGGTAACCTGATTTAGGGCAAGTCGAAAGGCTTCTATATCATTCGTCCTTACAATCCTGAGTAGCTTCTGACCGTTTTCTTCTTTGATAACGATTTTTTGATTGGCTGGAATATTTTCCAAGAACTGTACAATTCCACTGGGCCAGCGAATCTCAAGTAGATCAATCATCGTGCTATCTCCCAGCCCAAAGGATAGATTCGAATCGTTACTGCAAAGGTAGCTTGAACCCGCGTGTACTTCCTGTACCTGTGATTTTTGATCTGCCGTCATAATCACTCGTGTGCCAATACCATCCCGGTTACTGATTGTACCAACGGTCTGCAATCGCACCCAATTCTGGCGATTTCCGCCTTCATTTTGTAATAATTCTGTTTTACCATTTGATTGGGTGACAACGATATCGAGGTCTCCATCATTGTCATAGTCACCAAAAATTGCTCCGCGACTTATATTTTTACGTTGGAAATATGTGCCGGCGATGAACGACGTCTGACTAAATGTGCCATCCTGATTGTTATGAAACAGTTGATTTGGCTGAGCATAAGTGACTACGTCCGATGTCTGTTCAATAGTATCAATCACATGACCGTTAGCGATGAAGATATCAAGATATCCATCGTTATCGTAATCGAAAAAACCTGTGCCAAATCCGACATACAGGTAGCTCTCTTTCCCTAAATTCGCTTCATAAATTATGTCAGTAAAGGTACCATCACCATTGTTCCGGTAGAGTGCATTTGTTTCATAGGAGAGATTGGTAACAAAAATATCTAAAAGACCGTCACCATTGTAGTCTGCTGCATCTACTCCCATACTTGCCTGCGCTATCCCATTGAAGCTATAGGCACAACCCGAAAGGAGTGCAATTTCTGAGAACGTACCATCGCCGTTGTTGTAAAAAAAATAGTTTGGGGTGTCATCGTTGGCTACATATATATCTGGTGTTCTATCGTCATTGAAATCTACAGCGACGACACCTAACCCTTTGCCGTGAAATGGACCACCGATATCCCGTATACCGGCCGCCTCAGTAACATCAGTGAATATGCCATTCCCATTATTACGGTAAAGTCGGTCTGGGGCACCTTCAAACAGAGATGGATGACAATAGGTGCGAATTTTATTGGCACCGCAAGGTAGGTAAGGAACATCCAACGAATAATGCACGTAGTTAACCACATATAGATCAAGATATCCATCGCTATCATAATCAAGAAAAGTAGCGCTGGTACTCCACAGTGTATCTCCTACATTCGCTTCTTCTGTAATGTCTTTGAAGGTGCCATTCCCATTATTGCGGTATAAGACGTTAGCACCAAAGTTGGTCACGTAAACATCTACGTCTCCATCGTTATCATAGTCACTGCAGGTGACTCCATGCCCATAATTCCCTTGATTGTCAATGCCCGACAAAGCAGTGACATCAGTGAATGTTCCATCGCCATTGTTTCGAAAGAGCACACTTGTAGGAACTCCTGTCAATGGTAAATCTGACCAATCGTTACCATTGACCAGATACAAATCAGGATCTCCATCATTATCGTAATCAAAAAATGCACCGCCCGACCCGATCGTTTCAGGTAAGTGGTACTGCCCCTTGGCACCATTATAGTGCCGAAAGTGAATTCTTGCTTTTTCTGTGACGTCGACGAACTGAATTGGAGCTAGGTCTGCACGACCTTTAGGTGAAATTAACAGAAATACAAGCAAGCCTAGAAATCTGAGAGTAACATACTGAATATTTAGAATGTGAAGCTTTATAGTCTACACTTCCTTTTAATTATTTTTTTACAGGTTGAAAAGGTGTTAGGTGAATTATTCAGGAGTTTTAACGAGTAGGACTTGAACTTTGTTTCAATCTGAGTTATTGATATGGCTGACATGCAATTTCTGCCTCAACTATGCCTCCAGCTTGTTGGGAGGTTCTGGTTGGGCTTAGGTGGAATTGAGTGTTCAACGCATCAATTTGTTTCTGACGATGTATTAGTTTGCATGCATAATATTGTAGTTAAGCATACTAAGGGTAAGAACATATAAGTGTGTTCATAGACGGTCATTTTTATAAATAAAAAAAGCCCTCCGATAATCGATTCATGAGTATCGGAAGGCCATGTCAGTTATTTATAATCTTTAGCGTTCAGTCCTAATTTTGGACCAGGTTGTGGTTAGTAGGTCCTTAGGAGAAACGGCGACAACACCAAATATCTCTGGTAGTCCTTTATTCATAACAGTGTTAACGTCCGCTTCAGATAGGGCGGTGTTGAAAATTCCCACGTCGTCTATAAGTCCCAACGCAATTCGCTGATCGTTTGCTGTCCCGCCTATGGTCAGGGTTACGCCCTTGATGCCAAAGGCACCTGAGGCATCCTGGTTAATGTCCACTTTGCCATCAATATAGAGAATCTTCTTATCACCACTGTAAGCAAAGGCCAGATGGTGCCATTTGTCATCATTGACCTGTTTGGTGCCGGAGTTCCATTGCGGAGCCAGTTCGGCACTTCCAATTTCCACTTTGCCTTGATTGGTATTTCGACCGGCGCCGAAAACCAACAGCAGGTTATGCCAGCCGGGAGTCCAACCGACAACAAACTGATCGTCATTACAACAAGCGTTACGCTGCACTCCTTCCTTATCCAGTTTAACCCAGGCGACCCCGGTATATTGTTTGGAGGAACTCTCCAAACTGGCCGAGGGGTTGACTAGCACGTAATCGTCCTTGCCATCCAGACTCAAAGCATTACCAAATTTGCCGCCGCCGGAAATCTTGGCCCCGTTTTTGAGTTGACCATGATTTTTCTTTCCGCTGGAATCGTCAGCATTATCTTCAAAGAGCCAGATGCCAACGGCAGTGTCTTTGATTTTGGCTTCATCACCGAAACTTTGGCTGACAATCATCAACCCAGCAAGAAATATGCAAAGGCAGATCAAGCTGCTACGGTATTTCATAATAGTCTTCCTTTTGATAAAATTAAATATATTTTAACAGAATTGAATACGCTTAGAAACTAATATACCATATCATAAAGTGACTTTAAAATCACTTTATATTTATTTTCACTAGTTCTGAATATAGTATTTAGGTACTAAGTTCCGGATTTAATACTGGCCCAAATTGCCGTCAATCTATATTTGGGAGAAACAGGCAGTAAACCAAGCGTCTTGCCTACCCCCTTGTCCATCAGCGTTTTAATATCATTTTTGGCTAGGGGAGCATTAAAAATTGCTATGTCGTCCAAAAGACCTTCGGCATGCCTCTGGCTAGCCGCCGTTCCGCCTATGGTTACGTCTATGCCGAAGATGCCAAAGGTTCCCGACGCCGGCGTGTCAATGTCCACTTCTCCGTCGACATAGAGAAGTTTTTTCTTGCCATCGTATACAAAGGCCAGATGGTGCCATTTGTCATCATTGACCTGTTTGGTGCCGGAGTTCCATTGCGGAGCCAGTTCGGCACTTCCAATTTCCACTTTGCCTTGATTGGTATTTCGACCGGCGCCGAAAACCAACAGCAGGTTATGCCAGCCGGGAGTCCAACCGACAACAAACTGATCGTCATTACAACAAGCGTTACGCTGCACTCCTTCCTTATCCAGTTTAACCCAGGCGACCCCGGTATATTGTTTGGAGGAACTTTCTAAACTGGCTGATGGGTTGACCAGCACATAATCATCTTCTCCATCCAGACTCAGAGCCTTATCGAATTTGCCGCCGTCGGCAATCTTGGCCCCGTTTTTAAGTTCGCCATGATTTTTATTTTCTGTAGCATCTTCGGTATTGCCATCGAAGAGCCAGACAGCAACAGCCGTTTTGGGATTGATTGCACCATAACCCTGAACAGTTAGGATTAAACTCAGGATGAATAAACAAATGTGTATTAGGATCAATGGTCTCTTCATGTATAACATGTTCCCTCCGATAACAATGTGTTGGATGTGTTCACCCGACGAATCTAGACTGCTTGATTTGCGTATGCTATTCTATCATGCAATTATAATATCACAATCAGGTATGTTTTCTCAACATTTTGGGTTAACTATGGAAATTATGAGGGTAAGATTGTGCGGTCCCAAATGTTAGACTACCCTCAGTAAACACTGAGTTTGCAAGCAGTGGTAATTTCGGGGTTTAGCCGTGAGTTGATGCTTATCATTTCAGGCTTTCAAGAGCATTGCACTTCAAATTGGAATTTGGCAGATCGCATCAATCTAGTCCATATCTATTACTCTTGGGCTTTTCTTACCAATACTATTAAGGAATATGGAATGTAAACTAATCTGAAGAGGTATTCATGTATACGCCGAGAGTGAGTTTGATTATTTTATTCACAATAGGTCTGATGATTGGTTACGCAGCAGAAATAGCTGAAACCAAAGGCGAGGCGACGAGACATAACAATCGTGGGCTGAATTACTACAAACAAGGCAAACTAGATACTGCTATTGCCGAGTTCAAAAAAGCACTGGAAATCAACCCCGGTTTAATAGAAGCACGTAACAATCTGGGCAATGCCTATCATGATCAAGGGAACTTAACTGATGCTATTGCCGAATACCAAAAGGCCATTGAAATTAATCCCAACGACGCTGAGACACATTATAATTTGGGCAATGCCTACTATAACCAAAGGAATTTAACTGATGCTATCGCCGAATACCAAAGAGCCATTGAAATTAATCCCAATGATGCAGAGGCACACTACAATCTGGGACACGTTTACTTGAACCAAGGGAATTTAAGCGCTGCCATTATCCAGTATCAAAAGACGTTAGAAATAAGTTATGAAGGTTCAGAGATACATCCCGATCTAAAACATTATAACCAAGGGGATTTAGCTGAAGCCATTGTCCAGTATCAAAAGGCTATTGAAACCAACCCCAGATTTGTACGTCCCCGTTTAGATCTGGCCATTATATACGCCAGACAAGGAAAGTTTGATGCAGCTATTGCTGAGTATCAAAAGGCTATTGAAATCAACCCCAGATTTGTACGTCCCCGTTTAGATCTGGCCATTACATACGTCAGACAAGGAAAGTTTGATGCAGCTATTACTCAATATCAAAAGGTAATTGGGATCAATTCCAATGACATAGAGGCACATTATAATTTGGGAGTTATATATGGTCAGCAAGGAGAATTAGATGCCGCTGTTACTCAGTATCAAAAGGTAATTGAGATAAATCCTGACCATGAACAGGCACATTATAATCTGGGAGTTATATATGGCCAGCAAGGAGAATTAGATGCCGCCGTTACTCGGTATCAAAAGGTAATCGAAACTGAACCCAATCATGTGCCGGCATACAATGGTCTAGCAACTATATACGGCCAAACAGGGGATTTAGACAACGCCGTTGTCCAGTACCAAAAGATATTAGAAATTAACGCCGAAGATCCAGACACTCGCAACAATCTAGGTAATGTTCACTATAAACAGGGCGATCTGAAATTAGCCATTGTTGAATATCGAGAAGCAATTGAGATAAGTCCTGACCATGAACAGGCGCATTATAATCTGGGAGTTATATATGGCCAGCAAGGAGAATTAGATGCCGCCGTTACCCAGTATCAAAAGGTGATTGAGATAAGTCCTGACCATGAACAGGCGCATTATAATCTGGGAGTTATATATGGCCAGCAAGGAGAATTAGATGCCGCCGTTACCCAGTATCAAAAGGTGATTGAGATAAATCCTGACCATGAACAGGCGCATTATAATCTGGGAGTTATATATGGCCAGCAAGGA